>NZ_JAAKPX010000012.1:0-155332 GCF_049172135.1 Aeromonas sp. 603079 | reverse complement strand
TGGTGGCTATGACGGGATTCGAACCTGTGACCCCCGCATTATGAGTGCGATGCTCTAACCAACTGAGCTACATAGCCAACCTTGCTTCCGGTGAGTCGTTACCTCGTCACCGTGCGGGCCGAATTATGCGTATCTGGCTCTGGGGCGTCAACCCTTTTTTTGCCAGAAAAACGCAATTTGAGTGCGTTTGACCAGTTATTGGTCTCTGTTGCGCAAAAGCCCAACAATCTGGTTTTTTTTAAGACATTGCCATGATTGCCCGGGCAATGGCAGATAAAAAACAGGCCAGCAAATGCTGGCCTGTCATGGGATTAGACGTTGAACAGGAAGTTCATGATATCGCCATCTTTGACGATGTAATCTTTCCCTTCAGCGCGCATCTTGCCCGCTTCCTTGGCACCTTGCTCACCCTTGTAGTTGATAAAGTCTTCAAAGGCGATGGTTTGGGCGCGAATAAAGCCTTTTTCAAAGTCAGTATGGATCTTGCCAGCCGCTTGCGGGGCGGTGGCACCGACCGGAATAGTCCAGGCGCGCACCTCTTTCACACCGGCGGTGAAGTAGGTCTGCAGGTTGAGCAGCTGGTAGCCGGAGCGGATAACACGGTTCAGGCCCGGCTCTTCGATACCAAGGTCAGCCATGAACTCGGCGCGATCTTCGTCGTCCAGTTCGGCGATGTCCGCTTCGATGGCGCAGCAGACCACGACCACGACCGCGTTCTCGGCGGCAGCGATTTCACGCACCTTGTCCAGATAGGGGTTGTTCTCGAAGCCATCTTCCGCCACGTTGGCGATATACATGGTGGGTTTCAGGGTCAGGAAGTTGAGGTGGCTGACAGCGGCCAGCTCTTCTTTATCCAGCTTCATGCCGCGGATCATCTGACCGTTTTCCAGCGCGACCTTGATCTTCTCCAGCACTTCCACTTCCAGCTTGGCATCCTTGTCGCCGCCTTTGGCGCGCTTGGCCTGGCGGTGAATGGCGCGCTCGCAGGCGTCCAGATCCGACAGGGCCAGCTCGGTGTTGATCACTTCGATATCGTCAGCGGGAGAGACCTTGCCGGCAACGTGAATGATGTTCTCGTCATCGAAGCAGCGCACAACGTGGCCGATCGCTTCGGTTTCACGGATGTTGGCCAGGAACTGGTTACCCAGACCTTCACCCTTGGAGGCACCGGCAACCAGACCGGCGATGTCGACGAATTCCATGGTGGTCGGCACAACGCGCTGCGGATTGATGATGGCAGCCAGCTGATCGAGGCGGGGATCCGGCATCGGCACCACACCTGTGTTCGGCTCGATGGTGCAGAACGGGAAGTTGGCGGCTTCGATACCGGCCTTGGTCAGCGCGTTGAACAGGGTGGATTTGCCTACATTGGGCAGGCCCACGATACCGCATTTAAAACCCATGGATTGTTACCTTACTTGATGGATGCTGTTGGGGGTCGCCCGCAGGCGGCCCATGTCATGCTTGTTCTGGTCGTTGCTCATGTACCGGCACAATGCCCGTACAGGGTCAAACCGACCTAACCCTTTTCCGCCTTGAAGCTGTGCAAGCGATTCATGGCCTTGGTCATATCTTGTTTGAACAGGATGTCGGTGGCGCGCAGAGACTCGTCCAGCGCGGCGTCGATCAGGTTCTGTTCACTGCTGGGGGCCTTGGTCAGGACGAAGCCAGCCACCTGCTCTTTGCTGCCGGGATGGCCGATCCCGAGACGCAGCCGGAAGAAGTTATTGTTGTTGCCCATCTTGGCGATGATGTCCTTGAGGCCGTTATGGCCACCGTGACCACCACCCTGCTTGAACTTGGCGATGCCCGGCGGCAGATCCAGCTCGTCATGGGCCACCAGCATCGCTTCCGGCTCAATCTGATAAAAACGCGCCAGTGCGGCCACCGCCTTGCCAGAGAGGTTCATATAGGTGTTCGGGATGAGCAGCCGCACATCCTGCCCCTCGACCAGGATGCGGGCAGTATGGCCGAAGAACTTGGGTTCTTCACGCAGGCTGACATTGTGCCAGCGGGCCAGTTGCTCCACATACCAGGCGCCCGCGTTGTGGCGGGTCTTGGCATATTCCGGGCCGGGGTTGCCCAGTCCGACGATCAGTTTGATTTCGCTTGTCACGCTTGATGTCTTCACTCGCAGCTGCCGTGGGCACACTACCCAGGGCAATAGGACGCAATATTCTAGCCGCCGAGTGGCGATCACTCAACCAATGCGCATGTTATGGCGGGATTTGCAGCATTATTGCGGCCAATGGGTGGCTATGGGTGGCTAACGGTGGGCAAACGGGCCTCTTGCATGAGGCCCGTTTCAGCTTACCGATGGATTGTGCCCGGTTGACTACCGTCGTTATTTGGTACGCAGCAGGGTGACAGTTTCCTCATCCAGCGCGGTCAGGGAGGGGCGGGCATCGCGCACATACTCCACGAAAGAGGCTGCATCGGTGCCGCAATCCACGCCGCTGGCCTTGCAATCGAGGGCCTGGCCCGGGTCATAGACGGCGCTCAGCAGTTCACCGTTTTGTGCCACCTTCAACACCGGGAAGGCGGTCAGCTTGCCATTGACGCTGGCGATGTCGACCCGCTCGCTCTTCTGGCGCTGGGCATTGGCCAGTGCCTGCCAGCCATCGTTGCCGTTGGCGCTGTAGGCGTTCATCACCACCCGATAGCGCTGGCTATCCACCAGATCCTGCCACTCGCCGCTTGCGGTCTTGCGCTGCAATTGGGTCAGGGTGCCCGCTTTGCCTGCGTCGGTCTCCTGGAAGGTGTAACGCAGGTGGCCGCCATAGGGGAACTTGCCGGCATGGGCGCTGGCGGGCAGGGTGGCGGTGATGGTCTCGGTCAGGAGGGCGCGCACCTCGGCGCCGGTCAGGGTCAGCACCGCGAGCTGGTTCTTGAACGGCAGCAGGGTGAGGGCGCTATCCCCCTCGCGCCATTCGCCAGCAGGCAGGTCGGCGCGCACGCCACCCACCGCCACCAGAGAAAAATCGACCGGGCCGCCGGTCAGATCTTGCACTGCTGGGGTATTGGCCCAGTAGAACTCCCCTTCGGCAACCAGCGGCGCTACATCTGAGCCATGGCTGTCGCTGCCGTTGTCACCGGGGCGACGGGCATTTTGCAGCTGCTCGGGGATGGTGCCGATCACCGGGCCGTAGGCTTTCTCCAGCGCCGGTTTGTAGTGGCTGTCGATGATGCCGCGCAGGCGCGGATCTTCATCCACGGTGACCAGATTGGGTTGGTTGTCGACAAACTGGCTTGCCTCTTTGCTCCGGGCATCGTCGAGCGCTTGCTTGCGCGCCGCATCGGCGAAGAAGTCGCGGCTGGCCAGCAGGCTATTGTGGCCCTGGCAGTCGGTCACCTGACCCTGGCTGTCAAAGGTTACCTGTGCCAGACCGATGGCCTGGGCGTAGGAGCCTGCCTGCACCACGCAGGTTTTGCCGATGCCATCCGGATTGGTCACCAGCTTGGCGTAATCGCCGGTCTTGCCCCAGCCGATATTGCGAAAATCGCCGAGCAGGCTGTGGGAGTGGCCGCCGACGATGGCATCGAGGCCGTTTACCTTGGCCGCCAGCGCCAGATCCCGCTCGTTGCCGATGTGGGTGAGCGCCACGATCTGATGGATCCCCTTGGCTTGCAGCATGTCGACCGTGGCCTGAGCCGAGGCGACCTCCTTGCCAAAGCGCAGCTTGCCGACGTTGGGGGCGATATTGCCCATGTCTTCCAGTACCAGACCGATGACGGCGACCAGCTGTTTGCCTTGTGGCAGGTTGTCGAGATCGGTGACCGGGCTCTTCTGGTTGCCGTCAAAGGCGTAGACCACGAAGGGCTTGAGGTTGTCAGCCTTGCTGAGGGCCGGATCGGCCTTGGTGTCGAGGTTGGCGGCCAGCACCGGGAAGTTGACCCCCTCGATGAAGCGGGCCAGCTTCTGGTTATCCAGATCGAACTCGTGGTTGCCCAGCGCCATGGCATCGAGGCCGAACTGGCTCAGCAACTCGGCGTTGGCCATCCCCTCGTTGAGTTTGAAGTAGCCACTGCCCTGCCAGGCATCGCCGCCGTGCAGCAGCAGCAAGGGTTGGTTCTTGGCCAGCGCCTCGGCCTGATAGGCTTTCGCCATGGTCAGCAGGCGCGGATAACCGCCAAAGCGGGTATAGAGGGTGTCCGTCTCCCCCTGCTGGGCAAAGATCTGCCCTTTGATCTCGGCATTGACCGGATCAAACTGGGAGTGGGTGTCGTTCATGTGAGCCAGGGTCAGCACGAAGGGCGGGTTCTCTTTGGCGGGCTGACAGGCGAACAGGGCGGAGGTGAGGGTAGCGAGCAGGAGGGGACGCAAGCAATTCATGGGTAAATCCTTAAGCCTGCCGGGGGCAGGGTCGTACCAGATAGCAGAAAGTTGGAAAGAGAAGGTCCAGAAAGACGAAAACCGCCTGATGGCGGTTTTCGTTATTGCTGAATCTATCAATGCTCAAACATGGCAGAGATGGACTCTTCGTTGCTGATGCGACGAATGGCTTCGGCCAGTACAGTTGACAGAGTCAGCTGCTTGACCTTGCCGACCGCTTTCATCTCCGCAGTGAGCGGGATGGAGTCGGTGATGATCAGTTCATCGATCACGGAGTTCTTGATGTTCTCGACGGCGGAACCGGAGAAGACCGGGTGGGTAGCGTAGGCGAATACACGCTTGGCACCGCGCTCTTTCAGGGCCTCTGCGGCTTTGCACAGGGTGCCGCCGGTGTCGATCATGTCATCAACGATGATGCAGTCGCGGCCGGCAACGTCACCGATCAGGTGCATGACCTGGGAGACGTTCGGGCGGGGACGGCGCTTGTCGATGATGGCGATGTCGGTGTCATCCAGCAGCTTGGCGATGGCGCGGGCACGCACGACGCCACCGATGTCCGGGGAGACAACGACAGGAGACTCGAGGTTCTTGGACTTCATGTCTTCCAGCAGCACCGGGCTACCGAACACGTTGTCTACCGGAACATCGAAGAAACCTTGAATTTGCTCGGCATGCAGGTCAACGGTCAGCACGCGATCCACACCGACGCTGGAGAGGAAGTCAGCGACAACCTTGGCGGTGATGGGTACACGGGCGGAGCGGACGCGACGGTCCTGACGGGCATAACCAAAGTAGGGGATAACGGCAGTGATACGGCCAGCTGAAGCACGACGCAGAGCATCCACCATGACGATCAATTCCATCAAATTGTCGTTGGTCGGGGCACAGGTGGATTGAATGATGAAGATATCGCCACCACGTACATTCTCATTGATCTGTACGCTGATCTCGCCGTCGCTAAAGCGACCTACGGCAGCATTGCCGAGTTTGATAAACAGGCGATCTGCGATCTTCTGGGCTAGTTCCGGCGTTGCGTTACCAGCAAACAGCTTCATGTCAGGCACGGTTTGAAACCTCGGGGTTGCATCCAGTATGTGGGGGAGTCTGAAATCAGACCCTATCGTTTTGGGGCAAACGATTTATCAAGATAACGTACAAGGTGTCTGCTGCCCAATGATTGTGATGATACCGGTAACCCGAATCCGTGGCCGAGTGCAAAACCGGCCATGTTAATCATCATCAATACCGTTCGGTAAAATTGGCTGGGGTACTAGGATTCGAACCTAGGAATGGCGAGATCAAAACCCGCTGCCTTACCGCTTGGCGATACCCCAATCATTTGAACTGTTGCAATGTGGAGAAGAGAGGTGATATGTTCTCGCCCTTGGCGACAAACCCATCAAGTCCCTTCGGCACGCAGGCCAACACTTCCCGAGCAGTCACTTCGTCTTCAAATTGAGCAAAGACGCAGGCTCCTGTGCCCGTCATTCTTGACGGCGCGTATTCTAGCAACCAGCCGAGCGCATTGGCAACCTCGGGGTGGCGCTTTTTCACCAGTGATTCGCAATCGTTTTTCCACTCGCCTTCCAGCAAGTTGTCCAGCGCCATTTTCGGCGTGGCTCTCGGCAGGTCCGGATCCTGGAATACGGCCGCGGTCGCCACATGGCAATCGGGCTTGAGTACCAGATACCAGGCATCGGGCAGTTCGACCGGTTGCAGCCGCTCGCCCACCCCTTCGGCAAAGGCCGCCTTGCCACGGACAAACACCGGCACATCGGCCCCCAACTGGACGCCAAGTGCTGCCAGTTCATCTTCACTCAAACCCGCCTGCCAGAGGTGGTTAAGCGCCACCAGCGTGGTCGCTGCATCGGACGAACCGCCGCCAATGCCGCCGCCCATGGGTAGCACTTTCTCCAGCCGGATATGGGCACCTTGCGGGCTCGGCAGAGTTGCCTGGAGCAGCCGCGCCGCCCGAATAATTAGATTCTGCTCATCCGGCACACCGGGAATGGCCGGGCTCAGGGTGAGAGTGTCGCTATTCGGTATCACCTCGAACTCGAGCCAGTCGCTGTGGTTGAGGAAGATAAACAGGGTCTGCAGCTCGTGATAGCCATCGGGACGACGGCCATTGACGTGTAAAAACAGGTTGAGTTTGGCCGGTGCCGGCCAGCGTGTGGAAGCCATTAACGTGCAAGAGTCCATTGGTTGATCTGAAGCTTGAGGCGGCTGTTCTGGCCAGTCATGGTCAGCTGGTGCGGCAGGCGGTAGCCATCCTGATCCCGATAATCGCCATAGACGATCTGCCACTGGCCGTCGCGCACGCTGGCCAGACTGCTGTCGGGGTTGAGTTCAAACTCCGCCTGACCCGGCAGCCCCTTGATCCACTCTGGCAATCCAGCAACCGGAATATTCCAGCCGGTCAGTTGATAGATGAGTGCTTCGGCATCCTGGCTCTGGTGGCGATTGCCGTCGCTGTCGAGCAGGGTGATCTCCCCCTTGCTGCGGGAGAGCTCCAGAATGCTGGTGCCGATCAGGCTGGTGAGGTTGAGGCGATAATCCTCCCCATCCTGCTGCCAGTTGAGACGGGCGCTGCCCTTTTGCTGGGGGGTGATGATAGCCATCTTGCCGGAGAGCTGCCAATGGGTCAGCTGCTCGAGGCGGGCCCGCTCCTGGTTCCAGTTCACCTGGTCACGCTGGGGCTGGGTGGTGGCACAACCGGCCAGCAACAGCAGGCAGGTGACGGTAAAAATACGTAGCAGCAAGAGACGGCTCCAGAGAGAGGAATTTGCCACAGTATACGGGGCGGCCGTATTGCTTTTAAAGACTTACCCTTTCTCGTACAATTGGCAGCCTTTGCACCCAGCGTATGAAATGATCGTCGCCCACTCATGAGTTTGCTTGCCCTCGGAATCAACCACAACACCGCCAGTGTCGCCTTGCGGGAACGGGTCGCCTTTGGCCCGGACTGCATCGATCGCGCCTTGCGTGAGCTGGTGAGCCAACCCGGTGTCAGCGAGGCGGTGATCGTCTCCACCTGCAACCGGACCGAACTCTATTGCAATCTGGAGGAGGAGCGGCAGGAGCAAGTGCTGCGCTGGCTGCAACAGTTCCACGGGCTGGACGCGGCCGAACTGGTCACTGCCATCTATCAGCATCACGATGAAGAGGCGGTACGCCACCTGATGCGGGTGGCGTGCGGGCTCGACTCGCTGGTGTTGGGGGAGCCGCAGATCCTGGGGCAGATCAAGCAATCCTACGCTCACGCCCAGCAGGCGGAGTCGGTGAAGGGGGCGCTGGAGCGGCTGTTCCAGAAATCCTTCTCGGTGGCGAAAAGAGTGCGTACCGATACCGAGATTGGCGCCAGTGCCGTGTCGGTGGCGTTTGCCGCCGTCAGTCTGGGTCGGCGGATCTTCTCCGATCTCTCCCAGACCAAGGTATTGCTGGTCGGGGCGGGGGAGACCATCGAACTGGTGGCCCGTCATCTGCGCGAGCAGAATGTCACCAAGATGATGGTGGCTAACCGCACCCTGCAGCGTGCCCAGACCCTGGCAGCCGAATTCGGTGCCCAGGTGATGACGCTCGAAGAGATCCCCGACTATCTGCACGAAGCGGATATTGTCATCAGCTCGACCGCCAGCCCACTGCCCATCATCGGCAAGGGGATGGTGGAGCGCGCGCTGAAGGCCCGCCGCTTCAAACCCATGTTTCTGGTGGATATTGCCGTGCCGCGCGACATCGAAGCCGAAGTCGATGAGCTCTCCGATGCCTATCTCTACACGGTGGATGATTTGCAGGGGATCATCGAGCAGAACCTCGAAACCCGTAAACGGGCTGCCGCACAGGCGGAAGTGATCGTGCAGGAAGAGCGCGACGAGTTTATGGGCTGGTATCGCGGCCAGAGCTCGGTCGATCTCATTCGCGATTACCGCCATCAGTCACAGCAAGTGGCTGATGAAGAGTTGCAACGGGCCCTGCTGGCATTGGCGCAGGGCGAGAGTGCCGAACAGGCGCTCAAGGCGATGGCCCATCGCCTCACCAACAAATTGATCCACGCGCCGACCCAGGCGTTGCGCCAGGCTGCCTCCCAGGGGGATCAGAGCGAGCTCTCCCGCTTGCGGCAGGCGCTGGGGTTGTCACAAGAGCCATAATTTTCGGGCAACCTGCCGGTTGTCCCGTCCTCCATTGAGAATGCAAGAGTTATGAATCCGTCACTGATCAGAAAGCTGGAAGGCCTCATCGAGCGCCACGAAGAAGTACAGGCCATGCTCGGCGAGCCAGACGTGGTCTCGGATCAGGATCGCTACCGCGCCCTGACCCGCGAATATGCCCAGCTGGAAGATATCGTTCACGCCTTCCAGCGTTACCGTCAGGCTCAGGATGATCTGGATACCACCCAGATGATGCTGGAGGAGGACGATGCCGACCTGCGCGAGATGGCGCAGGAGGAGCTGCCGCTCGCCAAGGCCAATTTGGAGGCGCTGGAGCAGGAGCTGCAACTGATGTTGCTGCCCAAGGATCCCAAGGATGACAATAACTGCTATCTGGAGATCCGGGCCGGTGCCGGTGGCGACGAAGCGGCCATCTTTGCCGGTGACCTGTTCCGCATGTATTCACGGTTTGCCGAGCGTCAGGGCTGGCGCGTTTCCATCGTCAGCTGCAACGACGGTGAATACGGTGGCTACAAGGAGGTGATCGCCAAGATCGACGGCGAGCGCGTCTATGGCCGTCTCAAGTTTGAATCCGGTGGTCACCGGGTACAGCGGGTGCCGGAGACCGAATCTCAGGGCCGGGTGCACACCTCCGCCTGTACCGTCGCCGTGCTGCCGGAAGTGCCGGAAGCCGAGCAGATCGAGATCAATCCGGCTGACCTGAAGATCGACACCTTCCGCGCCTCCGGTGCCGGTGGTCAGCACGTCAACAAGACCGACTCGGCCATTCGCATCACCCACCTGCCGACCGGTCTGGTGGTGGAGTGTCAGGACGAGCGCTCCCAGCACAAGAACCGCGCCAAGGCGATGTCGGTGCTCTCCGCCCGCCTGCAAGCGGCCGAGGATGAGCGTCACCGCGCCGCCGAGCAGAGCACCCGTCGCAATCTGGTGGGCTCCGGTGATCGTTCCGAGCGCATTCGTACCTACAACTACCCGCAGGGCCGCCTCTCCGAGCATCGCATCAACCTGACCCTCTACCGTCTCTCCGAAATTTTGGAAGGGGATCTGGACTGCGTCATCACCCCGCTGGTGCAGGAGTATCAGGCCGATCAGCTCGCCTCGCTGGCCGAGAACAACTGATGCAAATGGTGATCCGGCAAGCTCGTATTAAGTGTTCTGCCCATAAGGTGGAGTGGCACTGATGCAGATCCAGCAGGCCCGCGCCCATATCATGACCGTGTTGGCTGGGGGGGAGTCCCCCCGCGCCGACGCCGATGTACTGCTCTGCCATCTGCTCGGGTGTCGTCGCAGCTATCTGATGACCTGGCCCGAGCGTGAGCTGGATGCCGCCCAGCAGGCCACCCTGCAGGGGTGGCTGGCCCGTCGTCTCAATGGCGAACCCATCGCCCATCTCGTTGGCGAGCGGGAGTTCTGGTCGCTGCCCCTCAAGGTGAGCCCGGCGACCCTGATCCCGCGCCCCGATACCGAGGTGCTGGTCGAGCAGGCGCTGACCAGAATCCCGCAGGGGCCGTGCGCCGTGCTGGATCTCGGCACTGGCACCGGCGCCATCGCGCTGGCGCTCAAGTCCGAGCGGCCCGAAATCGATGTGTGGGCGGTGGATCGGATGGCCGATGCCGCGGCGCTGGCCCGCGAGAACAGCGCTGCGCTGGGGTTGCCCATCGAGGTGCGCGACGGCAGCTGGTTCGAGCCCCTTGGCGAGCCGGATCGCGACAATACGCCACGTTTTGCGGTGATTGTTTCCAATCCCCCCTATATTGATGGCGCCGATCCCCATCTCGAACAGGGTGACGTGCGCTTTGAACCCCGCTCGGCGCTGGTTGCCGATGACGCCGGGCTGGCCGATATCCGCCACATCGTGGCCCATGCTCCCGCTTATCTGCTGACCGATGGCTGGTTGCTGCTGGAGCATGGCTGGGATCAGGGGGAGGCGGTGCGTCAGTTGCTGCGTGATGGCGGCTACCGCGAGGTAGCCACGGTGCGCGATTACGGGGATAACGACAGGGTGACGCTGGGCCTCTGCCCGCTGCGCTGACGGTTCCTCACTGTTAATCGGCGGGTTGCCTGTGCGCCCCCATGCAAGGATTGAATATGGTTTTTGTGCTCAAACACCTGCACCTCACCCTGATTGCCGGGGCCGTGCTGATGTTTATGCTCCGCTTCTACTGGGTACAGACCGCTACTGGCCGAGCCTATAGCGCGCCGGTGATGAAGGTCAGCGGCTGGCTCAACGGTCTGGTGGTGCTCTCCGGCGTATTGCTCTGCATGGTGCTGGATCTCAACCCGCTCAATAACGGAACGCCCTGGCTCAGCGAGAAGCTGATGGCCATTCTGGTGCTGGTATTTCTGGCGGCGATGGCGCTGCGGCTGGCCAAAAGCAATCTGGTGCGCTGGTGCTCCTTTCTGGGGGCGCTCGGCTGGATCTACTTTATTGCCAAGTTGGCAGTGCTCAAACAGACGAGTGTGTTCGGCTAAGGCATGAAGAGAATGTTACACATAGACGAATGGACCGATTTCGAAGCCCACGACATCACCGAACTGGCGTTGTCAGTCAGCGACGAGATTTATGGCTCGGTCGAGGAGGGGATCCGCGAGTTGAACCTGCTGGACGAGTGGCTGGACGAGCAGATCGAAGAGGGCACCTGCGACGAGGTGCGCCAGCAGTTGCTGCAGGGCTTCTACCACAGCCTCGGTTTTCATGGCGACTGGCAGGATTATTTCTCTGCCAACAACTGCGATCTCAATCAGGTGCTGGTTCAGCGCAAGGGGATCCCGGTCAGCCTCGGCATTCTCATTATCCAGCTGGGGCGCAAGCTCGGGCTCGATGTGGAGGGGATCTGCTTCCCCGGTCACTTCCTGGTGAGCTTTGCCGGTGGCGAGGGGGAGGTCTATGTCGACCCCTTTACCGGCGACGAGCTGAGCCTGGCCCGCATCGAGCTGCTGCTGCGCGGTGCGCTGGGGGACTTGGCGACCCTCACTCCCGACTACCTGCAGCCCTCCGGCCAGTGGGAGATCATCGAACGGCTGCTCAACGTCAGCAAGGGGGCCCTGCTGCGGGAAGACCGCATGCCCGAGGCGCTGCGTTGCAGCGAGCTGTTGCTGCGGATGAAGCCCGGCGATCCGCTGGAGACGCGGGATCGCGGCTTTATCTACGAGCAGCTCGACTGCCCGCGTCAGGCCGCCGACGATTTTGAATATTTTATTGAACAATGCCCGGACGATCCGGTCGCTGATGTGCTGAAAGTACAGCTGGCCGCGCTGGATCTGAGCCCCAAGCCCCTCCATTAAGGGCGGCTTGAAACTGAAACAGAAGAATATCAAGGCCGCAGCGCTCGGCTGCAACGGAGTAACTTGGCTTCAGGCCCCTTCATTAAGGAAGTCTTAGATGGAACAGAAGAATATCAAGATCAACCAGATCGACGTTGCCAACGACAAACCGTTCGTGCTGTTTGGCGGCATGAACGTGCTGGAATCCCGCGACATGGCGATGGCGGTGTGCGAGAAGTACGTGGAAGTGACCAGCAAGCTGGGCATCCCGTTTGTCTTCAAGGCGAGCTGGGACAAGGCCAACCGCTCCTCCATCCACTCCTACCGGGGTCCGGGTCTGGAAGAGGGTATGAAGATTTTCCAGGAGCTGAAAGCGACCTTCGGCATGCCGGTCATCTCCGATCTGCACGAACCCCATCAGGCCAAGCCGGTCGCCGAGGTGGTGGACGTTATCCAGCTGCCCGCTTTCCTGGCGCGCCAGACTGATCTGGTGGAAGCCATGGCCCGCACCGGCAACGTTATCAACATCAAGAAGCCGCAGTTCCTCAGCCCAAGCCAGATGAAGAACATCACCGACAAGTTCGAGGAGTGCGGCAACGATCAGCTGATCCTGTGTGAGCGCGGTGCCAACTTCGGCTACGACAACCTGGTGGTGGACATGCTGGGTCTGGGCGTGATGAAGAAGAGCACCGGTGGCTATCCGGTGATCTTTGACGTGACCCACTCCCTGCAGTGCCGTGATCCGCTGGGTGCCGCCTCCGGTGGCCGTCGCGAACAGGTGACCGAGTTGGCACGCGCCGGTATGGCAGTCGGTCTGGCCGGTCTCTTTATCGAGTCCCACCCGGATCCGAAAATTGCCCGCTGCGATGGCCCGAGTGCCCTGCCGCTGGAGAAGCTGGAAGGCTTCCTCAAACAGATGAAGGCCATCGATGACCTGATCAAGGGTTTTGAGCCCCTGGATACCTCTGCTTGATGGGACAAGCACTTATCACAAGGCCTCGCAATGCGAGGCCTTGTTTTTTGCGCTTGCCCAGTGAAAGCACGTATAAAAAAACGGCCGACAGGCCGTTTTTTGTGCTGATACAGCAAGTATCAGCGGTTCACTGCAGGACGCTGATTACAGGCTCTGGGTGAAAGTACGGGTAACCACGTCACGCTGCTGTTCCGGGGTCAGGGCGTTGAAACGCACTGCGTAGCCAGATACGCGGATGGTCAGCTGCGGGTACTTCTCCGGATTCTCGATAGCATCTTCCAGGGTTTCGCGACGCAGCACGTTGACGTTCAGGTGCTGACCACCTTCAACAGCCGGTTCGGCCTGAACAGGCAGTTCGCGGTATTCGAACTGACCCAGATCAGAGAGTGCGACTTCCTGATCGGCAGCAAAGGCATCGCCTTTGACACAGATGCAGCGAGCCTGTTGCTTCTCTTCGTCCAGCAGCCAGAAAGAGTTCAGCAGGGCGGTGTTGGCAGCCTGGGTGATTTGAATGCCTTTGATCATGGTATGACTCCTCAATGGGAACGCGAATCCAACTGTAAGGAAATTACCCTGATGTATTTAAGCTACCGTTAATTGTGGTGGCTTAAAGGGCCCTTGCCTTACACCTTTGCTTTGATGAGGTCATATATACCATGTTGGTAATATTACTAAAATTGATCTAGATCAATAAAAATCAATAAAGCGCCATTTGAATGGGATTAAATTCTTGAGTTGAATCAAAAATAGGTCATTTTTCTGATTTTGTAAGATATCAAAATTATGCATCTTTTATCTTTTTAATCTAGTAATTTAACTACATCTTTTTCGGCTTTTCTGTGGTGGATTGAGGAGTTGGCTACACTCAGCAGAAAGCAAGGAGAGTGTCGGGTGAATATCAGGTGGCGAATGTGGGGATGGTTGGCCCTGTTCTGTTGCTGGGCAATCACAGCTGTGGTCCGGGCCGAAACAGTACGCATAGCGGTGGGCGAATGGCCGCCTTATATCAGTGAGTCGCTGCCCAATCAGGGGTTTCTCTGTCAGGTGGTACGTGAGGCCTTTGCCGAGCAGGGGGTCGATGTCAGCTTTCATTTCTACCCCTGGTCTGAGGCATACAGCCTGACTCTTGAAGGGCGTTATATGATTACCATGCCCTGGTTTCGCTCTCGCGAGCGCGAGCAGCACTTCTATCTCTCTGCATCGCTGGGCAAATTTACGACCCGTCTGCTTGCACTTAATGGTTCGCCATTGGTCAGTTTGGGTGAGCTGAAAAACGAGCCTGTCGGGGTTACCCGTGGCTATTTTTATGGTGAAGGGTTTGCAGCAAGGCAATCCGAGCTGTCTCTTGAGTGGTCCGACTCCGATGAGGAGAGCATGGAGAAACTGCTCACCGGACGCATTCGTTATCTGGTCATGGATGAACAGGTGGCACAGGTTCTGTTTCAGCAGGTTCTCTCTCGTCATCCCCAAGCGGCAGCATTGAGTGGTGCCCCCGATCCCATCTGGTCCCAGCCGGGCTATCTGCTGATGCGCAAGGCCGATCCCGATGCCCGCCGCTTGATGTTGCTGTTTAACGCCGGTCTGCACAAACTGGAGCGCTCCGGCCGGCTCGCCAGGCTCTGGAAAGTGTGAGTCACGGTTGCGTCTTGCGGGCTGCCCCCCTATCCTGACTCCTTCGCCGTATCAAGTGAGGAGGCCGGGGTGCTGACCTGGAGTGATGTGATTGGCTCTGAAAAAGAGCAGGACTATTTCAAGTGTACGCTGGCGACCGTCAGGGCAGAGCGGGAAGCGGGCAAGGTGATCTACCCCCCCGCGGCCGATGTGTTCAATGCTTTCAAACTGACCGAACTGGATCAGGTCAAGGTGGTGATCCTGGGACAGGATCCCTACCATGGCCCGAATCAGGCACATGGTCTCTGCTTCTCCGTCCTGCCCGGGGTGCGTACCCCCCCCTCACTGGTCAACATCTATAAGGAGATGCAGCGGGATCTGCCTGGTTTCGTCACACCCAATCACGGTTTTCTGGAGTCCTGGGCCAGACAGGGGGTTCTGCTGCTCAACACAGTGCTGACAGTGCAGGCCGGTCAGGCACACTCTCATGCCCATCTGGGGTGGGAAACCTTCACCGATCGGGTCATTGAGCAGATCAATGCCAGTTGTCAGGGGGTGGTATTTCTGTTGTGGGGCTCCCATGCCCAGAAGAAAGGGCGTTTTATCGACCGGCAACGCCACCACGTGTTGACGGCACCCCATCCCAGCCCCCTTTCTGCCCACCGTGGTTTTATCGGTTGCGGCCACTTTTCCGAGACCAACCGCCTGCTGGAATTGCAGGGTAAAAGCCCGATCGAATGGCAATCTGTCTGCCAACCACTTGATTGAGTGCAAAGTTTGGGCGACAAATGACCGTATACTCAGGAAAGTAACATTTTATTTCAGCGCCAAGGAGTGCCCATGTTATCGAGTCTGCACAAGGATCACCTCAATATCGCCCGACTGCTGGATCTGCTGAAGCAGAAGCTGGCCGCCATTCGTGCCGAGCAACCCATCAGCTATTTTCTGGTGCGCGATGTCATCGATTATCTGCGGGAGGTCTCTGACAAGTATCACCACCCCAAGGAAGATCTTGTCTATGACTACTACCTGAAATACCGGGTGGTGGAGGGGGATGTCGCGAACCGCTTGCATGAAGAGCATCTCAAGTTGCTGGAGGCAGGGACCGAGCTCAAGGAGATGGTGGAGATGATCCTGATGGATGCGGTGATCCCGCTCGATCAGTTCACCGCCAAGCTGGAGCGCTTCGTGGAGCTGCAAGAGGCACACATGAACTACGAAGAGGGGGTGATCTTCCCCCATCTGCGTGACTCCCTGACCGAGGATGACTGGCGTCATCTGGAGCAAAACTGGCAGAACCGAGCTATCGGTGATCCTCTGTTTGGTGCCGAGATCAGCCAGCACTTCCAGGCGCTTGCCAAGCGCCTCTCCCTGCCTTTTGCTGCCAGCTGACGCACGCGGCTTTCGGTCATCAGTCATCTGACTGTGCAGGTGTTACCCGGCCAATGTGCCGGGTTACTTATTGTTACTCACGCCACATGATCTTGTTGTGCCATTTGTCGGGCACAGTGAGCTGCCAGCGGGCCAGCTCGCTCTTGCTGAAGACATATTCGCCGCGCAGGGCCGCTCGCGGGGAGATAGTACGGGGCAGGGTGCCCGCCAGTATGGTGTTGATAAGGGACGCTGCCTGCAACCCCTGATCGTGGCCGTCCAGTACCAGCCCGCCGATGGCCATCCCCTTGCCGACGGTAAACTCCCAGAAACAGAAGAGCGGCACCG
The DNA here is from genome assembly GCF_049172135.1 of Aeromonas sp. 603079. Classification (NCBI taxonomy): domain Bacteria; kingdom Pseudomonadati; phylum Pseudomonadota; class Gammaproteobacteria; order Aeromonadales; family Aeromonadaceae; genus Aeromonas; species Aeromonas sp. 603079. Next base: position 139,263 of record NZ_JAAKPX010000012.1, on the reverse strand, counting down.
GCGTGTTGGCGCTGGTCCACTCCAGCACAGTCTGTTCGCTCACATGCTTGCCATTATCATCGACCAGCGTGTGGTAGAGGCCGAGGAAGATTGCCTGATAGCCATTCTTCTTGGCGTTGAGCACCGCCTCCTGCCAGAGGCTGTAGTCGCCCATCAGCTGGCTGTTGACCCGGGTCTGGCCGACTCGCAATTCGGTCTGGGTCTTGAATTCATCCTCGATAGCGGTGAGGGCCACATTGCTGGAATCAAACAGTACCAGCGCCTTGTCGAGCCCCCCCATCATCTGGCTTATTTCGCTGATGTTGCGCTTGAGCAGGGGGCGTTCCAGCACCCCGGTGATCTTGGGGTGGCCGACAAAGCCCTTGAGGCGGGGGTTTTCGTTCATGCCGAGAAAGACCACCGGGGTACCCAGCGAGGCGATCTCGTTGGCCAGATAGTTGATGGCATTGTCATCCCCCAGCACCACCAGATCCGGTTTGCTCTTGAGATAAAAAGCGATAGCCCGTTGAGCGATGTCGTCGAACGCCTCCCGTGGATGGCGTTTGGTGTCCATATAGAAGTGAGAGATCTTGTGCTCCCCCTGCAACCCTTTGCGCAAACCTTCGTTGTAGCTCTGGTCCCAAAGGTATTCGGGATGGTAGCTGCTGATCACCAGAATGTTTGCGGCCCAGAGCGGCAGGGAGAGGGTGGAGAGCAGTAGCAACAGCAGGGAGGTGCGCATGGGAAGGCCCCTGTCGAGTGATAGTGTATGCATGCTCAGTATGGGCAGTGTTTGCCGTTACTGTCATCTCGAAACCGGTATGGCAGGGCGCGATTTTTTTTCGGTTGAGCGGATCGGACGCCAGCCCGCACTCTGCTTGGGATCGGGTTTTATTGAGTCTTTTTTTGGTTGGTCGTGAACTGTCCCGCTCGCTGAAAAACCTGTTCTGGATCAAGAAATGAGGCTGCGCTTTGGTGCCTAATAGACACCACATATAGGGACGCATTCGTTTTTAATCCCTATATGTTGTGTTATTAAGCTGTGTATAAGCTGTTCCTCTCCTATCTTCAGCCCAGGCTTGTCAAGCCTCGGCTGAATTTATTTGCGTCCAGGACGAGATGCCGGGAGGGGGGCCCAACAAGGGTGAGCCAGAGGCAAATGCCTGGCCTTTTAACGGGGAAAATCCATGAAACCGGTTGTGATCAAACGTGACGGATGTCGCGCACCATTCAATGCCCAGCTGATTCGCGATGCGGTCAGCCGAGCGGCGGAAGCGGTCAATCAGGCCAATCCGGCACTCGCCTCCCGCATTGCCAATGCAGTGAGTCAGGAGCTGGAAGGGCGTGGTGAAGTTGATATCCACGAGATCCAGAACCGGGTCGAAAACCACCTGATGGCTTCCGACGACAAGGCCATCGCCCGTGCCTATATCGAATATCGCCACGACAGGGATCAGGCTCGCGAGGCGCGCGGCCGTCTGGCGCAGGAGATCCGTGGTCTGGTCGAGCAGACCAACGCCGCCCTGCTCAACGAAAACGCCAACAAAGACTCCAAGGTGATCCCGACCCAGCGCGACCTGCTGGCCGGTATTGTCGCCAAGCACTATGCCACCAGCCACATGCTGCCCCGTGATGTGGTTCAGGCCCACGAGAGCGGTGATCTGCACTTCCACGATCTCGACTACTCACCTTTCTTCCCGATGTTCAACTGCATGTTGATCGATCTGAAAGGGATGCTGACCCACGGCTTCAAGATGGGCAATGCGGAGATCGATACCCCGAAATCCATCAGCACCGCCACGGCCGTGACCGCCCAGATCATCGCTCAGGTGGCGAGCCACATCTATGGCGGCACCACCATCAACCGCATCGACGAAGTGCTGGCCCCCTATGTGACCATCAGCTGGCAGAAACACCGTGAAGTGGCCGAAGAGTGGGGCATTGCCGACGTGGAAGCTTACGCCATGGCCCGCACCGAGAAAGAGTGCTACGACGCCTTCCAGTCGCTGGAGTACGAGGTCAACACCCTGCACACAGCCAACGGTCAGACGCCGTTTGTCACCTTCGGCTTTGGTCTGGGGGACAGCTGGGAGTCGCGAATGATCCAGCGCGCCATCCTCAGCAACCGCATCGCTGGCCTTGGCAAGAACAAGAAGACCGCCGTGTTCCCGAAACTGGTGTTTGCCATCAAGGATGGCCTCAACCACAAGCAGGGTGATCCCAACTACGACATCAAGCAGCTGGCGCTGGAGTGTGCCTCCAAGCGGATGTATCCGGACATCCTCAACTACGACCAGGTCGTGAAAGTGACCGGCTCCTTCAAGACTCCCATGGGTTGCCGCTCCTTCCTCGGTGCCTACGAGGAGAATGGCGAGCTGATCCACGAAGGTCGCAACAACCTGGGGGTGGTGAGCCTCAACCTGCCGCGCATTGCCCTGAAATCCCGTGACGAAGCGGACTTCTGGGATCGTCTCGATGCCTCCCTGCGGGTCGCCAAGAAGGCGCTGATGTACCGCATCACCCGTCTGGACGGGGTGAAAGCGCGGGTTGCACCGATCCTCTATATGGAAGGGGCCTGCGGCGTGCGGCTGAAGGCGGACGACAACGTCAGCGAGATCTTCAAGAACGGTCGTGCCTCCATTTCCCTCGGTTATATCGGGGTTCACGAGACCATCAACGCCCTGTTTGGTGACAAGGTTCACCTGTTTGACAGCACCGAGCTGCAACAGAAGGCCATCGCCATCATCGCCCGTCTCAGGGCGGCCATCGATGAGTGGAAAGAGGAGACCGGCTACGGCTTCAGCCTCTACTCCACCCCGAGCGAGAACCTCTGCACCCGCTTCTGCCGCATCGACGCCAAGGAGTTTGGTGTGGTATCCGGCGTGACCGACAAGGGTTACTACACCAACAGCTTCCACCTCGATGTGGAGAAGCAGGTCAATCCCTACGACAAGCTGGACTTCGAGGCGCCCTATCCGCCCATCGCCAGCGGTGGCTTCATCTGCTACGGCGAGTACCCCAATATCCAGCACAATCTGGAAGCGCTCGAAAACGTCTGGGATTACAGCTATGACAAGGTGCCTTACTACGGTACCAACACCCCCATCGACGAGTGCTACGACTGCGGCTTTACCGGCGAGTTCGAGTGTACCTCCAAGGGCTTTACCTGCCCGCGCTGCGGCAACCACGACCCCGCCAAGGTGTCGGTGACCCGCCGTGTCTGCGGCTACCTCGGCAGCCCGGATGCACGCCCCTTCAATGCGGGCAAGCAGGAAGAAGTAAAGCGCCGCGTCAAACATATGTAAGCGCACAGGCGATGAAGAGCTGGCCCCTGACTCAAGGGGCCATTTTCATTGGAGGGCGGCAGTTATGCCGCTGTCCCGTGAACGAGGCAGGAAACAAACGATGCACTACCACCAATACTACCCGGTCGATGTGATCAACGGCCCCGGCACCCGTGCCACCCTGTTTGTCTCAGGTTGTGAGCACCAGTGCCCGGGTTGCTACAACCAGAGCACCTGGCGGCTCGATGGCGGCAAGCCGTTCGATGAGGCGATGAGCGATCGCGTCATTGCGGATCTCAACGACAGCCGCATCAAACGGCGAGGTCTGTCGCTCTCTGGCGGCGATCCGCTCCACCCGGCCAACGTGCCCCACGTGCTGGCGCTGGTGAAACGGGTGCGCGCCGAGTGTCCGGGCAAGGATATCTGGTGCTGGACCGGTTATCTGCTCGGCGAACTGTCAGAGGCCCAGCGCGAGCTGGTGGCCTTGCTGGATGTGCTGGTGGATGGCAAGTATGAAAAGGAGTTGGCAGACCCCGGCCTGCTCTGGCGTGGCAGCAGCAATCAGCAGATCCACGACCTCAACGCCTGGCGTGATGCGGGTGAGCTAATTCCCTGTCTGGTTTGCAGTTGAAGCCCGGGATGTTTATGGTTAGCCCATTCCAATCCTGACGACATTCATGAAGAGGAGAGCCGAGATGAACAATCTGCTCAAGATCCTGCTGGCCATTTTCCTGCCCCCGGTGTGCGCGTTTATCCAAGTGGGCTTTAGCCTGCACTTTTTAATCAACATCGTGCTGACCCTTATGGGCGGTCTGCCGGGCATGGTCCATGCGCTCTGGCTGGTGGTGAGCGACAAGCGCGGCTGATGCCAGCGGATGGTTAGTGAGCTTATTGACGATAAAAGGGCCAACCTCTCGGGGTTGGCCCTTTTGTTCATGTTCATACGAATACTTTTTCGTTAGGATGGGTGACTGACCAAAAGGGCGCGTGTTGAGCGGCCTGCAGTCCGGCAATAAGTACCGGCAGAGAACAAGGAGCGTTACATGAAGTGGAAAGTCGCAGTATGGTCAGGTCTGGCAGTGACACTGTTGCTGGGGTGCTCATCCCGTCAGGAGGTAGCGCACGAGCGCGCTCCGATCGCTATCTCTCTCGAGCAGTTGTCCAGCTACTGGGTTCAGGAGAAGCAGTGGTCATGGCTTGGTAATGACGAGCCAGCCCTGCCAGCCAAACCGGTCAAGGGGTATGTGGAAGTTCGCTATCAAATCGACGCCAGCGGCACGCCGGTCAAGCCGGAAGTGGTAGCGGCCGAGCCCCCCGGCGAGCTGGAGCAGAGTGCGCTGGCGACCCTCTCGCGGATCCGCTACAGCCCTGCAGAGGGCAACCCGGATGCCATTCCGGTCGAGGTGACCAACCGCTTCGAGATCGAGATCAACTGATCCCCCATCACTCTGATGCCAGAGAAAGAGAGACCCCGGCCAGGCCGGGGTCACGTTTATTGCTGTTTGCAGTCGTTGTAGGCGGTCTGCCACTCGCCATCCTGATCCCGAAGCTCGACAAAGCCCTCATCTCCCTTGTTCCACCAGACGGCCTCATGTTCGTCCGTATAGCGGGCGCCGGAGGCCGAAATGGCCTGGGGCAGGGTGTAATCCTTGCCGTTCGGCAGTGATAGCTTGATAAAGTTGAGGCTCTCGTCTGAGAGGGAGAAGTAGCGCACCTGCACCTTCTTGCCCTGCTCGCACTGGTAACTGACCGGTTCGCCACCAGTGACTGAGAGGGTATTGCCCTGATTGCAGCCAGCGAGCAGGCCGAGGGCCAGCGCACCAGCGGCCATCATATGTGCTTTATTCATGATTACAGCTCCATTGGTGTCATACGGGCGTGAGCCTAACAGGTTGCCGTGATTGTGCAATCAGCGGGGCCATTCGGTGCGTCGCTGGCTGTCCGGCATACCGCGCGAGTATGAGGGGGATGCCGCTATCAGCAAGGTAGTGTCAATCAGTGCAGGCCAAGTCTGGTTTCAAACTGGCGGATCAGCGTCTCATAGGTGCCGTTGTTCTTGATCTTCTGCAATCCCTGCTCGAACTGCTTGGCCAGCGCTTCCCCTTGCGGTGTGTTGCGGGAGAAGGCGAGCCAGAAGCCATCGGTGGAGATCTTGCCAACCTTGACCACCTTGCCGGTCAGCTGCTTCTGCTGGATCTTGAGGTAGCCCGGCATACCGTTCATCAGGATGTAGTCGACCCGGCCACGTACCAGCATCTCGAGGATCTGGGCATCGGATTTGGCCTGAAAGCGGGTGATCCTGGGGTTCTCCATAAAATCGGTGGGGTAGGTGTAACCCAGGGTGATGCCCACCCGCTTGCCCTCCAGCGAGGTAAGCTTGAGATCCCGTTGCGGGTCGCTGGCAAGAGCGAAGATGGCAAGATCCTCCTCGAACATGGGGGTATCGTGCCAATGGTACTGGTAGCGGTTCTCTTCGGTGATGGTAGCGTTGAAGCACCCCGCAAGTTTGCCGCTTTTTGCATCGTGCATGCAGCGGGCGAAGGGGAGGGTGCGAAAGACAATCTCGATCCCTTCGGCGGCGAACACCGCCTTGACCAGCTCAGGCGCCAGTCCGTGGGGCTGGTCATCCTCATTGTCCTTGTCGCGCTCGCAGTAGGGGGCCCAGTCATCTTCGGCACCAATGACAAGCGGGGTGGCCCCGAGCGGGCTGGTAGCCAACAGTACCAGACAAACCAGCCATTTTTTTAACAACGGAACCATAGGTACACCTCATCGACAGCAGCCTTACAAGCATAGCCACACTTCTGCGCTGACTTGTAGTTGCAGGAGTATTGGTGAGGGAGGTAAACGAGGGCGAGAAAAAAGCCCCGGCAGGCGACGGGGCGAAAGAGAGCTCATCCATGGGCTGACAACAGTGTTTACAACAGGAAATCAATAACCGAAGCGGGTTGCCTCGAAGCGGTTGAGCAACCGGTGGACGAGGTAGCAGGCTAGCAGGGTGACCACGATGGCAAACAGGATGCTGCTCACCCGGTAGAGGGCGCTGAACACCAGATCGTTGCCCGGGGTGAGGTACTGGCCAAACAGGATGCCGAGGGTGGTGAGGGCGCCAAAGCCGACCCCGGAGCCGCCTGCCTCCTTGACATGGGCATGGCTGAACAGCATGGCACCGAGCCACAGCAGCGGGGCGACCAGCAGCAGTTGCCCTGACCAGTCATAGAGCAGCAGCTGGCCGAGCAAGCCGAAGGTGACCCCCAGCAAGGTACCCATCGCCCGTTTGCGGGCATAACTCAGCGCACCGTTCCAGTGCATGGGGAACAGCACCAGCAAGGTCGTGGCTTGGGCAGACATGGAGTCGCGCAGGTCAAACACCTGAAATACCAGAAACGACAGGGTGGCCACAGTGGCACCCAGCAGGGCTTCATGGCGCATCCGGTGCGGCGCCTTGGGAGCCGAGGCGGGCTTGGGTCTGGCCTCCACATCCGGGATCAGCATGGTCATCAGGTAAGCGATCAGCACCGACAGCACGCTCGCCCAGATATTGTTGAGGATCAGGTCGTTGAGGTCGGTCTGCGGATAGCTGGCAAAGTGCAGCATGATGCTGAGGCTCAGCACCCCGTTGGCCCCGAACAGAAACAGGCTGCCCCGCGACATGGCGGCGAAACGGTAGAGAAACAGCAGAAAGGCGATAGGGGTCATCAGCGCCGGATGGCTGCCAAACAGTTCCCCCAGCAGCCCGACCTCCACCCCACAGACCACCGCCGCCGTGATCAGCTGGCGTGCGGCATGGCCATTCATCACCGGCACCATTCCCAGCAGCAGCACCGGCGTGACCGTATAGAAGACCCCGTAATTCCAGCCAAACAGCTTGCAGAGCAGAAAGCCCGTGGTGCAGCCAAAGGCGATGCGCAGGCACTGGCGCAGCTCGTTGCCGGTGAGGGGCCGATACCAGAGGTGAGTGGCAGCACCACCGGCGGGGTGGGCTGGGGCAGTATTGGCCGACGGGTGAGTTGCGTGGTTAGTAGACATAATGGAGCAGGCTGAGCAGGTGGATCTGGCCCCGTGCCAGCATGGCAGTCAGGGCATTGTCCGGCAGCAGTTGCACCGTGGCCCGCGCCCCGGCTGGCAGATGATCGGGGAGCTGGTCCAGCTCAAGGTGCAGCCGCATCCGCTGGGCATCCCGTACCCAGCGATCAGACTCCACCGGCGCGGCCAGTCGACCATTGGCATCAAACTGACCGGCACTCACTCCGGCATCCAGACTGCTTACCCGGGCAGGATAGAGCTGACCCGGCTCGCCATCGAAGGCGACCAATGCGCGGGTTTGCTCGCCGACATGGCGCAGGCTCTTCTCCCGAAAATCGGCTATGACATCGACCTGTTCCGACACCAGCGCCAGCAGCGGGCTGCCCGCGCTGGCGATACTGCCCGGCTTGAGCTGCAGGTTGGTGATGGTGCCATCCTGATCCGCGTGGACCCGGCTGTAAGAGAGGGCCAGCTGCGCTTGCGCCAGCTTGTTGCGGGCCTGGCGCAGCAACAGATTGTCCTCACCTGTTACGCCACGACTGGCCTTTATCTGGGCCAGTTTGGCCTGACTGGCGCGCAGGTTGGCCTGGGCGCTGCGCAGGGCGCTGTCAGCTTCATCTTTTTGTTGCAGCGAAACCATGTGACGTTGGTACAGCGCATCGATCCGCTCAGCCTCGCGCCACTTCTGGCTGGCCAGGGTCTCCTTGGCGTTGATCTCGGCAACGGCGGCGGTCAGGGCCGCATCCAGTTCACTGTTCTGCTGCTCTGCCTGCGCCAGCGCAAGGCGGGCCTGCTCCACCGCCAGTTCAAAAGGGGCCGGATCCAGCCTGAACAGCAGATCCCCCTTCTTGACCTGCTGGTTGTTGTGAACGGCGACCTCGATCACCTTGCCGCTCACCTGGGGGGCCAGCTTGGTGACCACCCGGGTCGCCATCGCCTGAGGGGTGAGGGGCATCAGCAGGTCGGCTATCAGAAAATAGGCAAACAATGTGGCAAAGCCAGCCATGGACCATTTGATCCAGCGGGTAAATTGTTGATCCGGAGTCATCTTATTCTCTCTCTGTGTCGGTCTCGGGAGGGCTTGTATCGCCTCCGGCTTGTCGGTCGTGGTGTTGTTCAATTTTGCTGAGGGCGTTGGCCGAGATCCGCTGCACCGTGGCTTCAAACAGCTGCAGGGTCTGCTCGTCGATGCCCCCCAGCAGCTCGCGGCGGATATTCATGATGCGGTCGGCGATCTGATCGAGCAGGGTCTGGCCAGCCGGGGTCACGCAGACGATGCGGGCCCGCTTGTCCTGCCTGCAACAGTGGCGCTCAATAAGTCCCTGCTCTTCCAGCTGGCCCAGGGTGCGCATCAGGGAGGGGAGCTCTATCTCGAGGGCTTCGGCCAGGGTCTTCTGGCTGACATGGTTCCCCATGCGGGAGAGCTTCCACAGCGCGGTCCAGCGGGGATGGGTGAGGCCAAGGGGGGCCAGCTCCAGATCGGCGGCAGTGCGCCATAGCCGGTGCATCCGCGCTATCTGCTCGGCGAGCGACAGCTCGCGCAACCTTTCCAGATCCGTCATCTTCTCATCCTCAATCTACTTAGCCTGCTAACTATCATACTTGTTTAGCAGGCTAAGTAAATAGTGTGATGCGGATCATGTTTCTGGTCGGATCTTTCGCTGGTGCGAGTTAGTATCGTTCGAGCCTCTGATATTATTCTCGGGGCTGATCCACTCGAGGCTCTCTTGCCGATTCGGATATTGCGCCGTGAATGGAGGATATCCGGCGATTATTTTCATGAAATTTTCAGCTTCAGCGAGCAGCTCTTTTTTTATCCGCTAATATTGATGGGGTTATAAAACAAGGGGGAAACGGGTTGTGGATGGATATGACAGTGGATGTGTGTATCTGGCAATTGAAGCGCTGTTGAGTGATGGGGAATATGGTGCAGAGTCACACCATGGCGTGAATCGGGAAGGCGCTATCAGAAGTACCGATATCAGTCATGATTTTGACCCCGCCAATATTCCATTGCTGTTGGCAGAATAGACCTGACCGTGTGTGATCCTTGTGAGTTCAAGCCAGTGCTCTGGTATTCGCTGGCTTGGCTCATCACTATTTCAATCTCCCCTTTTTGTATCTTTCTCCTCACCATTTTTCATCGTGAGAGCTTCCTATATGCTGACTCAAACCCTGATGTGGCATGCCGTGGCACTCGCGTTATGGCGATGATATTGCCCGCTGATTATCACTCACAGGATCTGTGGCGATAAATGGTCGCAGAGCTTGTCATCTGGCTCTGTTATTTCCCCGAAGGGGGGAGATCATCGCATCGTTATTACTGCTGATCACCCAAATATCCGCCATTGGGCTCGCTCGTTTTATCGCCCTATTTCCTGGTCGAGCAGGGCATCGATGGTCTGGTGTTCTATTGTGCAGCGCACGTTGGCGGCACCATGATGTTTAAGTTTTTAATGTTTTTATATGGCTTTGCAGTCTGGCTAACCGACAGGGGCGAGGGGGATCAATAAAGTAGCGGCCACAATCACACGCAGAGTACATAACAATGAAAAACCTCTCACCCCTACAAACCACACAAGAAAAGGCCGCCTTTATGGGCGGCCAACAAATTGCCGGTATGCCGCTCTTTATATTTCTCGGGTTGGCAACCTGTGTTCTCTTTTCCGGCTGGAACGGCTCGCTGCCGCTGGGCATGGTCGGTGCGCTGGCGCTGATGTTCGTGCTGGGCACCCTGCTGACCGAGCTGGGTGAGCGGATCATGCCGATCCGTGAATATCTGGGGGGTGGCACCATCCTCGCCATCTTCGGCGGCGCCGCCCTGTTCGAATATCAGCTGCTGCCGGTGCAGGCGGGGCAGGTCATCACCAACTTCATGAAGGAGGGTGGCTTTCTCAACTTCTTTATCGCCAGTCTGGTGACTGGCTCCGTGTTCGGCATGAGCGGCGCTTTGCTGAAAAATGCCGCCATGCGCTACCTGCCGGTCATTCTTGGCGGCGTGGCGCTGGCACTGCTGAGCGTGGGGCTGGTCGGCTCCCTGATGGGGTATGGCTTCAAGAATGCGGTACTGCTGATCGGCCTGCCCATCATGGGCGGTGGCATGGGGGCTGGCGCGGTGCCTCTGGTGGAGATCCTCTCCGGCCCGATGCAGATGTCCAGTGCGGATCTCTTGTCACGCATGGTACCGGCGGTGGTGATCGCCAATACCCTGGCCATTCTGGTGGGCTCCCTGCTGGCGCGGCTCGGTCGCCGTTACCCCTCTCTGACTGGCAACGGCAAGCTGATGGTTAAAGAGAGTAGCCAGAGTATCGCCGAGGAGCAGGCTGAGGCGCCGACCCTGAAGAGTCTGGGTATGGGGCTTTTCATCAGCTCCAGCATGTTTGTGCTGGGCTCCCTGCTTGGCAACTTTATCCCCATGCACCCCTTCGCACTGATGATTTTGGCCGTCGCCTTTATCAAGGTGAGCGGCCTGCTGCCGCGCCGTTATGAGCAGGCGGCGGCCGACTGGTATCAGTTTGTGGTGAGCAACCTGACCCCCTCCCTGCTGGTGGGGATCGGCGTCGCCTATACCAGTATTCCCGAGCTGATCAGCGCTTTTTCCATCAGCTACTTCGTGCTGGTCATGGTCACAGTGATTGGCGGCGCCCTCGGCGCGGCGCTGGTCGGCAAGCTGATCGGCTTCTATCCCATCGAGGCAGCCATCACTGGCGGGCTCTGCATGGCCAACATGGGCGGCACCGGCGACGTAGCCGTGCTCTCGGCGGCCCAGCGGATGAAGCTGATGCCCTTTGCCCAGATCTCCTCCCGTCTTGGCGGCGCCGTGATGCTGATCCTGGCTACTGCTCTTATCTCCCTGCTCGCCTGATACCGGATTGAGGAACAAACAAAATGAACGACATCATGATGGGCACCAGCCTGCCCTATGCCGAGCGCAAGCGTCAGGGTGTACGGGGTCGCATGCCCCACAAGGAGGAGTCCCTCTCCCAGCAGCGGCGCCGGATCTACCGGTTGGTCAGCGCCATGCAGAGCCCGTTTGATCAGCATCTGCTGCTGCGCCAGTTGCAGGAGGACAACCCGGTGCTGTTTTACGATCTGGTGCGCCACCACCTGCCGGAGCTGCTGCCGATCATCTACACCCCGGTGGTGGGGGAGGCGTGTCAGCGTCACAGTGACCTCTATCTGCGCAGCCACGGTCTCTATCTCTCCTGGCATGACAGGGACGATCTCGACGATATTCTCGAGTCGGTGGAGCAGGAGGTGGACGTGATCGTCATCTCCGATGGCGAGCGGGTGCTGGGGCTCGGCGATCTCGGTATCGGCGGTATGGGGATCTGTATCGGCAAGCTGGCGCTCTACTCCGCTGCTGGCGGCATCAATCCGGCGCGCACCCTGCCGCTCTGTGTCGATGTGGGCACCAACAACCCCGAGCTGCTGGAGGATGACTCCTACCTCGGCTGGCAATCCCCGCGCATCGACGGCGAGAGCTACTACCACTTCATGGACAAGGTGGTGGCCGCCATTCGCAAGCGCTGGCCGCAGGTGGTGCTGCAGTTTGAAGACTTTGCCGGCAAGCACGCCGCCAATCTGCTGACCCGTTATCGGGACGAGCTCTGCATGTTCAACGACGATATTCAGGGCACGGCGGCAGTGGCTTCTGCCTGCGTGCTGGCCGGTCTGCAGCAGGCGGGTAACGCCCTTAATGATGCCCCTGTGCTGATCGTCGGTGCCGGTTCTGCCGGTTGCGGCATCGCCGCCATGTTGGCCCAGCTTGCGGGGAGCCACGATGGCGTCTGGCTGTTTGATCAGGACGGGGTGGTCTGCGCCGATCGTCCCAACCTTACTCGCGCCCAAAAGCCGTTTGCCCGCGCCGTTGAGGAGGGGAACAGTTCGCTGCTGGAGACCATCCGCCAGGTGCGTCCGGCGGTCTTGATTGGCGTGAGCGGGCAGGGTGGCCTCTTTACCCGCGAGGTGTTGCAGGCGATGGGGGAGGTGTGCGATCAGCCGGTGATCCTGCCACTCTCCAACCCGACCCGCAGTGCCGAGGCGACCCCCGAGCAGGTGTGGGCCGCCACAGATGGCCGCGCCCTGCTGGCCACCGGCAGCCCCTTTGCGCCGGTAACGGTGGCCGGCGAGCGGCGGGTAGTCTCCCAGTGCAACAACGTCTATGTCTTCCCGGGGATTGGTCTCGGGGCCTGCGCGGTCAAGGCGCGCCGCATCAGCGACGGCATGTTGCTCGCCGCGGTGCGGGCGGTTGGCGCCTATCCGCTGGTGGCGGGCCGACTGCTGCCTCCTATCGAGCAGGTGGGTGAGGTAGCCCGCGCCGTGGCCAGAGCGGTCGCGTTCTGTGCTCGCGAGGAAGGATTGGCTGATTTTGTCGGCGATCCGGCACCTTTGATTGACCAGACCTGGTGGCATCCGCACTATTGGGCAGCGTCCTGACGTTTTAAGGTATGTGCATGAAACTTCGCCACCAGTTGGTCACCCTCTCTCTTGGGCTCTCCCTGCTGCTGATCCTCATTCTGGGCAGCCTGCTGGCTCTTTTTATCCGCCATCTGCTGGAGAGCAACCTACAGGATAAGGGGAGCGATCTGGCACGGGTGATGGCGGCGGACACCCGGGTGGTCGAGGCTATGCGTCAGGGGAGTGATCCTACCCTGCGCGACTACGTGGAGGCGGTCTGCAATCGCACCGACGCCACCTATATGGTGGTGACCGATGAGCATGGTCGCCGCCTCAGCCACCCCAACCCCGAGCTGGTGGGACAGAAGTTTCGCGGCGAGGATATCTGGCCCGCGCTGCAGGAGCGGCGCAGCTACTGCTCCAAGGATCGGGGCACCATGGGGCCGGCGATCCGCTGCTTCTCCCCGGTGGTGGGCGGGGATGGGCGCGTCATGGGGGCCGTGGTGGTGGGCTACCTGATGCAGCAGGTGGAGGGCATCTATATGGAGCGGGTGGCCCTGCTCATCTGCGCCATCGTTGCTGTGCTGGGGTGCGGCCTGCTGTTGGCACTCTGGGTGCAATACCTGCTGCGCAAGACCCTGCTCGATCTGGAGCCGGAGGCAATCGTGCGCCGCTTCACCCTGCAGGATCTGGTGCTGGAGCACATCACCGAAGGGGTGATTGCCCTCGATGGCCGCGGCAACATCAACATGATCAACAGCACCGCCAGCTATCAGCTGCGGCTGCCGGTTACCGGGCGCCATGCCCTGCAGGGGCAGTCGCTGGCGGAGCTGGTGCCACCCCTTGCCCCCTGTCTGGAGCAGGAGGGTGGGGAAGTGAGCTTCACCATTCAGGGGGAGTCTTTCGTCGGCCGCTGGCAGGCGGTGCAGGGCAAGGCACCGGGGCGACTGCTGATCTTCAGCCGTCCGGAGGTAGCTGCCAGTCTGGGGGTGCAGGTGACCCACCTGCGCCAGTATGCCGAGATGCTGCGGATGCAGAGCCACGAGTTCGCCAACAAGCTGAGCAGTCTCTCCGGCCTGTTGCAACTGGGCCATGTGGAGCAGGCGGTGGAGCTGATCCAGCAGGAGAACGAAGCGTGCCAGACCATGCTGCAGGAGCTGCTGCGGCTGATCGACAACAAGCCGGTGGCGGGGCTGATTCTCGGCAAGTTCAGCCGGGCCCGCGAGCTCGGGGTGACCCTGGAGCTCGATCCCGATTCGGCGCTGGCGGAGTATCCGGCCTCGGTCTCGGCCGATCTCATTACCCTCATTGGCAACCTGCTGGACAACGGCCTGCAGGCGGCCTGGCGCAACCGCCAGCAGCGGCCGCCCCGGGTGCTGCTGTCCCTGTGCGATGTGGGGCGGCGACTGGTGATCGAGGTGGAGGATAGCGGTGAGGGGGTCGACGAGGAGCTGGCCGATCACCTGTTCGATTACGGGGTGAGTCGCCAGAGCGGCGATCACGGGGTGGGTCTGTTCCTGGTCAAGGAGACCGTGGGTCGGCACGAGGGTGTGATAGAATGGCGGCGAACCGCCGAGCAGACCACCCTGTTTGGTATCTACTTGAATAAAAACCAATTAATGTGAGCCATGGACCCAATAATCACGCTTGTTATTGAAGATGACGATCGGATCGGTGCCATCTTGTCAGAACTGGTGGCGGCGACACCCGGTTTCTCCCTGCTGGGGCGGGCCGGCACCCTGGCCCAAGCCGATGCCATGATGGCCGGTGTGGTGCCCCAGCTGCTGCTGGTGGATGTCTCCCTGCCCGATGGTTCCGGCCTTGAGTGGGTGAGCCGCCTGCGCAGCCACAACCGCGAAGCCTATGTCATCATGGTGACCGCCTCGCGGGATGTGGAGACCATCCAGCAGGCCCTCAATCTGGGGGTTCATGACTACGTCATCAAACCATTGCGGCTGTTTCGCATCCAGCAGAGTCTGGACGAGATCCTGCAACTGCACAGCCGCCTCTGCGAGCGGGGTCGGCTGGAGCAGGAAGATCTCGATAAGTTGCTGGGCAAGGGGGGGCGCTCCCAGATCAAGGAGATGCGCGTCACCCCCAAGGGGATCGACAGCATCACCCTGCGTCAGGTGCTGGATCTGCTGGCGGGCGAGCCGGAGAACGTCTTCTCCACCGACACGGTGGCGCTGCGACTCTCCCTCAGCCGCACCACGGCGCGCCGCTATCTGGAATATCTGGAGTCGGAAGATCGGGTGGATGTAGATCTCAACTACGGTCAGCGGGGGCGACCGGAGCGGCGCTACCGCTGGCGCCGGGCCGGTTGAGATGCGCACTGGTGCACATTGCAGAAACAACAAGGGAGCCATGGGCTCCCTTGTTGTTTCCGGACGATGTTGGTTCTCAGGCGGCTTCCCGTTCGGCTACCGGCGCACGCCCCTTCAGCTGGGAGGCCATCACCCCGCCCAGGATCAGCCCGCCACCCAGCAGGTGATAGCCGTGGATTGGCTCGCCCAGGCCGACGACGGCGATCAGCGCCGTACAGAGCGGCATCAGGTTCATAAAGACCGAGGTGCGCTCTGCCCCCATGCAGGCGAGGCCGCGCATCCAGCAGTAAGCCGCCAGCAGGGAGGAGGCGAGCCCGGCGAAGAGCACCAGTCCCCACCCTTCGGCCGGTACCGCCATCGAGTCGGCGCTGAGGGCGAGTGGCACCAGCAACAGTACCGCCAGCAGGATCTGCATGTAGAGGTTTAGCCAGGGGCCAAACGGCAGGTGCCAGCGGCGGATCAAGAGGCCGTAAAGGGCGTAGCTGGCGGACCCCAGCAGCATCATGCCATCCCCCGGGTTGATGCCGTTATGGAGCAGGGCAAGCGGTTCGCCCTTGCCAAGCAGCCAGAGCACCCCGAACAGGGAGAGACTCATGCCGAGCAGTGCCTGTTTGCCGGGACGCTGGCCGAAGAAGAGCGCCCCTTGCAGCAGGGTGAGCAGTGGAATGAGGGAGCCGATCACCCCCATATTGGTGGCCGAAGTGCTGTGAGCAGCGTAGTAAGCGAGGCACTGGTAGAGCACCATACCGAGCGCCGCCAGCACCAGCAGCTTGCCGAGCCAGGGGCGAACCTCGCTACGGCGGCGCCACAGCTGCGGCAGGCAGAAGGGGGTCAGCGCCAGAGCGGCGATCACCCAGCGATAGAAGGAGATAGCCGCGGGGTCGAGCACACTGGCGGCCGCCTTGGACACCACGGTATTGGTAGCCCAGATCAGCACCGCCATCAGCGGAAAGAGAAGAGGGGAAAAGATTCGCATCAGAGGCTCCTTATTAACAGGGGGCCAAGTCTACCCTTGTCTTTATATTATCAAGTAGCGTAAAACAGACAGATGACCCAGCAGAAAAGACAACTCTTTCTGATGCACCTTATTCCGGCCCACACGGGCTGCGTCTGCCCGCAACTGATGGCTGCTTTTGACCTGTGCCGGAGACCGAGCCAACAGGGCGTTGCATCACGCCTGCTCCTCTCTCTCGCTGACAAGGGGCGCTGATGGCCACTCACCACTTTCAGCCGGTAGATGTCGTTCTGCCCGCTCCCAATCCGCTCTTTTTCAGTTACCAGCAGATGTTGGCCGACAGCGCGACCGTGCTGCACTCCCACCCCTGGGGCCAGCTCAACATGATCAGCCTGGGGATCATGGAGATAGAGCTGGGGGATCAGCGACTGGTGGCCCCTGCCGACTACCTGATCTGGGTACCGGCGGATCTCGACCACACCTCTTACAACGAGCAGACCCTCGACTACACCTCCATCTACGTCAGCCACGAGCTGGCGGCCAAGCTGCCGCCAGAGCCCAGATTGCTGCTGCTAACCCCACTTATTCGCGCCCTGCTGAGCGACTTTTGCGAACGGCGGGTGAGCCATATGGCGGATGAGTGGGATCAGCGTCAGGCCGAGTTGCTGGTGGAGCGGCTGGCGCGCACCCGTTGTCAGGAGAGCTACCTGCCGATGAGTCAGGACAAGCTGCTGGCTCCCATGCTGGCGGTGTTGCACAGCGATCCTGCCGATCCCCGTACTCTGGCCCAGTGGGCCGGACAACTGCACACCACAGAGCGCACCTTGTCGCGGCGCTGCCTGCGGGAGCTGGGGATGAGCTTCGGTCAGTGGCGGGCGCGGTTGCGGCTGCTCAAGGCGCTGGCCTGGCTCAAGGGCGACATGCCCATTCAGGAGATCAGCTGGCGGCTCGGTTACGGCTCCACCTCGGCCTTTATCGCCATGTTCAACCGGGAGCTGGGATGTTCACCCCAGCGTTATCGCCAGCAATCGGCAGAACGGGGGTTCTAATGGGAAAAAACGGGAGCGATGCAGTGTGAATGCCATGATAAGTAGCCTGTTTCTTGTCGTTACAGGGATTATCATAGAGCCCTGTTATCATGGGCCATCTGGCAGCAACGATCGGTTGTCTGCCGGAGTGAATGGCTGTGCCTTCATATTCAGGGGTTAGGGTAAGCATGATCGCGTCCGGTTCCCGTTTGGCCGAGTCACTATTCTGGTATCTGCTGGCGCTCACCGGTTGTGCCATCCTGCTGTTCGAGTTCGGGCCAGAGCGAGTTCTCGATATCAAGGAGTGGCCGCTCTCCATCACAGTGCAGCAGCCACGGGATGCTGGGCCGGGGGCGGTGCGCTATCACCCCTCGGCGGATGATCATCCCGGAGTGGTCTGTACGTTAACCGCCAATCCGGCCAGCTACCCAAGTTGCGGCCTTATCCTCACCCTGACCCCCCGTGACAAGGGGATTAATCTGACCCGTTTTGGCACACTTCATATCCGTTTGAGCGTAACCGGGGCTGGCGAGCAGGATTGGCGCTTGTATCTGCGCAACTACAATCCGGTCTATGACCGGGTTGATGAGCCTGAGCAATCCAAGTTCAACGAGATCATTTTTCGGCCGGCGGATTACGGCCGGGATCACGAGGTGCCACTGGATGTGTTTACCCCGGCGACCTGGTGGATCACCCGTTACAATGTGCCGTTGCAGCAGCAGGGGGCCAATCTGGATCGGGTTTATGCCATAGAGGTTATGGCTGGTTCAGATATGCCGCCCGGTAAGCATGGCGTGGTGATCGAAGCGCTGCAGTTTCACGGTAGCTGGCTCGATGCCACCCTCTTCTATCGGCTGATCCTGTTTGTCTGGTTTCTTTACGGTTGTACCGTTTTTCTGATCAACCACCTTTTGATGAAGCAGCGCTTGCAGCATGCCCATCAGGCCAAACTGGAGGCCGAGGCGCTCAACCGGACCTTGAGTGAAGAGAATCGCCGCTCCCGCGAGGAGGCCTGTTATGATGCCCTGACCGGCGCCCTCAACCGGCTCGGCGGTGAGCGACTGCTGCTCGAGATAGGTGAGCAGCCCTGCACTCTTGTCTATATCGATGTGGATCACTTCAAACAGATCAACGATAGCCATGGCCATCCGGTGGGAGACGAGGTGCTCAAACTGCTGGTCAGCGAGATCCTGCGCCACTGCGATCCCCTCTGCCATCTGGTGCGCTGGGGGGGAGAGGAGTTTGTGTTGGTCTGCCTTGATTACGATGAGTTGCGGGCGTGTATCCTGGCCGAGCGGCTGCGTACCCTGCTGGAGGCATCTCCCCATTGGCCGCTGGCCTTGCGGGTGACCGCTTCGTTCGGGGTGGCCGAGCGGGGGGGAGAGCCATGGGAATGCGTACTCAAACGTGCCGACGAGGCGCTCTATCAGGCCAAGACGCAGGGACGCAACCGGGTAGTGGCGCATTGAGGGCGGTAGCATGACATGTTAAAGACGAGAGCAAGATGACCAGACAATCTATTGGTGCCCTGACCCTGCTGGTGGCCGACTATGACGAGGCTATCGCCTTTTTCACCGAGGGGCTGGGGTTTGCGCTGCTGGAAGATACCCGGCTCGACGAACTGGGCAAACCGGGCAAACGCTGGGTGCGGGTTGCTCCCGCTGGCAGCTCGGGTTCCTCGTTGCTGCTGGCGCGGGCTGCGACCCCGGAGCAGCTGGCCGCCATTGGCAAACAGGGTGGCGGACGGGTATTTCTGTTCCTCGAGACCGATGACTTCTGGCGGGATTACCGGCGGATGCAGCAGTATGGTGTCCATTTTTGTGAACAGCCTCGACAGGAGTCCTACGGCACCGTGGTAGTGTTCGAGGATATCAGTGGCAACCGCTGGGACCTGCTGCAACGCGCTGCTGCCAACTGAATCTGAAAACGTTTATCATCCCGCCTGTCATAAAGTCATAAAAGTGTCACAGAAAATTCTAATAATTGGCGCACCCATCTTCACAGAGGAGAGAGAAGGGAATGGCTAAGCGAATTCTGGTGGTCGAGGACGAAGCACCGATCCGCGAAATGCTCTGTTTCGTGCTGGAGCAGAAGGGGTATGAGACGATTGAAGCGGAAGATTTCGCCGACGGACTGGCGAAGGTGCGTGAACCCTACCCGGAACTTATCGTGCTGGACTGGATGATGCCAGGCGGCAGTGGCATCCAGTTTATCAAACAGCTCAAGCAGGATGAGGTGACCCGCCAGATCCCGGTGGTGATGCTCACCGCCCGCGGTGAGGAGGAGGACAAGGTGCGTGGTCTGGAGGCCGGTGCCGACGACTATATCACCAAGCCGTTCTCGCCCAAGGAGCTCACCGCTCGCCTCCATGCGGTGATGCGCCGAGTCTCCCCCACCTCGGTAGACGAGGTGATCGAGGTGCAGGGGCTCAAGCTGGACCCCGTCTCCCACCGGGTCAGTGCCGAGGAGAAGGCGCTCGACATGGGGCCGACCGAATTCAAGCTGCTGCATTTCTTCATGACTCACCCCGAGCGGGTCTATAGCCGTGAGCAGTTGCTCAACAATGTCTGGGGTACCAATGTGTACGTCGAGGACAGAACCGTGGATGTGCATATTCGGCGCCTGCGCAAGGCGATTGAAGAGACAGGGCACGACAGATTGATCCAGACGGTGCGTGGAGCCGGATACCGCTTCTCAACCCGTCTCTAGAGGCAGTTATGTTGCAACCTTACGCCTGGCGGCGACAGTTGTGGCGAATGGCGTTTTTCTACGCCCCCTTCGCATTGGTTGGCTGGTTGATTGATCATCTTGCCCTCTGCCTGTTGGTGGCGGCAGTGTTGCATCTGGGCTGGCATTACCGTTTTCAGAAGCGGCTGTCTGATTGGCTGTGGCACGACCGCAGCCTGGTACCACCTAACGGCAGTGGCAGCTGGGAGCACATTTTCAACGGGATCTACAAATTGCAACAGCGTCACCGGGCTCGGCGGCGCGAGCTGGCGGGGCTGATCCGCCGCTTTCGGGAGGGGGCCGAGGCGCTGCCCGATGCGGCCGTGGTGTTTCGCGAAGATGGCAGCATCCTCTGGTGCAACCGGCTGGCAGAGCAACTGCTCGGTTTCCGCTGGCCGGAAGATGCAGGTCAGCACATTGGCAACCTGATCCGCCATCCTGCCTTTGCCGCCTATCTGGGGAAGGGGAGCTATGATGAACCACTGGAGATGACTTCTCCGATCAACGAAGAGAAGTTTCTCGAGTTTCGCATTATGCCCTACGCCTCCGATCAGGCGATGCTGGTGGTACGCGATGTCACCCGCCTGCGCAGTCTGGAGAAGACCCGCAAGCACTTTGTCTCCAATGTCTCCCACGAGCTGCGCACTCCGCTCACCGTGCTCAAGGGCTATCTGGAGATGACTGAAGATCCGCCCCCGCCTGCCATGTGGGCCAAGGCGCACCGGGTGATGATGGAGCAGACCATCCGGATGGACAATCTGGTCAACCAGCTGCTCACCCTGTCGCGCATCGAGGCGGCCCCGACCGTGGATCTCTCCCATCTGGTGGACATGCCTGCCATGCTCGGACTGCTGGAGCAGGAGGCGCGGGCGCTCTCGGGCGAACGGGCCCACCAGATCGAATTCATGGTGCAGCCAGACCTGTTTGTGCGCGGGGATAAGGAGCAGCTGCGCAGCGCCGTCTCCAATCTGGTCTACAACGCCATCCACTACACACCGGCAGGGCGCAAGATCAGCGTGGAGTGGCGCAAGCAGGGGGCAATGGCGCTGTTTGCCGTGAGGGATGAGGGGGAGGGGATTGCCCCCGAGCATCTGGCGCGGCTGACCGAACGGTTCTATCGGGTCGACAAGGCCCGCTCCCGCCACACCGGTGGCTCCGGACTCGGCCTTGCCATCGTCAAGCATGCCCTCAGTCATCATGACTGTCAGCTCGAGATTGAAAGTCGTGTCGGCCTTGGCAGTCGCTTCAGCTTCCTGATACCGGCTCGTATGGTGGTGTTAAAATAGCTTTTATGACAATGGGTTAGTAAATTCGAGAGGGCCACAATGCGGGCCCTCTCTGCATTTGTGCAACTTTGTTGTCATGTCATTAAAGTGTCACATTTAATCCATAAATTTGTCACTGCCAGGTCAGATACTGGCGCCGTCTTAAGAACGGACCTTCTGTAACTTTGGAGAGATTGGATGAAACTCAACAAACTGGCTGGTGTAATCGGATTTACCGCAGCAACCCTGTTTTCTGCCAGCACCCTGGCCTATGGTGTCGACAAGGATCTGCCGGATTACACTCCGACCAGCGGTATCTCAGGCAACCTGTCCTCTGTCGGCTCTGATACTCTGGCCAACATGATGACCCTGTGGGCAGAAGAATTTAAGCGTGTCTACCCCAACGTAAATGTCCAGATCCAGGCGGCCGGCTCTTCTACCGCACCGACCGCCCTGACCGAAGGGGTTGCCCAGTTTGGTCCCATGAGCCGCGCCATGAAGGCCGGTGAAATCGAAGCGTTCGAGAAGCGTTATGGCTACAAGCCGACCGCTATCCGCGTTGCCGTCGATGCCCTGGCGGTATTCGTCAACAAGGACAACCCCATCCAGGGGCTGACCATGCAGCAGGTTGATGCCGTTTTCTCCAGCACACTCAAGTGCGGCGAAGCCAAGGCGGCTACCAAGTGGTCTGATCTGGGTCTGGATGGCAGCTGGTCCGGCAAGGATCTGCAACTGTTCGGTCGCAACTCGGTATCCGGCACCTACGGTTACTTCAAGGAGCACGCGCTCTGTAATGGTGACTTCAAGAGCGGTGTGAACGAGCAGCCGGGTTCCGCCTCCGTGGTGCAGTCTGTTTCCGCTTCCCTCAACAGTATCGGTTACTCCGGTATTGGTTACGTTACCTCCGGCGTTCGTGCCATTCCGCTCTCCAAGGATGGCAAGACCTTTGTCGATGCGACTGCCGATAATGCCATCACCGGAAAATATCCGCTGTCACGCTTCCTGTACGTTTATGTGAACAAGCATCCGAACAAGCCGCTCTCTCCGATGGAGCAGGAGTTCGTCAAGATGATGCTCTCCAAGGCGGGCCAGAACATCGTTGCCAAAGATGGCTACGTACCGGTACCGGCCAAGGTGGTGCAGGCGGATCTGAAAAAGCTGGGCATCATGTAACCGCTTGCTGCCAGCATCTACTGATAAAACGAGCCCCAATCGGGCTCGTTTTGTTTTTGGTGACTGTCAGTTCTGTTAATAGCGCTGGATGGATGTTTTTCCGCCAGCCGGGGGCAGGTTCCCTTGCGTAGCAGGGCTGCATTTCCGAGAATAGGGCAACGTTATGGCAAAGGATCCCTTCATGATTGCGTCCCTCTCCAAGTTTGGCCTGGTAGCCCTCTGTAGTTCCCTGCTGGTCGCCTGCGCCCAGTCGCCGACTGGCCGCAGCCAGATGCTGCTCTACTCCCCCCAGCAGATGAACCAGCTTGGTGCCGACTCCTTCGAGCATATGAAAAAGCAGGAGAAGGTGAGCAAGGATGCCAAACTCAACGCCTATGTCTCCTGTGTCGCCAAGGCGGTGACCGCCCAGGTGCCGGCCAGCTATGGCATCACCAATTGGGAAGTGGTGGTGTTTGACTCCAAGCAGGTCAACGCCTTCGCCCTGCCCGGCGGCAAGATCGGGGTCTACAGCGGCCTGCTCAAGGTGGCCAAGAATCAGGATCAGCTGGCGACCGTCATCGGTCACGAGTTGACTCACGTGCTGGCCCAGCACTCCAACGAGCGACTCTCACGCAGCCAGTTGGCGGGGATCGGTCTGGCGGCTGCGGACATTGCCATGGGCACCAGCGAGTATCGCGGCGCCACCATGGCCGCCCTTGGCCTCGGGGTCGAGGTCGGAGTGATGCTGCCCTACGGCCGCACTCAGGAGAGCGAAGCGGATCGGCTGGGGCTTGAGCTGATGGCGCGTGCCGGGTTCAATCCGGCCGAGGCGATCCCCCTGTGGCAAAACATGAGTGCCGCCGCCGGTGGCAACACGCCGCCGCAACTGCTCTCTACCCACCCGAGCAACGAGAACCGGATCGCCGAGTTGCAGGCGCAACAGGCGCAAGTGTTGCCACTCTATGAGCAGGCCCGCGCCAACGGTCTGGTGCCCCAATGCAAGGCATAAGCCTGCGTATGGCGCGCAGCGACGATGCTGCTGCCATGACGGTGATGCAGCGAGCCAGCTGGCTCGCTGCCTATGGCCAGGTGCTCGGTGCCGACCTGCTGGAGCAACTGGATGTTACCGCTCATCTGCAGATCTGGCAGAGCCGTCTGGCCGAGCCGGGCCCAAGGCCCATGCTGCTTTGTCTCGACGAGGTGGTGATTGGCCTGCTCTACTGGCAACCACTGCAGGAAGCGGGGCAGAGCAGCGCCCTGATCCGCGCTTTTTACCTCCATCCCGACCACTGGCGACAAGGCTATGGCAAACGGCTGTGGCAGGCGGTGGCGATGCAGATGCGCCGCGCCGGTTGCCATAGCGTCAAATTGTGGCTGCTCGATGGCAACCACATCGGCGAGGGGTTCTACCTGCGCCGCGGCTTCGTCTTTGATGGCGCAGAGCGCACCCTGATAAGCCTCGGGCAGCCCTGCCTGCAGCGACAAATGAGCCGTTTGCTCTGATCACTCTCCCGTTTTTCGTCCCCGGTCACTTTATTTTTTTTGCGAATTAATACAATGTCCCCCTTGGAACAGAGTTGGATAAACACGGGCTGACAAGGGAGTGCTGGCATGTATTACGGCTTTGATATCGGTGGCACCAAGATCGCCTTCGCGGTCTATGACGGTGCATTGAACCTCTGCCACGAGGAGCGCATGAGCACCCCGGGCAACGATTACGAGGGGCTGCAGCAGCTGATCCGCTCCCGGGTCGAGCAGGCGGATGCCCGCTTCGGCGCTCGGGGCTCGGTCGGCATCGGTTTCCCCGGTGTCATCAACAGCCAGGATCACAGCATAGTGGCGGCCAATCTACCCTCCATCAATGGTCGCCATCTGGGTGCCGATCTGGCCGAGCTGCTGGAGCGGCCGGTCAAGGTGGATAACGACGCCAACTGCTTCCTCTGGTCCGAAGTGCATCAAGGGGCAGCCGACGGCGCAGGCAGTGCGCTTGGCGTCACCATTGGCACCGGCATCGGCGGCGCCGTCTATCTGGCGGGCAAGCTTATTCAGGGGCGCAACTGGCTGGCTGGCGAGATTGGTCACTACCCCCTGCCCGCGACCATGCTGATGAAGTACCCCGAGTTGCCCCGTCCCCGTTGCGGCTGCGGCCGTCTGGTCTGTTTTGAAACCTATGCCTCCGGCACCGGTCTGGAGCGTCTCTATCATCATTTCCATGGCCAGCGCGCCACGGGTCACCAGATTGTGGGACGCTTCGAGGCCCATGAACCCCATGCGGTCGAGACGGTCGACTGCTGGCTGGAGATCATGGCCGCCGGGCTTACCACCGCCATTTCGGTGATTGATCCCGAGGTGGTGGTGTTGGGGGGCGGCCTGAGCGGCCTGCCCGCCCTCTATGAACAGCTGCCGCTGCGTCTGCCCGGTCACTTGCTGCCCGGGGTCGCCCTGCCCGAGATCCGCCAGGCCCGCTTCGGCGGTGCCGGTGGTGTGCGCGGCGCAGCCTTGCTCAATCTATGAGATCAGATGTGGGGTCTGATCTCCCCGAAAAAGGAGTCCTCATGACCCGTCTTGAAATCTGTATCGACAACCTGGAATCCCTGTTTACTGCCCAGCAATCCGGGGCGGATCGCATCGAGCTCTGCTCTGCGCTGGGTCTCGGTGGTCTGACCCCCTCCTACGGTTTTATGCAGCTGGCGGCCCGCCATGCCACCGTGCCGGTTTATGCCATGATCCGCCCGCGCGCCGGGGATTTTTGCTTTAACGACGGCGAGTTCGAGATGATGCTGCAAGATATCGCGGCGGCAAGCGCTGCGGGGCTGCAAGGGGTGGTGGTCGGTCTGCTGGATGAGGAGGGGCGGGTGCCTGCCGCCAAGCTCAAACAGCTGGTGGATGCAGCAGGATCGTTGGGGGTCACCTTCCATCGCGCCATCGACCTCTCCTCCGACTGGCGTCTGGATCTGGAGACCATAGTCGCGGCCGGCTGCGAGCGTATTCTGAGCTCGGGCCACGCCGCAACCGCGCTGGCTGGGCTCGAGACCCTGCAGGAGATGCAGCAGGCGCTGGCGGGACGTGCCAGCCTGATGCCGGGCGCCGGGGTCAATGCCGACAACGTGCGTACCATCATCGAGTTCACCGGGGTGAGCGAAGTGCATATGTCCGGCATGGGCTGGCGCGGTGGCATGGTGCCGCACGGAGTGAATATGGGCACTTCGGATGATGGTCGGGTCAATATCACCGATGGCGCCAAGGTGGCTGCGGTCAGAGCCTTGCTGGATCGCGGTTAAGCAGATCGCCGCCGTTGGGCGGCGTTCATCCGCATCTTGTGTGAAGTTCCTCCCACTGACGGGGAAATCAGGGGCGCCCCCGGCAGCACCCTGGCCAAAAGTCTGATATTATCCCGCCTCTTTACTACATGGATCTGGAGCAACATCTCAATGTCCCAATACGACTCTATCGAACAGAAGGCCAGCTATGGCATCGGCCGCAACATGGGTGATCAGCTGGCGCAGCAAGCTTTCGCCGGTCTGGATATCCCGGCCCTGCAACAAGGTCTGGCAGATGCCCTGAATGGTCTGGAGTTCGCGGTCAGCCGTGACGATATCAATGATGCCTTCCAGGTGATCACTGCGCGTATGCAAGAAGAGCAGGAAGCCGCCGCCAAGGCCGCCGCTGCTGACGGCGAAGCCTTCCTGGCTGACAACGCCAAGCGCGCTGAAGTGAAGGTGACCGACTCCGGTCTGCAGTACGAAGTGCTGGTAGAAGGCAACGGTGCCGTTCCGGTAGCAGGTCAGTCCGTGCGTGTGCACTACCACGGTACCTTCACCCACGGTGGTGTATTCGACAGCTCCGTCGCTCGCGGCCAGCCGGCTGAATTCCCGGTGACCGGCGTGATCGCTGGCTGGGTTGAAGCGCTGCAGCTGATGCCGGTTGGTTCCAAGTGGAAGCTCTACATCCCCCACGATCTGGCCTACGGTGCCCGTGGCGCGGGCTCCATCCCGCCTTACTCTGCACTGGTATTTGAAGTCGAGCTGCTGGACATCCTGTGATCCTGCTGGCTTGATGCAAACGGCGACCCTCGGGTCGCCGTTTGTTTTTGGGCTATGTGATAGACAGCATTTGTCGCGACCAGCGGGCTGGAGAGCAGAAAAGGGCGGCACTTTTGCGCTTTTTAGTGGTTTTTTCAGAAACGGGAACAGGCATACTGCGACTCATTAGAGAGGATAAGGAGAACCCGATGAGCAAGAAGATGAAGAAAGTAGCGGGGCTTGCTCTGTTGCTGCTGAGCATTCCGGCCAGTGCTGATGCCATGCGCTGCAAGAACGCCCTGATCACCGAGGGAGACACCACCGCCGAGATGCTGCTCAAGTGCGGTGAGCCTATGTTGCGTGAAGAGCTCAACCGCAACGAGGAGAACCAGTTTGGCAACATGGTGCAGGTCAAATATGGTGAACGCTGGACCTACAACTTCGGCAAGAACGAGTTCATGCGCTTTGTGACGGTGCGCAACGGCATCATTACCGATATCGAAAACGGCCCGCGCGGCCAGTAGCCGGCGGGCAAAGCATGGATGCATAACAGACAGTAGGGCAAGACCCTTTGACTCACATGTCCGGCAAGGGGTCGCGGTGACCAAGTTGTCTGACCGCCAGATTGATCTGGCGAGCCAGTCTTAGCCGCTGGCGGCAGGTCAGGCCATGGAGGCTGATCCTGCCCGCGTTGAATTCAAATGTCCCCAGCGACTCGATGGCAAAATAGCCTCGATGAAAGCTCTTGATGTAGCGAGCGATCTGCCGTGGGGATAACTGCTTGAATACCTTCATCACACGGTTCCCTGATTGCCTGGACAGGGCACACTATGGTGTCGGTCGATGACACTGATATGACGGTTTATAAAGATTTGCATGAATCCTTATTTTGCCAGTGAGCTCGGCAAATTGACGGCATCATCGAAAAAGTTGTGCCATGACAAACCACCGCACCGATATACTGCGGGCTTGAATGGAACAAATAAAAGGGCCTGTGCGTGGAATGGGTTGATGTGGTGGACGAGGATAACCGGGTGATTGGCGTGGCCGAGCGAGCCAAGGTGCGGCGGGAGAATCTCTGCCATCGCGCCAGCTATATTCTGGTGCTCGACGACGCGGATCGGATCCTGGTGCAGCGACGCACCCTCAGCAAGGATTTCTGCCCCGGCATGCTGGATGCCTGCGCTGGTGGCGTGGTCACCACCGGTGAGGAGATGGAGCGCTCCGCCCGCCGCGAGCTGGCCGAGGAGCTGGGGATTATAGATGTTCCTCTGCAGGGCTTTGGCAGCTTTTATGCGGAAGGGGAGGGCTACCGGGTCTGGGGTGGCCTCTTCAGTTGCCGTTATCAGGGGCCGCTGCAGTTGCAGGCCGAAGAGGTGAGCTCGGTGCACTGGATGAGCCTGGCCGAGATCGCCGAGCGTGCCAGCGAATTTACCCCCGACTCCCTGCTCGCCATCGCCACCTGGCAGGCGAGGCGCTGAACAATTTCATATATCCTCTTCTTCAGAGACAAGACGGGCAGCCTGATGGCTGCCCGTTTGCCTTTGTGCATTTACTTGGCCTGCTACACCAGTTTTAGGCGCCGGTTGGAGCGACCGCACGGGCTTGGCGTCGTGAGCCAGTGCCCCTGCCAGTCGGTGACGAGGCGCAGCAATGGATACTCCAGGTCAAGCCTGGTCAGCACCAGCTGGCCGGTCTCGTCGCCGCTCACCGGCTCGCCGCTGGCGGGATCGATGATCTCGATGATGCAACTCTCGCTCACAATAAATCCCTCTCCTGGTCGGCTCTCGTAAGCCACTACCCCCACATCCTGCCACACCAGACAGTTGAGGGCCGCAATGCCGTGAATGGCGCGCAGCGGCGCGGTTTCCGGGTGAGTGGCTTCACACAGCAGTGCGCGGCGCAGCGAGTCGGTCGGGATGTCGGCCGCTTCGGCCGCTTCCAGCAGATCGAGCAGGGTCACCAGCGGACCGACGTAGCCGGTGGGTTGATAGCGCAGCAGCGCCTCCAGCTGGCGCTGGGTATCGTGGGGCCCGCAGGGCACCACGGGGGCGCCCAGCTGGCGGGCGCCGTTATCGAAAATAAAGGCGGTGGGGCCGGCATGATAGTCGTGGCCATTGAGTATTACCTCACCTGGCTTGAAGCCGGCGGCAAACAGTGCTCGAGCGGCCCCCCACCAGTCTGCTCCCGCATACTCGGGGATGGCCAGCTGGCCCGGACAGGAGAAGACCCGCAACGCCTGACTGGCGGGGCGGCCGGTGAGTCCGGCGAACGGAGGGTGAGCCTGCTGGGCGGCAAACAGCTCTTTGCTGTCGAGCAGTGGCAGGGTGGCCAGCTCTGCCAGATCCTCGAGGCGGCACTGGCGATAGACGCTGGAGTAACCGGCGCAATATTGACTGACATGGGTAAGCTGATGATTGAGCTGCTCCAGCTGCTGTTGTTCGCGCAAGGCGGGGGGGCGAATTTCCAGTCCATCGTAATAGTGCTGCATGAGGCCTCCTTGGTCGGCTGATCCTGCTCAAGGTTAGTTCAAATGATCCAAGCAAAGGGAGGTCTGTGTCACAGCTCGGCAGTGGGGTAGACTGGGGCCTCCTCCCTCCACTTAAGGACGAGCACAATGATTGCGATGGGTCAGACTCTGCCTTCGGGCGAATTTACCTTTATCACCGCCGAGGGCAAGCAGCTGCGGGATAGCCAGACGCTGTTCGCCGGTAAAAAAGTAGTGCTGTTTGCGGTACCCGGTGCTTTTACTCCCACCTGCTCCAATGCCCACCTGCCCGGTTATGTGGTGCTGGCCGATCAGTTTATGGCCAAAGGGGTGGATGCCATCTGCTGTCTGTCGGTCAACGATGCTTTCGTGATGCGGGCCTGGCAGACGGCCCAGAATGCCGAGGCGATCACCATGCTGGCGGATGGCGACGGCAGCTGGACCCGGGCGCTGGGTCTGGCCAAGGATACCGGCGCCTTTGGAGGTATCCGCGCCCAGCGCTTTGCGTTGATCGCCAACGATGGCGTGGTCGAGCAGCTGTTTGTGGAGGCGCCTGGCAAGTTTGAGGTCTCCGATGCCGCGAGTCTGCTGGCTGTGCTGTGAAATGTTAATCGCAGTTTGATTTTCCCTTGAAATGGGAGGCTGGCTCGTTACACTGGCGCCACTTTTGAATCGGGTCAGGAGCTTGTCCTGACTCTGTTGCTTACTGGCGATGGGATGGAGATGTTATGACCCTGGCTGTTGTTGCCCTGATTGCCGGACTGGCGCTGCTGGTCTGGAGTGCTGACAAGTTTGTGGATGGTGCTGCGGCGACCGCCCGTTATGCGGGGATGCCACCGCTGCTGATCGGCATGGTGATCATCGGTTTTGGTACATCGGCCCCTGAGATGGTGGTCTCGGCGCTGGCGGCGTCACAGGGCAATCCCGGGTTGGCGCTTGGTAATGCCTATGGCTCCAACATCACCAATATCGCGCTGATCCTGGGTCTGACGGCACTGATCAGCCCTATCGCGGTGGCCTCTCAGGTAGTGCGCAAGGAGATCCCCATCCTGCTCGGTATTACCCTGCTCTCAGGTGCCCTGCTGATTGATGGTCATCTGGGCCGGATGGATGCGGTCATTCTGGGGGCCGTCTTCGTTGCCCTGATGGGCTGGTCCATCTGGGCTGGCATGAATGGCAAGGGAGATGCGCTGGATACCGAGACCGCCGAGGATATCGAGAGCGAGGGGATGTCCCTCAAGAGCGCCGTTTTCTGGTTGGTGGTCGGGCTGGTGCTGCTGATCGGCGCTTCCCGCCTGTTGGTCTGGGGGGCGGTGACCATCGCTCAGGCGCTTGGTATCAGCGATTTGGTGATTGGTCTCACCATAGTCGCGATAGGAACCTCCCTGCCGGAGCTGGCTTCGTCTCTCATCGCCATTCGCAAGAACGAGCATGATCTGGCCCTTGGCAACGTGCTGGGCTCCAACCTGTTCAACACCCTGGCGGTGGTGGGGATCGCGGCGGGTATTCATCCGTTGGATGTGGCGCCGGAAGTGCTCTCCCGCGACTGGAG
Organism: Aeromonas sp. 603079; assembly: GCF_049172135.1. Classification (NCBI taxonomy): domain Bacteria; kingdom Pseudomonadati; phylum Pseudomonadota; class Gammaproteobacteria; order Aeromonadales; family Aeromonadaceae; genus Aeromonas; species Aeromonas sp. 603079. The sequence continues at coordinate 109,061 of NZ_JAAKPX010000012.1, read as the reverse complement.
CATCATGATGGGGTTGACCCTGCTGCTGCTGGTGATGTGTCTGGGCCGCAAGGGGCAGGGCCGCATCAACCGGCTGGAGGGGGGCGTGTTGCTCACCTGCTTCGTCGCCTACACCGGCTGGCTGCTGACCAGTCAGTTCGTCTAGCCAGATCTGGCAAGATAAAACGAACGAGGGGAAGCCTGGCTTCCCCTCTTTGCATTCAGGTGTCGGTCTTAAGCGACGGCCACCAGTTTCTGCCCCTTCTGACTGCTGTCCAGAATGAGGATGCTGGCCTTGGGGAAGAAGTTGAAGGTGGAGGCGGAGGCCCAGGTGTAGGCGCCCATCACCTTGCCAATCACCAGTTCGCCGATAGCCAGATCCGGCAGCATGATGCCATCGCGGATCACATCCACGCTGTCGCAGGTGGGGCCGGAGAGCACCGAGTTGTGCTGCTCGCCACAGGCATAAGGCGTGCTCACCGGATAGGTAACGTGGTCATAGAGCTGGCCGTTGTAGCTGCCGTAGAGACCGTCATCCAGGTAGTACCAGATCTTGTCGCCGCGGTGGGCCTTGCCCATCACGCTTGAAACCGAAGTCATGGCCGGTGCGCTGATAAAGCGGCCCGGTTCGGCAATCTTCTGCACGGTAGCGGGCAGCTTGGCCAGCGCTTCGCGGATCGGGGCGCAGAAGCCGTCGATATCGAACTCGCCCCCCTCATAATCGACCGGGAAACCGCCGCCGATATCCAGCACCCAGGGCTTGAGCCCGAGCGCCCAGGCTTGCTCCATGATCTCGCGGCAGGCGTCGATGGCCTGCACATGGCGACGGGCATGAGGCACTTGCGAGCCGACGTGGAACGACAGCCCCATCACCTTGATCCCCTTGGCGTGGGCCAGTTGCAGCAGCGGCAGCGCCTGCTCCGGAGTGCAGCCGAACTTCTTGGAGAGATCGACCTTGGTCTCGGGGTTCGGGAAGCTGACCCGCAGCAGCAGTTTCACTTCGTCCTTGTAGGGAATGAACTTCTCCAGCTCCAGCGGGTTGTCGTAGACAAACACAGTGCAGCCGAACTCCAGCGCATAACGGATATCGCTGTCGCGCTTGATGGGATGGGTATGAATGCAACGTCCCGGGCGAACCCCCTGACTGCGCACCAGATCCACTTCGCCATTGGTGGCCAGATCGAAACAGGCCCCCTCTTCCTTCAAGACAGAGACCACCGCCTCATGGGGCAGGGGTTTGAGTGCATAGTGCAATCGTACATCGGGCAGGGCGGCGGCCAGGGCCCGATACTGTTTGCGGACGGCTGCCTTGTCGAGCAGCAGCAGGGGGGAGCCGAATTGTTCAACCAGCTGACGGTAATCTTGTGCGACCACATCTTTTGCAACCAGGGTCTCGTTCATTCTCTTTTGGTCATCCTTAGGGGGCGTGATATGCCCAAGCCATATGCGATTGAACCGGCGACGGCCGGGTCAGGCGAGCGGTCCGGTGGGACCAACCGAACACAGTGCATAAATTGATAACAAAGTGCTTGGTTATGCAGCGGATTATCGGCTTATTGATTCTGTGTGCAAGCATTTTGATTGGATATGTCGGCAAGATTTTCTTGGCGAAACGAGAGGGATCACTGTTCTCTATCCGCCATTTTTCCCGTTTGGGCCACATTTGATCCGTGAAAGCCTAACTTGTTGATAGTTAACTAACATTTAACATTCTTGCTGCGATTCTGGTGGTCACTAAAAAAATATAAATGGGGGCGGCCAAGTGCGAGACAGCTCACATTTTTTGGATTAACATGCCGACTTCCTAATCCAAACTAGTTCGGATGAAGGTAGCAGGAGAGCGATGGGCAACCATCCACCGAAGAAGTGAATCTTTCAGGTACCGGGCAACCGGTGTGGACTGCTACTGGACGATACTCTGGAGAGACCCGTTAAATCGGGCGCCGAAGGAGCAAGGCACCATGACTACCCGCAAGGGCAGGCTGGCGCCGGAAACTCTCAGGCAAAAGGACAGAGGGGATGGGATGGTTGTACCTGGGCTTGGCCCGCATCCGATCGCCTCTGGCCGATCGCGACACCTATGGGAAGATCATCCTTCTCCTCCTTAATTTATGTTTCTTAAGGAGGATGCATGTCATCAATTCAATCGGCGTTAACCGCCATCGATAGTTTTATCTGGGGGCCGCCCCTGCTGATCCTGCTGGTCGGGACCGGTATCTATCTCACCCTGCGTCTGGGTCTGCTTCAGGTCGTGCGCTTGCCGCTCGCTCTGCGGCTGGTCTTTGGCCGCGATCAGGGGCAGGGCAAGCAGGGGGATGTCTCCAGCTTCGGCGCCCTCTGTACCGCCCTCTCTGCCACCATTGGCACCGGTAACATCGTCGGGGTGGCTACCGCCATCAAGCTCGGCGGCCCCGGTGCCCTGTTCTGGATGTGGATGGCGGCACTGTTCGGCATGGCTACCAAGTATGCCGAGTGCCTGCTGGCGGTCAAATACCGCGAGCAGGATGCCAACGGCCAGATGGCTGGCGGCCCCATGTACTATCTGGAGAAGGGGCTCGGTTCCAAACCGCTCGCCAAGCTGTTTGCCCTGTTCGGTATCGGCGTGGCCTTCTTCGGCATCGGTACCTTCCCGCAGGTCAATGCCATCTCCGATGCCATGAGCCTCTCCTTCTCGGTGCCCCGTGAAGCGACCGCCGTGGTGCTGACCCTGATCGTGGCGCTGGTGACCCTGGGAGGGATCAAATCCATCTCCAGCGTGTCGAGCAAGGTGGTGCCCTTCATGGCCATCTTCTACATCGTCGCCTGTCTGGGTGTGCTGGTGAACAACGCCAGCGCCTTGCCCGATGCCGTCATGCTGGTTATCGAGAGTGCCTTCACCGGCCATGCGGCGACCGGCGGCTTCGTCGGTGCCAGCATAATGCTGGCCATTCAGTCCGGGGTGGCGCGCGGGGTCTTTTCCAACGAATCGGGACTGGGCTCTGCGCCCATCGCGGCGGCGGCGGCCAAGACCGATTCGTGCGTGGAGCAGGGGCTGGTCTCCATGACAGGTACCTTCATCGACACCATCATCATCTGCACCATGACCGGCCTGACCCTGGTGGTGACCGGCGTGTGGAGCGGCGATGCAAGCGGCGCGGCCATGACCAGTCTGGCCTTTGCCCAGGGGCTCGATGCTCATGTCGGCCAGTATCTGGTGAGCATTGGGCTGCTGTTCTTCGCCTTTACCACCATCCTTGGCTGGAACTACTACGGCGAGCGCTGCACCGAGTACCTGTTCGGGGTGAAGGCGATCAAGCCCTATCGTCTGGTCTATCTGGCGCTGGTGGCGAGCGGTGCTTTCCTCCATCTGGACATGATTTGGCTGCTGGCCGATATCGTTAACGGCCTGATGGCGGTGCCCAACCTCATCGGCCTGATTGGCCTGCGCCATGTGGTGATCTCCGAGACCCGCGCCTACTTTAGCCGGGATCTGGATAGCGAAGCCGAGCCGGAGCCGCAGACGGCCTGAACGCCTCGGCCCGTTTCACGCTCCCCTTGAAAAGAACAAGCCACGACTCCGGTCGTGGCTTTTTTTGTGCGCAGTGTCTATGGACGGTGATTTTCCCTCTCCCTTCGGAATAAGGTCAGGATGGGGGGGATAGCCCCTCGCTCAGCAGGCTATCCAGACGTGCTCGCACTTTCTCTACCAGTGCCTGATCGCTACCGCGCCAATCGATGCAGCTTGCCAGCGTGGTGGAGGTTCCCGCCATAAAACGCAGCTCGCCGCCCGCCAATTCGTAGAAGCGGCTCGCCATCCTGGTTCCCTCATCCACATCACCCGCCACCAGCAGCATGGCTTGCGCCAGCACGGCACCCTGGTGATCCTGTCCCGGCGCCAGCCAGCGCTGGGCGGTACCGGTGATCTTGCGTCCCCCGCTCACCAGATTGTACTGACCATCGCAAAAGGAGCCGGGCACGAAGTCATAGCTTCCCTCAAGGCCGTACTCCGCCAACAGGGTCAGCAGCGGCGCCCCCAGCAGCCGGTAGTAGTGGGCGAGATCTGTGGTGGTGCGGGGCAGCAGCAGGGATAGGTTGAGGATCCCCGCCCCGTGGGGCACGGCGGTGCCGCCGCTGTCGCGCACATGCACTGGCCAGCCTTCAGCTGCAAGTTGCTGGCAGGCGGCTTCGTAATGGGGGAGGCGGGTATCTTTGCGAGTGACAATCAGGCATTGGGGCGCCTGCCAGAGGTGAGCGCGGGGCTGACCGTCATGGGCACAGTCGCGCAACCTGCACTGCTCTTGCGCCAGTATCTGTGCGGGTGAAGCGGTATCGGGGAGGGGGGAGAGCAGGCGATAGGGCATGGCGGCATCCTCAAAAAAGGCTGCCCAGCACACTACCCGTGGCGACTGGCAAGGTAAAGCCCCGCAGTGCGGGGCTGTTTGCTATCGGTAGGCTGTGTCTCAGGAGTGACGCGCTTCGCGCTTGGGCAGCAGCAGGTTGAGCACGATAGCGGTAATGCCACCGGTGGCGACGCCGTAGGAGAGCACGCTCTTGGCCAGCTCCGGCAGGTGTTGCAGCACTTCCGGCACCTGCGCGACTCCCAGCCCCATGGCCAGCGACACCGCCAGGATCATCAGGGCGCGTCTGTCCAGCTCCTCGCGGGCAATGATGCGCACCCCGGCGGCGGCGATGGTGCCAAACATGACGATGGTCGCTCCGCCCAGCACGGGCTCGGGGATCTGTTGCACCAGACTCGCGACCGCCGGGAACAGGCCGAGCAGGGCCAGCATGGCGGCGATAAAGAGACCGACGTGACGGCTGGCCACCCCGGTCAGCTGAATGACGCCGTTATTCTGGGCGAAGGTGGACATGGGGAAGGTGGAGAAAACCGCTGCCAGCATGGAGTTGGCACCATCGGCCAGCACGCCGCCTTTAATCCGCTCCATATAGACAGGCCCTTCCAGTGGCTCGCCGGAGATATCCGAGGTGGCGGTCATGTCGCCGATGGCCTCGAGCGCCGTCACCACGAAGATGATGGCGAGCGGCACGAACAGCTGCCAGTCAAAGCCGAGACCGTAGTGGAGCGGAATGGGCACCATCACCAGCGGGCCGTCGAAGGTGGGGGCGCTCACTTTGCCCAACAGCAGGGCCACGGCATAGCCCGCCAGCATGGCGATCATGATGGCGGAGAGGCGCAACCAGGGGTTGCGACTGCGTTGCAGCAACACGATAAGGCCGAGCACCAGCAGGGAGAGGAAGAGGTTGGTGTGACTGGCGAAGCTGCCATCGGAGAGGGCTGCATAGCCGCCGCCCATGCTGATCAGGCCTACCTTGATCAGGGTCAGGCCGATCAGCAGCACCACTATGCCGGTGACCAGCGGGGTGATGATCCGTTTCACCAGATGGAGGAAGCGGCTCATCACCACGATAGTGAGTGCGGCAACCATCATGGTGCCAAACAATGTGCCCAACAGATCCTCGGTGGGCATGGCGGCCTGTTTGAGGGCGAGACCGGAGGCGATGATGGGGCCGAGGAAGTTGAAGCTGGTGCCCTGTACCGAGAGCAGGCCGGAACCGATGGGGCCGAAGCGGCGGGTTTGAATGAAGGAGGCGATGCCGGACATGACCAGCGACATGGAGACGATATAACGGGTGTCGGCGGCAGGGAGGCCGAGGGCATTGGCGATAATCAGGGGCGGGGTAATGATGGCGACAAACATGGCGAGCATATGCTGCAGGGCGGCGAACAGCGTCTGGGGCAGAGGCGGGACATCCTCTATGCCATAGACCAGTTCGCTATGGGCTCGCCTGGGTGGATGTGCCTCTCGATTGGCGCGTGTGACAGCAGCCTGTTCCATAAGTACCTCGAATTGTGTGGGGAGGGGGGAGAAAATTGGGCGCTATTGTAGTGATTGAAATGAGGCTGACCAGCGCTAATTATGCAAAAAAAGGTTTATTTTTTGATGGGTTGAAACGTTTGCGCGCTGCGATTATCATCTGTCGGTTTGTGTGATCGACCTCTCCGTTTTATTCCCCCCGCTAATGACATTTTTACCACTTTGTAGGTGTAGAATGAGCCACTCGACCTTGAAGTGGAGGCGATGGATGCTCAAGTTGTCAGAGTTCTGGAGTGCCAGGGCTCACTCCGAAGACTTTACCCGTACTCGTATGGGGTTTATGACGGTGCGTCTGCGCCTGCTCACCTGCCTGCTGATGATTGGTTTGCCCGCCTGGGCCGTGGTGGATTGGCTGACTTTGCCCGCCGTTCATTTCGAGCAGCTGTTTCAGGCCAGGATCTTCTGCACCCTGGCGCTCTCGCCACTTATTCCGCTCTCGTACCTCATCCACTTCAAGCGGGAACGGATGAAGCTGGCCCTTGGCTACCTGATGGCCGTGATGATGCTCTTCTCCCTCTTCTGCCTGAACAGCTTTGGCGCCGGACAGGAGTTGCAGGCGGGTTATGCGGCCTTTCCCTATCTGCTGATCACCCTGTTTGCCATCTTCCCCATCCCCCTCTCCCTCGGCTTGCAACTGGCTGGTGTGGTACTGGTGACCATGCTGCTGGGCCACTGGCTGCTGGTGGGCCAGAGCATCTGGAGTCAGGCCACCCTGAATCAGGTGTGGGTGCTCGGCATGTTTACCATGGCCAGCTGCTGGGTGCAGTGTGGCCAGCTCAACATGCTGCTGCGGCTATATCGGGAATCGACCACCGATGAGCTGACCGGCATGATGAACCGCCGCCTGCTGATGAAGCAGCTGGAGCAGGCCAGAATCCGGCTGCAACTCAAGAAGAAGCCCTTTGCAGTGATGCTGCTGGATCTCGATCGCTTCAAGCGGATCAACGATATCTACGGCCATCTGGCGGGGGATGCGGTGCTCAAGGAGGTGGCGACCACCCTGGGGGAGCAGCTGGAGCCTGACATGGTGCTGGGGCGTTATGGCGGCGAAGAGTTTGCCATCCTGATGCACAACTGCGCAGATCCGGCGCTGGCGAGCAAAATGGCCGAGCGGCTGCGCATTGCCGTTGAGGCGCGGCTGGTGAAGAGCCCCACCTCGGACGAATTGCTGGAGGTGACGGTGAGTATCGGGATTGCCATGGCCCGTTCCGATGACACCATCGATATTCTGATCAACCGTGCTGACGAGTGCCTCTATCAGGCCAAGATGGCGGGACGCAACTGCGTGGTGGTCGAGGGGCAAAACCGCGCAAAAACAGATGCCGCCTGAGGGCGGCATCCTGTAGGCAATGAGCTGACGAGATCAGGCCAGCTTGTACTTGCCGGAGAGCTGCTGGGCCAGCAGCTTGAACATGTTGAAGACTGCCATGGTCTTGCCGGTCGGGGTGCCGTCTTCGGCCAGGAAATACTCCCCCTTGAACACCAGAATATCCCCCTTCTGCTCCACCGAATCGGCGCGCATACCGTGGATGAAGTCTTCATGCTCTTTGATGATCTTGTTGGCCATCTCAAGCAGGGCCGTCTCGGTGATCAGCTCTTTCTGTGGTTGCATGCTCGTCTCCTTAAACGACTACTGGACAGGGAAATCGTGGATCCCTGCCTCTGATTGAAGAGGCGCCCAGCATACTGCAAACAGGGTTTTTCTGTCATTGATATGACCCCGATTTGTGGCTGTTTATCCGATCACCAGATTCTTCAACCAGCAGCGTTGGCGAATACGGCGCTGCACCAGCAACACTTTGCTGAGCTCCTCCAGCAAGACCACCGCCACCACCCAGGAGAGGGGCCAGCCGAGCAGAGTGACCGCCACCCAGGCGAGCGGGATGCCGATGCACCACATGCCGACAATATCGATGAAGATGCTGTAGTTCACATCACCGCCAGAGCGCAGCACCCCGATGATCCCCACCATGTTGAACACCTTGAGCAGCATCCCGAGGCACATGATGCCGAGCACCTGTCCCGCTTCCGTCATCAGCTCGGGGGGCAGGTTGCCGACCCACTGCAGCAGGTTGGCTTGCAGCAGCCAGACGATGATCCCCACCAGTAGCGCGCCAATCGGTGCCAGCAGCAGGAACAGCTGGGAGTGCTGCCAGGCAATCTCGTACTCCTCGGCCCCGAGCCGGTGGCCGAGCAGGGTGGAGCAGGCCACCGCCAGTCCGAAGAAGAGGGAGATAAGGATGCTCTCCAGGGTGCCGAGGGTGGTCATGATGGCCAGCGAATCGGTGCCAAGATGGGCATAGAGAAAGCCGTAAATCAGCATGCCGAAGGCCCATAGGCCGTCGTGGAACAGCAGCGGTAGGGCGATCAGGGTAAAGCGCACCACCTCCTTGCGCTTGAAGGCGGCCAGCCAGTCTGGTGCGCGCGGGATCAGGCGCGCTTCATAACGCTTTACGTAGAGCAGCAGCAGGGCTGTCTGCAGCAGCCGGGAAATGGTGGTGCCCCAGGCCGAACCGGCGACCCCCATCGCCTCGAAGCCGAAGTGACCGAAGATGAGGGCGTAGTTGAGGATGACGTTGGCGATGATGGCGATAATGCCGATCCGGGTCGGCGCGGCGGCATTGCCCACCGAGCGCAGGGCTGATTCCAGCGGCACCACGATGGCGGTACAGAGGATGGTGGCGCCGGTGATCATCAAGAATTGATCCGCCAGTGCCCGCAGCGCCGGATCCTGACTGGCAAAGCCGAGCACGCTGCCCGGTGATAACACATAGATGAAGGCAAAGGGCAGGGTGACCAGCAGGGCGCCCACTATGGCCAGCGCCAGGGAGCGGCGTACCCCGGCCATCTCCCCACGCCCGAAGTATTGTGCTGCCAATACCGAGACCCCGCCCGCGAGGCCCGCTATCACCAGCAGATTGAAAAAGAAGACCCGGTTACCCAAGCCGACCGCCGCCACAGCCGTGGTGCCAAGCTGGCTCACCATCATGATATCGATGAGGCCGAGCAGGGAGAACATCATGGATTGCAGCGAGACGGGCAGGGCCAGTCGCCACAATCGGGTCATGAACTCGCGATCGGTGGTTTGTTTTAAAATCGCTTGCCAATAATTCATAGTTGTTAACCGGGTATGAGAAAAGCAAGGGTTGTCATGGTTATGATAAGGGGTGTAGAGCAGTTACCACTGTGAGTAGATCTCGATTTTCTTGTGTAAAACTATCCTGTTGAGGTGTTATGCCATTTGCCAGCGAGTGTCTGGAGATAGCGCCAGCCTGTGAAGAACGGATGCTGGGGCGAGAGGGGCTACCCCTGCTCGGCGAGGCCGGTATCTTTCTGACCGGCCTCTCGACCATTCGGGAGCACTACCTCATTCGCCGTAATCGGCCCGAGTTTCACATTCTGATGGCGAGCCACAGCGAGGGGGGGGCGCTGCTTACCGACCGGGGCGAGCAGCCAGTCCCGAACGGTTCGCTCATCTTTTTGCCCGCCGCCGTGCCCGGTGGCCTCAAGCTGGTGGGGGAGCAGTGGCAGATGAGCTGGATTTTGCTCGATGACGTGCCGCGCTGGCAGCATCTGCACCGGCTCGGCCACCGTATCTGGCAGGGGGATGGCGGTGATCAGCTTCATCATCTGCTCAGCCTGATCCAGCTCGAAGGGGTTCGTTCCCCACTCCAGCCCCAGTTGCTCACTCTGCTGTTGGCCCTGCTGGAGCGCACCCTGCAAGGGGAAGTGCGTGGCACACCGGAGCTGCGCTTGCAGGCGCTGTTTCGCCGGGTGGAGGCGCGTCTCGACGAGCCCTGGAGCGTGGCCCAGCTCGCCGACCAGATGGCCTGCTCGGTGCCTCATCTGCACCGGCTCTGTCAGCAGCACTTTGGCATGGGGCCGATGGCGAGGGTGACCGAGCTCAGAATGAACAAGGCGCGTCAGCTGCTGCTCTATACCAACTGGCCGCTCAGCGAGCTGGCCGCTCGGGTCGGTTATAGCGATGGCGCCAACTTTGCCAACTCGTTTCGACGCCTGACTGGTCAGACCCCAGGGGCATTTCGTCGACTCGGTCGCAAACCTTTTGCAACGGATATGCAAACTCTTTGAAATTAATGACACAAGCCCCTAGGATCGGCGGGTTCCTGCGTCTAGCTAACCGTTTAGGTATCAAGATCCATGTTTGAAGATAATAACCAGAAACGTCCGCTCTACATTCCCTACGCCGGCCCCGCTCTGCTGGAGACCCCGCTGCTCAACAAGGGGAGCGCCTTCACCAGCGAAGAGCGCAGCAACTTCAACCTCGAAGGTCTGTTGCCCCAGAATATCGAGACCATCGAGGAGCAGGCCGAGCGTGCCTATCGCCAGTTCATGGCGTTTGGCAACGACATGGACAAGCACATTTACCTGCGCAACATCCAGGACACCAACGAGACACTGTTCTATCGGCTGCTGCACAACCACCTGACCGAGATGCTGCCCATCATCTACACCCCGACCGTCGGCAAGGCGTGCGAGGAGTTCTCCAACATCTATCGCCGCGCCCGTGGCCTCTTCATCTCCTATCCGGACAAGGAGAGGATCGATGACATGCTGCAAAACGCCACCAAGCAGAACGTCAAGGTGATCGTGGTCACCGACGGCGAGCGGATCCTGGGTCTGGGTGACCAGGGGATCGGCGGCATGGGCATTCCCATCGGCAAGTTGTCGCTTTACACCGCCTGTGGCGGCATCTCGCCCGCCTACTGCCTGCCGGTGGTGCTGGATGTGGGCACCAACAACCAGCAGTTGCTGAACGACCCCTTCTACATGGGGTGGCGCAATCCGCGCATCTCCGGTGAAGAGTATGCCGAGTTCGTCGATGCCTTCATTCAGGCGGTCAAGCGCCGCTGGCCCGATATCCTGCTGCAGTTCGAGGACTTCGCCCAGAACAATGCCATGCCGCTGCTCAACCGCTACAAGAACGAGCTCTGCTGCTTCAACGACGACATTCAGGGCACTGCGGCGGTGACGCTGGGCAGCCTGATCGCCGCCTGCAAGGCCTCCGGCGCCAAGCTTTCCGAGAAGCGTGTTGCCTTCCTCGGGGCGGGCAGCGCCGGTTGCGGTATCGCCGAGCAGATCGTGGCGCAGATGAAGGCCGAAGGGCTGACCGATGCGCAGGCCCGCAGCCGGGTCTTTATGGTGGACCGCTTTGGTCTTATCACTGACAAGATCCCCAACCAGCTCGACTTCCAGCGCCGTCTCTCCCAACCGGTGGAGCGGATCAAAGACTGGCCAGTGGGGGACAATATCTCCCTGCTGGAGGTGATGGAGCACGGTCGCCCGGACATCCTGATCGGGGTATCCGGCCAGCCTGGGCTGTTTACCGAAGAGGTGGTCAAGACCATGCACAAGCACTGTGCCCGTCCCATCATCTTCCCGCTCTCCAACCCCACCTCCCGGGTCGAGGCGACGCCGGCAGACCTCATCCGCTGGACCGACGGTCAGGCGCTGGTGGCCACCGGCAGTCCGTTTGCACCGGTGGAGTACAAGGGCAAGCGCTACGTCATCGCCCAGTGTAACAACTCCTTCATCTTCCCGGGGATCGGCCTTGGCGTCATCGCCTCCGGCGCCACCCGGGTGACTGACGCCATGTTGATGTCGGCCAGCCGCGCGCTGGCGGAGTGCTCGCCGCTGGTGAAAGGGGAGGAGGGCTCCCTGCTGCCGGACCTGGCGGATATCCATCAGGTCTCCCGCTACATCGCCAAGATGGTGGCCAAGACCGCCATGCTGCAGGGCAAGGCGGTGCAGACCCCGGACGAGGTGATCGATCAGGCCATCGAAGCCAACTTCTGGCATCCGGAGTATCGCCGCTACCGCCGCACCTCCTTCTGATTGGGGAGAAGGGAATGCCACGGCAAAGCAAAAAGGGATGCGAAAGCATCCCTTTTTACTGCACGTCTGACATGGTTATCGCCTCAAGATCAACTACTCGCTGGCGCCCTGTACGCCGGTGACGCGCACCTCGACCCGGCGATCCGGCCCAAGGCAGTCTATGAGGGCGGTTCTGGCTTTGATGTCGTCACACTGGTTGCCGGTGACCGGATTGCTCTCGCCATTGCCCTGAATGCTTACCTTGTCGGCAGGCAGCCCTTTGTTGATCAGAAAGTCGGCAACGGTTTGGGCCCGAGCTTCTGACAACCTCTGATTGCTGGCATCCGAGCCGATACGGTCGGTATATCCCATCACGACGGCACTGCCATCCTTGGGTTGTACATCGACGATCTGCTGGTAGAGAGCGTCCAGCGCGCTCATCCCCTCCGGTTTGAGGTCCGCTTTGCCAAAGGCGAACAACACATCGGAACTGAGGTTGAAGGTCTGATCTACCATCTCCGGTTCGGCCGGTGGCGGGGGGACCACGACCGGTGCGGGCGTGGGAGCCGGCTCTGTCGGCTGGCTGCGATTGGGATGGATCACTACTTCCAGGGTTGCTGTGCTGATGTCGCTGACCCAGCGCTGGGTGCCGCTGTTTGCCTTGTCATTGTCAGGATCATCGCCGACCCTGACCAGATAACGATACCTGGCCTGGAGATCGACCCAGTCATGGAGCCGGGCCGTCACTCCCAGGCCTGCCAGCGGTGCCAGGTTGTCGTCCCCGCCATTGATCGATTCAACGTGATAGATATAGCCACCACCCTCGGCAAACACCGAGAACATCTCGCTGAGCGGCAAACGACCAATCACAGACAGGGTAGCTCCCTTGCTGTTGAAGTCATGGCCGCTGATATCCCAGTCACCGGTGGAGAGGTAACCAATTTCGGCGCCCAGGTTCTCCGTGAAGTTGTAGCCGCCAAACAGGGAGAGCGCAGTCGCATCCTTGCTGACATCCTGGCTGAAATCATTCAGATCGTGGGCTATCGCCCAGCCACCGCCTATCCCGGCATACCAGTCATGGACCGGTACCGCTTGTGCGCCTGTGCTCGCCAATGCCAGTGCAATCCACACAGGTTTTAATCTTATGTTCATCGCGTATCCTCGTCGATGTGTGGTTTAGTGGGGCTGCTTGTTGGTCAAACCCCACACTTATGTATAGGTGACAGGTTGTATTTAACCACTCAAGAGGTGTGGATTGCGGCCATAAGTGAACCTATGTCACTGAAACCATGCGGGAAGAGGAAAGATAGCCTGAGGTGGGCGGCATGGAAGACAATAAAAAGGAGGCCATATGGCCTCCTGCTTATCCAGGTGATCAGGATTATTGTGTGACTTGTTGCACACCGGTGACGCGCACTTCAACGCGGCGATCCGGCGCCAGGCAGGAGATCAGCTGAGCCTTGCCCTTGACGCTGTTGCACTGGGTGCCTGTGACCGGATTGGCTTCACCGCGGCCTTCGATGGCAACTTTGCCAGCCGGCAGGCCCTTGCCAACCAGGAAGTCGGCTACGGTACGGGCGCGTGCTTCGGAGAGTTTCTGGTTGTAGGCGTCAGTGCCGATACGGTCGGTGTAACCGACGACCACGGCACTGCCATCTTTTGGCTGTACGTCGACGATCTGCTGATACAGGGTGTTGAGCGCTGCGACACCTTCTGGCTTGAGGGTGGATTTGCCAAAGGCAAACAGCACGTCAGAGCTCAGGGCGAAGTTCTTGTCAACCACCACAGGTTCTGGGGTTGGCTCGGGTGCTGGTGCCGGAGCGGGGGCCACGTAAGTGGTGCGGTTCGGGTGCATCACCAGCTCCAGGGTTGCGACGCTCATGTCGCTCTCCCAGGTCTTCTGCTCGTCACCCAGACTCCACATGTAGCGGTAGCGGGCTTGCACATCGATAAGGTCGGAGAGCTTGGCTGTCACCCCCAGACCGGCCAGCGGCGCAGTGCCGTTGTCGCTGTTGCCATTGCCGTTGACGTGGTTGAAGTAGGCACCACCTTCGGCAAACACCGAGAAGATGTCACCCAGTGGCAGGCGGGCGATACCGGAGAGGGTTGCACCCTGGGTTTTGAAATCGGCACCGTCAACGCCCGCTTTACCTGCGTAGAGGTATCCCAGTTCTGCCGAGTAGTAGTCGTTGAAGTTGTAGCCGCCGAACAGATTGAGCGCGGTGGCATCCTTGTCAGTGTCTGTCCCGAAGTCATCCAGGTTGTGAGCATAAGCCCAACCGGCACCGACACCGGTATACCAGTTATCGGCGGCCTGAGCCGTGGTTCCTGCGGCGGCGAGCGCCAGTGCAATCAGGGTAGGAGCCATTTTGAGTTTCATCGGTTTATCCTCGTTGTGTTAGCCCATGTCGGGCAATGCACTTGTTTTTATTGCTGCGAAAAATCGCCAGCAAAGTGGATAGCGAAGGCTTATGGACACTCATGAGGCAGTGGCGTCATGGACAACAGACCGGACAAGAAGCGCTTTTTAGTGCTTATCCAATACCTTACAGGCGCAACTACTTTATGCTTTCGGGGCGGGGCAGGCAAGGGTAGGGAGGCGGGAGTGAGGGATGATGCAAGCGAGAATGAGGCAAACAAAAAGGGATGCCGCAGCATCCCTTTCTTTTGCATTATCTGAACGAGGTCAGATTATTGCTGAACTTCTTGTACGCCAGATACGCGAACTTCTACGCGGCGATCCGGAGCCAGGCAGGAGATCAGCTGAGCTTTAGCGGTGATACCGTTGCACTTGGTGCCGGTAACCGGGTTGGCTTCGCCACGACCTTCGATGGCAACCTTGCTGGCAGCCATACCTTTGCTCACCAGGAAGTTGGCAACGGTACGGGCACGGGCTTCAGACAGCTTCTGGTTGTACGCGTCGGAACCGATACGGTCGGTGTAACCAACAACAACAGCGTTGCCATCTTTCGGCTGGAACTCAACGATCTGCTGGTACAGCGCATTCAGGGCTGCAACGCCTTCCGGCTTCAGAGTCTCTTTGCCAAAGGCAAACAGCACGTCTGAGTTCAGTGCGAAGTTCTTCTCTACAACTTGCGGAGCAGGAGCCGGTGCTTCTTCAACAACCGGGGCAGCTACCGGAGCTACGTAGGAAGTGCGGAACGGGTGGTATACCGCTTCCAGAGTAGCGATGCTCTGGTTGGCCTTGTAACGCTCACCGTTGGCGTGCAGGTCAGCCACGTCCCACATGTAGCGGTAACGAGCTTGCAGATCCAGCGCGTCATTTACCTTGTAGGTCACACCGGCGCCAGCCAGCGGGGAAACTTTAGTGTCGCTGGTGCCCAGGCCGTCGGTGTGACCCCAGTAGGCGCCGCCTTCAGCGAACAGGGAGAAGTCGTTGCCAACCGGCATACGGGCGATACCGGACAGGGTGGCACCCTGGCTCTCGTAACGGTTGCCGTCGGTGTTGCCACGACCGGTGTACTGGTAGCCCAGTTCGGTACCGAAGTTTTCGGTGAAGTTGTAACCCATGAAGGCGTTGGCGGCAGCCGCGTCTTCCTGGCCTACATTGGTGCTTTCCAGCTTGTTCAGGCCGTTGAAGTGAGTAGCACCGACACCGGCACCGAAGTAGATGTCGTCAGCGGCGTGAGCAGCGGTAGCACCCAGAGCAGCCATGGCGATGGCGATCATGGAAGGAGCCATTTTCATCATAAAAAAATCCTCGTTGAGATCGCACGTTATTCACGTGCTTCACACTTTGTAATTTATGTAAGCTGCAGGCTCCGCCGTACGGCTGGCGTCGAGTCTGGCAGATGACCCGGTACAACCGGGTTGCACACTCTCCTGGTGTGTCGAGTGCGCTGGCATGGCACGCAATGCGTGAGAAACCACTGCCAGGCAACTGATGTCATTCCGATGACGAGGCGCACTCTATGCCGATTTTAAAACATGATCAAGCTCACAAATGAGCCTTGTGGCAAATTGTGTCGTGACCTTAAATGGCTGTTTATCCAGATTAATTAGTGATCCAGATAGGCCCTGTGCAGTTTCTTTTCCAGTTTCATATAGGCCTGAACCCAGTCGGAGTGCGGGTTGGCAGGATTTGCTCTGGCAGTGAACACCTCGAGGTAGTCTGCTTCCGTTGCACTTTTCAGCAGGGGAGTAAACGCCATCAGGTAGTGGCGGGCCAGATAGGGATCCAGGGGCCAGATGTTGAGGATGGCTCGTGCCACAGGCTGAACCGCGGCTGAACAGATGAAATGGCGGTGTCCCGCCTCCAGCCAGTCGGCCATCTCGCACATGCCCGATTCAGCTACCAGACCACCATCACCCGGGGCGCTTGCCAGCGCAATAGACTGGCCATTTACCGTGGTGAGCTCTTCATTGTTATGCAGGGCACCATCGTGGCTGCGCAAGGGTAGGTTATGCGATTCCTGTTCAAGAAACAGGCTGCAGCTCTCCGGCAGGGCGGCCAACAGCTCGCTGGCCTGGCTGGACATCAAGGCCGGAAGCCAGAATGCTTCGGCACGATATTGTGCACCTTGACTGAGCTGTTGTTGCAATTGGGCCGGGTCAGAAACCGGGTGCAGGCGAGAGATAATGCCGGGAAACGCCATACTTATTCCTCTTAATGGGTAGCTGGCGGATTATACGAGTTATTCTGGTGGCAACAATAAAGGTTTCTTTTCGAGACTGTTTACCTGAGACAGCTGAGCGATTACCATCCCCCGTTGAAGATAAGGGTTGTCGCCGAAAGGCGCTCATAAAGATAGAGGCTCGACCATAACGAGTCCGTACAAAACTGATACACTTGACTACGAGTCGTCGCGAAAAATAAAGACGGATTTAATCCGTCAAACGGAGTATGGAACATTATGAATTCAAATATCGTCACTGTTGGCAAGAAGATCCGTCAGATCCGTGAAGCGGTCGGTTTGAGCCGTCCGAAGTTTGCTGATTTGCTCGGTGTTCCTCCCACCACACTGAAAAACTACGAGCTGGGTTACCGTGAAGTTGGGGGCGCCTTCCTGGTTGCCCTGGCGCACCACCCGGATCTGCACAAGTTCACCCTCTGGCTGCTGGCAGACAAGAAAGTCGCCGAAATCGGCCAGATTGGCCCGGATGACCTCGCCAAGGCGTGATCATCGATGTGAATAGAAATGCCGCCTTCGGGCGGTATTTTTTTGGGTCGCCGATCGATATTTTGATCTAACACGCTTTGAATTATCCATGCAGGCCAACGAGAATAAGCGGCCCCGAAAAGTGGGCCCCTGGTGGTATCTGGCCACCTGAACACTATTACATTCAGGATGATATGAGCAATCGTATGGAGTATGGGTATGAGCAGTAATGAGTTGGATAAACGCTATGGCCTGATGACTGCCATTGCGATGGTGGTCGGCGTGGTGATCGGCTCCGGTGTCTTCTTCAAGGCCGATGATGTACTGCGTCTGACTGGCGGTAATCTGGCCATTGCGCTGCTGGCATGGGCGCTGGGGGCATTTTCGATGATCTTCGGCGCGCTGGTGTTTGCCGAGTTTGCCCAGCGGATCGAAAAGTCCAACGGTATCGTCGATTATGCCGAAGCGGCATACGGCAAAATGTTTGGTTATCTGGTGGGGTGGTTCAAAGGCGTACTCTATTACGCCCCTCTTTCCGCCATCCTTGCCTGGGTCGCCGCTCTGTACACCATGATCTTGCTTGGTAGTGATAATCCGACCAACTCTGGTGCGACCTGGATACTAGCGGCTGTCTATATGACGGTCACCTATCTGATCAACTTCTACACCCCGGTCCTGGCGGGCAAGCTGCAAGTGGGCTCTACCCTGATCAAGTTGATCCCGCTGATCCTGGTTGCCATTGTGGGCACCATTTCAGGCTTGCTCAATGGTGTCACCGTGACCAACTTTGTGCAGGCAATGGATGGGATAGGAAGCACCGGAGGCACGCTGGCCACGGCCGTGGTTGCCACCGCCTTCGCTTATGAGGGGTGGATCGCCGCCGTGACCATCAACAGCGAAATTCGCGATTCCAAGAAGAATCTGCCCAGAGCACTGGTGATTGGCACCCTGATAGTCTTTGTGGTCTATGTCACCTATTTTCTGGGGATCGCCAGCGTCTTGCCGACGGACGAGATAGTGGCGCAAGGGGATAACGCGGTTAATCTCGCGACAACCAGCCTGTTTGGCGGGACTGCCTCGACCATTTTGACCGTGTTCGTGATTATCTCCTGCCTCGGCACCCTCAATGGTTTGGTATTGGCGACCATGCGTATTCCCTACTCGCTGGCGATCCGCAATCAGGGGCCAGCCCCCAAGTGGATGAGCCGTATCGAACCGCATCACCACATGCCAATCAACTCGGCCCTCGCGGCAGCGCTGTTGTCGGTGATCTACTCAGTGCTGTGGTACTGCAGCATCAACGAGACATTCGGTCGTTACATCGCCCTGGACGAGATGCCGATCGTGCTGATTTATGGCCTCTATCTGTTCCTCTATGTCTGGTACATGCGCACCTTTACCGAGTTGGGCTGGATAAAGCGGTTTGTGATCCCGACCTGCGCCACCCTGGGCGCGCTCATCATTCTGTATGGCGGTATCACCAATCCCAGTCTGGGACTCTATCTGCTGGTCTCTGTGGGGGTTATTCTGCTCGGGTTGCTCTTCTACCGTAAGGAGTAACCGGGTAAGTGAGTTGAAAAAAAAAGCGCCGAATGGCGCTTTTTCCATGTGTAAACCGCTGCATGTCGACAACTAACTGCCCAGCAACCCGAGGCGGCCCAGTTCATCCTTGAGCTGATCGAGATTGCGCTCGACACAGGCTTCCCCCTCGTTGATAGCATCGCTGGCGCGATGAAAATCCATGATGGAGAAGCTGCCAAGGCGCGGGCAGAGCTGGATCTCCGGCGGGTCACCGGCCATCCGGGCGCGGGTGATCCGCTCCTGCATGATGTTGATGGAGCCACTCATCACGCTCCACAGACCGGGGGTGGCTGGCGCGGATTCACCGCGATTGAGCCACTGGCTGAGCAGACCGCCGCTGCCGGGTTGATCCGGCTCGTCGGTCCAGGGTTGGTGCATATCGGTGTTGAGGTTGACCGCAATCACCACCTCGGCCCCCATGGCGCGGGCCAGCGAGATGGGCACCGGATTGACCACGGCGCCATCGACCAGCCAGCGGTCGTTGATCCGGGTCGGGGTTAGGATCCCCGGCATACCACAGGAGGCGCGCACCGACTGGCGCAGCGGGCCCTGTTGCAGCCAGATCTCGCGGCCGGTATCGAGCTCGGTGGCGATGCAGGCGAAGGGGATGGGCAGGCTCTCGAGATCGGGATCCCCCAGATGGCTGGCGGCAAGACCAAACACCTTTTCGCCGCGAAACAGACCGCCGGAGAGGGCCGGGTCGAGCAGGCTGACCACCTGCAGGCGGGTAAAGCCGCGCACCCAGGTTTCCAGCCGATCCAGTTCTCCGGCGGCATAGGCGGCACCGACAAAGCTGCCGATGGAGCAGCCAGCGATCAAATCCGGTTTGATGCCGAGACGTTCAAGGGCGCGGATGACGCCGATATGGGCCCATCCTCTGGCGGCGCCGCTCCCGAGAGCGAGCCCAACGCGGGGTTTACGTGGCACGACAGTCCTCCAAAAAAGGGGTTGAGGGCTCAGCTTACTCCGAGAGTCAGGAGGCGTCATCCTGCCATCTTTCGCTGCGGTTGCGACCGTTGGCCTTGGCCTGATAGAGCGCCACATCGGCGCGGCGTACCGCTTCGTGCAGGGGAAGGTTCTCCTGGTGGGGGAGATAGCCGAGGCTGATGGTGACCTCTAGCTCGGGTTCGATGGCGGCCCAGTCGTGATCTGCCACCGCCTTTCTCAGTCGCTCCGCCAGCTCGCCGAGCTGTGTTGCATCACTGCGGCCAATCAGCAGCAGAAACTCCTCGCCCCCCCAGCGGATCAGGCGGTCTGTGGGCCCAAGCTGCTGCTGGCAGATCTGCACCAGCCGGATTAGCACCATATCCCCCACGGCATGGCCAAAGTTGTCATTGACTCGTTTGAAGTGGTCTGCATCGAACATCAGGATCCCCGCTTGCAGCCGGGCCAGCTCTCCCGCCTGCTCCAGTAGCACCACATAGTGGCGGTTGAAAGCGCCGGTAAGGGCATCGTGGCAGGAGAGGTAGTTGAGCCGCTCGTTGAGGCGATGGGATCTCAGGTTGGAGAGGACGGCCAGCAGCATAAAGAGGATGGCGAGCAGGGTCGGCGCGGACTGGCAGAGCATGGCCCACACCAGCGGTAGCAGGGTCACGCTGTGCACCAGCCGCAACGGGGTATCAGGTATCGCCATGATCAGCTGCAATGTGCCTTGCCGCCATTGATATTCGCCGGTCGGTTCGGTGTTTTGCGGCGCCACGGGTTGGCGCGCGCTGCTGGCCAGCACCTGGTGGTACTGATTGAGCAGCAGATATTCCCCCAGCGCCGGGGTCATCTGATCGAGCTGCTGCTGCAGGCGGGCGAGCAGCACATCCATGTTGATCATTCCCACCAGAGTTCCCTCTTTGTAGAGGGGCTGGGACATGGTGACCATGGGGCCGCGCCCGATAAAGTCCTCATAGGGGCGCGAGAGAACGGTCTTCTTGTCCGGATTGGTGCTGTGCAGCGCATCTTGCCAGAAGCTCTTCTGGTAGATGGTGGGATAAAAGCGAAACCGGCTGGAGGGTTGCCAAGGGTAGAGATAGATAAAGTTGTCCACACCGGTGAAGTAGACCCAGGCGATCTCGTTGCCAAGGCGCTGGCTGGCGGTGGCAAGCAAGGGGGAGAGGCTCAGGGCCAGATGAATGCGTGCCTCACGCTCGCTGCCGGGGGGCGGCAGCGGGCCATCACCGGTGAGGTTGCCTGCCAGTCCGGCAGGCAAATCACCGGGGAGCTTGTCGAGAGCCAGCCCCTCTGGCAGCGCCTCGATATGGCGATAGAGCTGGCGGGTGAGCACCGACTGGGGGTCGCTGCGCAGTCGCTCCTCAGCCTGCCCGCGCATCGCCTCCAGAAATACTTCGGTCCGTTTGAACCGATCCCGCAGGTAGATGGCACTGTTGAGGGTATCGCTTTGATAGAGGCGTTCAATCTGTTTCAGGCTTTGCCACAAAGTCAAACCAATCAGCAGGATGACCACGGCGAACAGGAGCCAGGTCAGGCGTGTGAGAAAACGGTGGCCAGACATGTTGGGCATAGGCAGTCAGTCGGGTTGCGAAGGAAATTGTCGTTAGTGTATGCGATGTGGTGTGAAAACAAACTGAACTACCTGAAACCGGGTGAGTTCACCATGCACCTGTTACGTTTTGTCACATTTATACATAGTCACGGCATAGTCTGGGGCTAAAATGGCCCCCACTCAGATTTCCCCTTCTTAACACTTCATGGATTGTTTGATGAAAATGCGTATCTGGATTGGCCTCGGCCTGCTCTCTCTGGTAGCGGCCATCTGGTGGGCGGTTGGCCACTTGCAACCAGCAGCCAAAGCCCCTTCCCGCGAGATAAATATTCGTACCCAGACCGTCAAGCAGAGTCTGGCCGAGCCGACTCTCAAGCTGGTAGGTAAACTGGCGGCCAACCACTCGGTGGTGATCACTCCCGAGGTGACCGGGCGCCTGGTCAAGATTGCGGTGCAGTCGGGTCAGCAGGTCAACAAGGGCGATACGCTGGTCGCGCTGGATGCGGGCA
Organism: Aeromonas sp. 603079; assembly: GCF_049172135.1. Classification (NCBI taxonomy): domain Bacteria; kingdom Pseudomonadati; phylum Pseudomonadota; class Gammaproteobacteria; order Aeromonadales; family Aeromonadaceae; genus Aeromonas; species Aeromonas sp. 603079. Next base: position 87,667 of record NZ_JAAKPX010000012.1, on the reverse strand, counting down.
AGCAACAGGCGGAGCTGGCCGAGCAGAGAGCCAGTCTGCGCGACGAGAATCGCAAGCTGACCGAGATGCGCAAGCTGGTCGCCCGTGGAGCCGTCACCCAGTCGGTGTTGGAGGGGCAGGAGGCCACCGTTGATCAGGTGCAGGCGCGGGTCGATGCCGCCCGTTACGAACTCTCCCAGCGCACTCTCACCGCTCCCTTTGCCGGTACCGTGAGCCTGATTGATTTGAGCGAAGGGGCCCTGGTCAATAGCGGCGATACCCTGTTGCACCTCGACGATATCGACACCCTGCGCCTCGATCTGGCAGTGCCGGAGCGCTACCTTTCCCTGCTGCGCCCCGGCATGGCGGTGACAGCGACCAGCGCAGCCTGGCCGGATCAGCGCTTTAACGGCACCCTCACCACCCTCGATAGCCGTATCTCCAACGAGACCCAGAACATCAAGGCGAGGGTCGAGTTACCCAATAATAACGGCCAGTTGCGCCCGGGCATGCTGCTCAACGTGGAGCTCTTGCTCCCCTCCCGCCAGCTCACTCTGATCCCTGCCCAGTCGGTGGAGTACGCCGGCGAGCAGCGTTTCGTCTATCGCCTTGAGGCCGATGGCCGGGTCAAGCGGGTGCCAGTGGTGCTCGGCGAGACCGAGGGTGAGACTGTCTGGGTTACCGAGGGGCTGAAAGTCGGCGATCGCATCGTGGTCGAGGGGCTGGTCAACTTGCGTGATGGTGCCAAGGTGCACGATCTGGCGGAGGTAAATGGCTGATGTGGCTCTCCGATATCTCAGTACGCCGACCGCTGGTGGCGGTGGTGCTCAGCGCCCTGCTCAGCGTGTTCGGTCTGGTCGCTTTTAGCAAATTGACGGTGCGGGAGATGCCGGACGTGCAGATCCCGTCGGTCTCCATCACCACCACCTATGAGGGAGCGGCTCCCGCAGTGATGGAGAGTCAGGTCACCAAGCCCATCGAGGATCAGCTCTCCGGCATCAGCGGTATCAAGAATATCAACTCGGTGACCCGCAAGGGGCGCTCGATGATCACGGTGGAGTTCAAGCTTGGCTGGAACATGGTGGAGGGGGTCTCCGATGTGCGTGACGCCCTGACCCGTGCCAAGAGCAAGCTGCCGGAGGATGCCGACGACCCGCTGGTGACCAAGGATAGCGGCAGCGGTGATGTGGCGGTCTGGCTCAACTTCAGCAGCAGCCAGATGGACCGCACCGCCATGACCGACTACGCCAACCGGGTGCTGGTCGACCCCTTGAGTCTGGTGGACGGGGTGAGCGAAGTAGCGCTATCCGGCGATCTCACCCAGGTGATGTATGTGCGGCTGCGCCCGGCCGACATGGCTGCGCGCGGCGTCACGGTGGCGGATGTGCAGGATGCCCTCAAGCGCGAGAACATCGAGCTGCCGGGCGGCGAGATCCGCAACAACTCCATGACCATGTCGGTGCAGATTGCTCGGCTCTACCACACGGCTGAAGATTTCCAGCAGTTGCAGGTGCGTACCGCCGCCAACGGTCAGAGTGTCTATCTGGCCGACATTGCCGATGTGGAGGTGGGAGCCAAGAACGAAGACAGTGCCTACCAGCGCAATGGCCGCGAGAGTCTGGGTATCGGCATCGTCGCCCAGTCCACCGCCAACCCGCTGGCGGTGGCACAGGGGGTTGAGAAGAAGCTGGTGGAGATGCAGCGCTTTCTGCCGGAGGGGGCCAAGCTGGAGGTTGACTACGACTCCACCATCTTTATCAAGCAGGCCATCGACGAGGTATATGAAACATTGGCCATCTGCGCCGTGCTGGTGGTGGCGGTGCTCTATCTGTTCCTCGGGCAGGGGCGCACCACCCTCATTCCTGCCATCACGGTACCAGTGTCGCTCATCTCCGCCTTTATCGGCGCCTGGTATCTCGGTTTTTCCATCAACCTCATCACCTTGCTGGCGCTGATCCTCGCCATCGGTCTGGTGGTGGATGATGCCATCGTGGTGGTGGAGAACATTCACCACCATCTGCAGCGGGGTGAGTCACCCCTGCTGGCGGCCTGGCACGGCACCCGCGAGGTGGGCTTTGCGGTCATCGCCACCACGGCGGTGCTGGTAATGGTCTTTATCCCCATTGCTTTTATGGATGGCATGGTGGGCAGGCTCTTTACCGAGTTTGCGATGTTGCTTTCGTTGGCGGTGCTCTGCTCCTCGCTGGTGGCGCTGACCCTCACGCCAGCCATGGGCTCCTGGCTGATGCGCCCGCTCGACAAGCCGAACCGGCTGACGGCGGCTCTCGATCGCGCTTTGGGCCGGATGGAGGGGCACTATCGTCATCTGCTGCAGGGGCTGCTGCGTCGCTCGCGCTGGATGCCGCTGGCGCTGCTGCTCTGTCTGGCCGGTATCGGTGCCCTCTTTACCCAGCTGCCTAGCAGTCTCACCCCGACCGAGGATCGCGGTGTGGTCTTCGTCTTCGTCAAGGGGGCGGAGGGGACCAGCATCGAGCGGATGAAGCGCAACATGCAGCAGGTGGAATCGACCATCATGCCGATGCTGGGCCAGGGGGTGGTCAAGGCGATGAGCTTCAGTACCCCCGCCTTTGGCCGTGGCGGCGATCAGACCGGCATGGTGATCATCCAGCTCACCGACTGGGCCGAGCGTGATGTGACCGCCACCGAGTTTTCCCGCTCGCTCGGGGCCAAGCTGTCGGTTATTCCCGATGTGATGATCCGCACCTTCCAGCCAGGCTTCCGTGGCGGCTCTACCGCTGCGGTGCAGTTCGTGCTGCAGGGCAACGACTATGCCGAGCTCTACCAGCAGGGGCTAGAGCTGCAAAAAGCAGCGCAGGCCAGTGGCCTGATGATAAGCCCGGATCTCGACTACGCCGAGAAGACTCCTGAGCTGCAGGTGACCGTCTCGCGCGACAGCGCCAGCCAGCTCGGCATACCGGTCTCCACCGTTGCCAGCACCCTGCAGGCGATGTTGGGCGGGGTGAGCAAGACCACCTATGTGGACAGGGGCGAGGAGTATGACGTCTATCTGCGCGTCAACCAGAAGGAGTTCAACGGCATCTCGGATCTCGGCCGCATCTACCTGAAAGCGGCCAATGGCGAGATGGTGAGCCTCTCGACCCTGGCGACCGTCAAGCAGGTGGCGACCGCCAATCGCCTCAACCACTATCAGCGCCAGAAGGCGGTGACCCTGACCGCCGATGTGGCACCGGATCACACTCTGGGCGAGGCGCTCGACTTCCTCGATGGCTGGGCCAACGAGCATCTGCCGAGCGGTATGACGGTGGATTACGCCGGTGACTCCAAGGATTACCGCGACAATCAGGGGGAGATGGCGATGGTCTTCGGCCTCGCCCTGCTGGTGGTCTATCTGGTGCTGGTGGCCCAGTTCGAGAGCACCCTCACCCCGACTGTGGTGATGATGACGGTGCCGCTCGGCATCTTCGGCGGTCTACTTGGCCTCTGGTTGACGGGGCAGGAGATGAGCATCTACAGCCAGATCGGGATGATCATGCTGATCGGCATGGTGACCAAGAACGGTATTCTCATCGTCGAGTTCATCAACCAGTTGCGTCAGCGCGGTGAAGGATTCGAAGAGGCGATCATCGCGGGTTCGGTGCGCCGTCTGCGGCCGATCTTGATGACCTCGCTCACCGCCATCATCGGCGCTGTGCCGCTGATGCTCTCCATGGGGGCTGGCTACGAGAGCCGGATGGCGGTGGGGACCGTGGTCTTCTTCGGTCTCTCCCTGGCGACTCTGGTTACCCTGCTGGTGGTGCCCGCCACCTACCACCTGATCGCCCGTCACGCCAGCATGACCGGGCAGCGGGATCAGCAGGTAGATGAGGCGCTGGCCGCCAGGGGGGACACTTCTGAGCCATAACGGCAGTGTCCGATGCCAGCTTTGACTGGGGCCGCGGAGCGTATCAGTCCGCACCCGCAAGCGTGCAGAGCCCGATAGCCGGCTCTGCACGCGCCATCCCCTCGGACTGATAGCCCGTCGAGTGGTTAATCTTCACAACAAACCACTGGTCAAGTGGCTCGACAAACATCACGGTTCTACGGTGTGGCCGGTTACGGAGCCGTGCCGTGCGTGAAGTGGCCTATTCCCCGATCCCCCTCATCATCTCTTTTTCCCCTCCATTTCTGCGGCTTGAGATCGTTTTTACCTAATTGGCACTTTTATTGCTTTTGGTCCGTCAGCGTCAATGATTTGTCTGGGGACAGAAAATGGAAATTAGTGCAAGCAGCCTGATGCAAGAGATGCAGGCTCTCAAGGTAGAGGCCGGTGCAACCCCGCTGTCACAGCCTGGCCGTCAGGTGACCTCCGATTTTGGCCTGCTGTTGCAGCAGGCGCTCGGTAACGTCAACGAGTTGCAGGGCGCAGCCAATGATCTGCGCACCCGTTTCGATATGGGCGACAAGTCGGTGGATCTGGCCGAGGTGATGATCGCGGGCCAAAAATCCTCCATCGCCTTTGAGGCGACGGTGCAAGTGCGCAACAAGATGGTTGATGCCTACAAAACCATCATGAATATGCCGGTCTGAGCGATGACCGTGCATCATGACATGTCAGCAATAAGGACATAAATCGTGGCTACTGACCAAAATGGCGATCTGCTGATAAACGATGAGGGCACCGCCGCCCTCGATGCCAACGAGCAGAAGAGCTCGGCACTGGGATTCTTGTCCAATACCGATGTACTGCGCCAGATCACTCTGATCCTGGGGCTTGCCATCTGCCTCGCCATCGCCGTCTTCATCCTGCTGTGGGGCAAGGAGCCGGATATGCGCCCTCTTGGCACCTATACCACTCAGGAGCTGGTCAAGACCCTCGACTTCCTCGATCAGCAGAAGATCCCCTATGAGGTCGATGGCAAGAGCGTGCTGGTCAGTGCCGAGAACTTTGCCAGTATCCGGTTGGCACTGACCCGGGCCGGCCTCACCAATGCGGCCGATGTAGCCAATGGTGGAGAGGATATTCTGCTCAAGGACTCCAGTTTCGGTGTCAGCCAGCGGATGGAGGCCGAGCGCCTCAAGTTGAGTCGCGAGCGCCAGTTGGCGAGCGCCATTGAACAGTTCCAGAATGTGGCCAAGGCCCAGGTGCTGCTGGCCATCCCCAAAGATAACGTCTTTGCCCGCAACGAGCGCAAGCCCAGTGCTACCGTGGTACTCAACCTGAAAGGGGCGGCACTGGGGCAGGGGGAGGTGGACTCCATCGTCGATATGGTGGCCTCTGCGGTACATGGCCTGGAGCCGACTCGTGTCACCGTCACCGACCAGAATGGCCGCCTGCTTAATTCCGGCTCCCAGGATCCCGTCTCTGCCCAGACGCGCAAGGAATTTGCGATGCAACAGAAGCAGGAGCTGGAGTACAAGCAAAAAATTGACGCCATTCTGATCCCGGTGCTTGGCGCCGACAATTATACGGCGGAAGTGGATCTCTCCCTCGACTTCTCCCAGCAGGAGCAGACCCGCAAAACCTACAACCCGGATCTGCCTGCAGTGCGCTCCGAGATGACGTTGGAAGAGAACAGCTCCGGCGGCAGCAATGGCGGAGTGCCGGGGGCTCTCAGCAACCAGCCCCCTGCCGCGTCCAATATTCCTGAACAGGCCACTGGCGGTGATGGGGCCAGCGCTGCTGCCTCGGGGCGTTCTCGCAAAGAGGCGACCCGCAACTTCGAACTGGATACCACCGTCAGCCATACCCGGCGTCAGATGGGGGGCATTCGCCGCATGACCGTCTCGGTCGCGGTGGATTACAAGGCGGTGCCCGGTGCCGACGGGGCTGTGACCCGCGAAGCGCGCACCCAGGCGGAACTCGATACCCTGCGCCGTTTGCTGAGCGGTGGCCTTGGCTTTGATGTGACCCGTGGTGATACCCTCGAGGTGGTCGCCATTCCGTTCAATCGTCCCGAGCTTGATACCGTGGCCGAGGTGCCGCTCTACGATCAGCCCTGGTTCTGGCGTGCGGTACGGATTGCCGCCTCGGTACTGGTGATTATTGTCTTGATCGTCACCGTGGTTCGCCCCATGCTCAAGCGGCTGCTCTATCCGGATGCCAAGCCGGAAGGGGAAGTGGACTTTGACAACCACACCGTATTGGGGGGTGACGACGAGCTCAGCTTGCTGGCAGCCCAGGTTGAGGGAGAGCAGGTATTCGGGGTGCGCGATGGTCAGCTGAAACTGCCGGATCTGCACCGTGACGAAGATTTGCTCAAGGCGGTGCGTGCGCTGGTGGCGAACGAACCGGATCTGGCCGCTCAGGTCATTAAAGAGTGGGTAACCAAAGATGCCTGAAGAAACTAAAAGCCAGGTGACCGGCAACGACATTACCGACAGCCAGCGCCAGTTGCTGGATCAGATGTCCGGTATGGAGATGGCGGCTGTATTGATGTTGAGCCTCAACGAAGAGGATGCCGCCCAGATCTTCCGCCATCTCGAACCCAAGCAGGTGCAGCGGCTCGGTATGTCGATGGCCTCCATGTCCGATTTCAGTCACGATCGGGTGGCGGCGGTGCACCGTCAATTCATCGACGATATCCAGAAGTACACCAACATAGGTATCGGTAGTGAAGACTTTGTGCGCAAGGCGTTGGTGGCGGCCCTTGGCGAGGACAAGGCGAGCAACCTGGTGGACCAGATCATTCTCGGTTCCGGCGCCCGTGGCCTCGATTCGCTCAAGTGGATGGATGCCCGTCAGGTGGCCAGCATCATCCAGAACGAACACCCGCAGATCCAGACCATAGTGCTCTCCTATCTGGAGCCGGAGCAGTCCGCCGAGATCCTGAGCCAGTTCCCGGAGCAGGTGCGCCTCGATCTGGTGATGCGTATCGCCAACCTCGAAGAGGTACAACCGGCGGCACTGCAAGAGTTGAACGACATCATGGAGAAACAGTTCGCCGGTGCGGCCGGTGCCCAGGCAGCCAAGATGGGCGGCCTGAAGGCAGCCGCCAACATCATGAACTATCTGGATACCAATATCGAAGGCCAGTTGATGGACTCCATCCGCGAGTCGGACGAAGAGATGAGCCAGCAGATCCAGGATTTGATGTTCGTGTTCGAAAACCTCATCGATGTGGACGATCGCGGTATCCAGACTCTGCTGCGGGAAGTGCCTGGGGATCTGTTGCAGCGCGCCCTCAAGGGGTCCGACGATCAGATGCGCGAGAAGATCTTCAAGAACATGTCGAAACGGGCGGCAGAAATGCTGGCAGACGATCTGGAGGCCATGGGGCCGATCCGGGTCTCCGAGGTGGAGGCTGCCCAGAAGGAGATCCTCTCCATCGCCCGCCGTCTGGCGGATGCCGGCGAGATCATGCTGGGTTCCGGCGGTGGCGAGGAGTTCCTCTAAACCATGGCCAACTCATGTAACCTGTCTGCCGCCCAGTATGTTGTCTTGGCAAGGAGCGGCGCGAATAGATGAACAACAAGCTGCGTGGTTATGTGCGGCCTGAAGGGGAAGAGACCCGGGTAGAGGCCTGGGGCTGGCCCGAAATGGACGTGGTGGCTGAGGCCGAGACCAATGCGCTCGGTCTTGCACCTGACTGGTATCAGCAGGAAGAGGAGGTGGTGGAGCCGGAACCCGAGCAGGAGCCGACCCCCAGCATCACCGCCGAAGAGCTCGAAGCGATCCGTCAGGCCGCCTGGGAAGAGGGACTGACCGAAGGGCGCGAGGCCGGTTTTGCCAAGGGGCTCGAAGAGGGCAAACTGGAAGGATTGCAACAGGGTCATGCTGCAGGTCTCGAACAGGGGCGCGAGGAGGGGCTGGCCATGGGGCGCGATCTGGTGGAGCAGGAGATCGCCCACTGGCAGGGTCTCGCCGCACGCCTTGCCAATCCCCTGAGCGCGCTGGATCTGGCGGTAGAGCAGCAACTGGTCTCGCTGGTGATGCAACTGGCCCGCGCGCTCATTCGCCATGAAGCAGAGACCTCGCCCCGCATCCTGCTGGAGGCGCTCAAGGAGGGGCTGGCGTTGCTGCCTGCCGCCGAGCAGGGGGTGACTCTGATGCTGCATCCTGATGACATCACGCGAATCGAGCAGGCATTTGGCGCCGACGAGTGCGCCAAGCGGCACTGGCGACTGCAGAGCGATCCCACCCTCTCCCCCGGCGATCTGCAACTGGTCACCGAGCTCTCCAGCATCGATCTGACCCTCTCCGGGCGCATCGATCAGCTGCTGCGCAACTTCTTGCGGGACAATGCGTCGCAGAAACCGGCCTCGCAGGATCCACGCCCATAACCGATGCCGGACGTTACCGTCCGGCTGCACTTTTTAGCTTCCAGGAGGCCAGATGAGCGGCTCGCTACTGAACCGGTTGCAAGGGTACAAGGTACGCGACAGCGCCCCCAAACCGCCGGTTGCCGGCAAATTGACCCGGGTGGTGGGGCTGACCCTCGAAGCCATCGGCTGCCGTGCTGCCATCGGAGCCTTGTGTCGCATCGATACCCTGGATGGGACGCTGGAGGCCGAAGTGGTGGGGTTCTCGGGCGATCGCCTCTATCTTATGCCGAGTGAACAGCTCAAGGGGGTTATCCCTGGTGCCCGTGTGGTGCCCATCACCGAAGAGCACGGTATTCCTGTTGGCATGAACCTGCTTGGTCGGGTCATCGACGGCATCGGCCAGCCGCTTGATGGCCTCGGCCCCATTATCTCGTCCCGGACGGTGCAGTTTGCCCAGCACCGCATCAACCCGCTCTCTCGCCGCCCGATCCATCAACCGATGGATGTCGGGGTACGCGCCATTAACGCCGTGCTGACGGTGGGGCAGGGCCAGCGGATGGGGCTGTTTGCCGGTTCCGGTGTCGGTAAATCGGTGCTGCTGGGCATGATGACCCGCGGCTCGGTGGCGGATGTGGTGGTGGTCGGCCTCATCGGTGAACGGGGCCGGGAAGTTAAAGAGTTTATTGAAGACATTCTGGGAGAGGAGGGCCGTGCCCGCTCCGTGGTGGTAGCGGCTCCCGCCGATGCCTCGCCGCTGATGCGGCTCAAGGGGTGTGAAACGGCGCTGGCCATCGCCGAGTATTTCCGCGATCAGGGGCTTAATGTGCTGCTCTTGATGGACTCTCTTACCCGTTACGCTCAGGCCCAGCGTGAGATCGCGCTGGCGGTGGGCGAGCCGCCAGCGACCAAGGGCTATCCACCGTCGGTATTTGCCAAATTACCGGCGCTGGTGGAGCGGGCAGGCAACGGCAGTGACGGCCAGGGCTCCATCACGGCATTCTTCACCGTATTGACCGAGGGGGATGACCTGCAAGATCCCATTGCCGATGCGGCGCGGGCGATCCTCGATGGCCACATAGTGCTGTCGCGCGAGCTGGCCGATGCGGGCCACTATCCGGCCATTGACATCGAGAAATCCATCAGCCGGGTCATGCCCATGGTCACTTCACCTGAGCACATGGAGTTGGCGCGCACCCTCAAGCAGTTTTACTCCCTCTATCAGCAGAACCGGGATCTCATCACCATCGGTGCCTACAGTCAGGGTTCCGACCCCCGCATCGACCGCGCCATCATTCAAAAACCCTACCTGGATCAGTTCTTGCAGCAGGGGATGCGCGAGGTCATTCACTACGATGATGGCCTGCAAGCCTTGCAGATGGTGGCGATGCCCTTGATGCGTTGATGACGGTTGGGAAGAGAGGGTGCGACTATGAGTAAAGGGTTGCTATTGTTGGCAGAGCGGCTGGCTGAGGCAGAGCAGCAGTGTGCGCTGGCGCTGGTGAAGGCGCAGCAGGATCTCAAGCTGTTTATGGATCAGCAAAATGCCCTCAACCAGTACCGCCAGATCTACCACCAGCAGTGGACCGATCGCGGTTTACAAGGGATTTCGCCCCAGCAAAACAGCCAGTATCACGCCTTTATCAACAAGCTTGAGCAGGCGGCGACCCAGCAATACGAAGGGGTGCTGCAGGTGCGTCAGGCGCTGGAGCAACGTCGTGGAGAGTGGCTGGCTGCCCAGCAGCGACGCAAGGCGGTAGAGCTGTTGCTGGAGAAGCAGGCGAGCCGCGAGCAGCAGAAAGCTCTGCGTCAGGAGCAGAAGATGCTGGATGAGTACGCCATGTTGCGGCGTTTTCATCAATCTGGCCTGTAACTTGCTTTGATCTGGACATTGTCGGCGGCCATCTCGTAGGGGGCCGCCAGAATTCAGGGATGCCATCATGATGCAGACAGTGTTGACACAAACGCCTTCGGCTGCGGCCAACGGATTGGACAAAGCGCCTCTGAGCAGCTCAGTCGAGAGCAATGGCATCGATCTGGGGGGGCGCGACAGCAAGGGTGATTTCGCCACTCTGATTGCCAAGGCCCGGAACAGCGAACAGGGCGCCGCCGAGGCTACTCAGGGCGATAAAAATGTCCGATCAGCCAAATCTTTGGCGACCGAGGGCGCCTCTCCCAAAGAGGAGGCCAGCAAGGAGCAGGAGCCTGGCGCCGTCAACAAGGCGGAGGAGGTCCCTGCCACCGACTTTCTGCTCCGTCTGCAAGACTCCCTCAAGCTCGATACCTCGCTAGTGACTCCCCAGCTGGCGGTGGCGGCCCAACAGAGCGCCACTGCGGCAGACGGCAATCCGTTGCCGCAAGAGGGTGCGCTGGAGGGGATTGCGCTTGATGAAAGCGAGCAGTCCCCTGCAACTGTCAGGACTGTACGCCAACTTGCCGATCAGTCCGGGGCGCAGTCGCTTCTGGCTACGACTGGTAAATCTTCCCTTGAAACTCCGGTTTCACTCTCTGCAGGAGGAGTGATTGAGCAGGGCGACGCCTCGACCGCCGTACTGTCCTCCGCTCCCAACACTTCTGAGGGGAAGGATGCCGCCGCCACCCAAGATGGTCAGCCCGGGGAGAAAGTCTCTGCCAAGGGTGAAACTCTCGGGGCAGATGGCAAGCTCACCAAGCCCCTTACGGGGGCTGAGCGGATGGCCCAACTGGCCAGGGTGTTGCCGGTTGAGGCGTCCGCCAATGCGGCAAATAGTGGTGAGTCACCCGCAGTGAAAGAGGGAGATGACAGCAAATCCGACCCCGCTGCCAGCAGCGTCGTGACCGGCAAGGGACAAGCTGCTCAAGCCGCGATTCAGGGGGCGGTGCTCAAGGCATTCGGTGAGGGGGGCAAACAACCAGATGCGGGTAGCTCAACCACTTCTACTGCCGTAGAGAGCATCGCTAATGGGGCTGGCAAGGGAGCTGATAAGAGTAGCGCCGAGGGGGGACAGCAGGCAGCGACAACCACATCCTCCAATCCAGGTGCGGCGCAAGTGACGACAGTGCAAAGTGCCACAGCCCAGAGCAGCGTGACGCCAAATGTGACGACTCAGACCGATAGCGCTGCCGCACCCGTGATGGTGGCGCCGCAGCAGGTGTTGGCGCAGGCCGAATCTCAGGGGCCGCAAGCACCGCTGTCGAGCATTTCAGCCGGGATCAGGCAGATGGAAGTGACGGGCACCGACGAGGTGCGCAAAGCGGTTTCGCTTGAGGTAAAACCGAAGGCCGGTGAGTCTGAGAAGAGTCTTGTCGCTACGACATCGAGCAGCGAGAGCAGCCAGAGCCAGACTGTACAGCATGGCCAGAACAGCCAGCCTCAGCCCCAGGTGGCCGACAGCCGGGCGCCCGCCGCTGAGGGCACGTTGCGCCGTGAACCGCAGAATTTACCCCATTTGAAACTGTCTAGTCAGGAAGCACCCGCCGAATTGCACCAGAAGGTCAACCTGATGCTGGCCGACAAGCTGCAGCAGGCCGAGCTTCAGCTAGACCCCATCGGCCTTGGCAAGATGAAGATCAAGATCCAGATCGACGCATCCAGCCAGGCGAGCGTCCATTTTGTAGTTCAGCACGGACAGACCCGTGAGATGCTGGAGCAGGCGATGCCCCGTCTGCGTGAAATGCTGGCGGGGCAGGGGATCCAGCTTGGCCAGACCCAGGTGCAGCAGCAGTCACAACAGTCACCGCAGCAACAACAGCAGGGTCAGTCGGCGTTTGCCGGGCAGGGACAATCAGGAGAGGGACACTCCGGTCATAGCCATCTTGACGGGGAGGTCACTACGACCAACCCCAATTTGTCGGTGGAATCGACAAACGGTTCAGGAATAGATTTCTATGCTTGATGCAATCCCGAGTAAGTTTATGATATCGAACAAGTTTGAGACTAGGGTGGACAAGGGATGGCTGACGATAACGAATTGACGCTAAAAGACCCGGCTGCGGGCAAGAAAAAGAAGCTGATTATTATCATTGCCCTGGCGGTCATTTTGCTGGGCGGTGGTGGAGCTGGCGCCTGGCTTATGCTGTCCGGCTCGGATACCCCCCCTGCCGAAGCGGCGGAGGGTGCTGAGGCCAAACCCAAGGTGGAAGCACCCCAGCCATCCCTTTATGTCGGGATGCCGCGTCCCTTTGTCTTCAACGTCGCGGGAGCCCAGCGGGATCGACTGGTGCAGATCAAGATCCAGCTGATGGTGCGCGGCACCGCCGACGAGACGTTGGCCAAACAGAACATTCCCCTGATTGAAGGCACCTTGCTGCGGGTGTTCAGTGCAGCCAGTGCCGAACAGCTGATGACCTTTGAAGGCAAGGAGAAGCTGCGCAAGGATTCACTGGAAGAGTGCCGTCGGGTGCTTAAGGACCTGGTCTCTTCCCCCGTTATCGAACAAGTGCTGTTTACCGGCTTTGTAATGCAGTAGGTGAAGCGTGAGCGATCTGTTAAGTCAGGACGAAATTGATGCCCTCTTGCACGGTGTCGATGATGTCGAAGAGGAAGAGATAGGCGGCGCCGGAGACCCCGGCGTTGCCCAGTTTGACTTCTCCTCCCAGGACCGCATCGTCCGTGGCCGGATGCCGACCCTGGAGCTGGTGAACGAACGTTTTGCTCGCCACATGCGGATCAGCCTGTTCAACATGATGCGTCGTACCGCCGAGGTCTCCATCAACGGGGTGCAGATGCTGAAGTTTGGTGAGTATGTTCACACCCTGTTTGTGCCGACCAGCCTCAATATGGTGCGTTTCCGGCCATTGAAAGGAACCGCACTCATCACCATGGAGGCACGACTGGTTTTCATCCTGGTGGAGAACTTCTTCGGTGGTGACGGGCGCTACCACGCCAAGATTGAGGGGCGCGAGTTCACGCCGACCGAGCGACGGATCATCCAGATGCTGCTCAAACTGGTGTTTGAGGATTACAAGGATGCCTGGGCGCCGGTGATGGACGTAGGGTTCGAGTATCTCGACTCTGAAGTGAACCCGGCGATGGCCAACATCGTCAGCCCGACCGAAGTGATTGTGGTGAGCTCGTTTCACATCGAACTCGATGGTGGCGGCGGCGATTTCCACGTGGCCATGCCCTACTCCATGCTGGAGCCGATCCGTGAACTGCTCGATGCCGGTGTACAGAGTGACAAGGGTGACACAGACGTGCGCTGGAGCAAGGCACTTCGTGACGAGATCATGGATGTAAAGGTCGAGTTGAGGGCCAAACTGCTGGAGACCGAACTCACTCTGCGTGAACTGATGGAGCTGCAGCCGGGAGATATTATTCCGGTCGACATGCCCGAACATTTGCTGGTCTACGTGGAAGATTTGCCCACCTTCCATGCCAAGATGGGGCGGACCAAGGAGAATGTGGCACTCAAGATCACCGACAAGCTCAAGCGCCCGGAAGGGGTCAAGACCGAGATGCATCTGGTGACCCGGGGTGGTGTACGTATCGATGGTGAGGCCGAGCTTGAAGAGCTTGAGCGCAGCATCGAAGAACAACAGCGTTAATCGACGGTTTGCAGTTATTGAGCGTCACGAAGTGGTATAAGGAAACAAGATGAGCGGAACAGAGGAAGAGGATCTGATGGCTGATGCCTGGGCGGCAGCACTGGAGGAGCAGGTGACGGCGGAAGCCAAACCGGCCCCGCTGGAAGAGCTCAAGGACGATGCCCCTATCAGTGCCGAGGAGCGGCGTAAGCTTGACACCATTCTGGATATTCCGGTCACCATCTCGATGGAGGTCGGTCGCAGCCAGATTAGCATTCGTAACCTGCTGCAGCTGAACCAGGGCTCGGTCGTGGAGCTGGATAGGGTGGCGGGCGAGCCCCTCGACGTGCTGGTTAACGGTACCCTGATCGCTCACGGCGAGGTGGTGGTGGTGAACGACAAGTTCGGTATTCGCCTGACCGACGTCATCAGCCAGATTGAACGGATTAAGAAACTCAAATGATGCGTCTGCTGCTGTTGTGGCTGCCATTGCCGGTGTTTGCCGAGGTGGGGGGGGCCGCCAACCCTCCCAGCCTGAGTTCCTGGCTGCTCTCCAGCCTGATGGTGATCGGGCTTATTCTGGTGCTGGGTTTCTTGCTCAAGAAGAGCAAAATTGCCACCGCCATGGGGGGCGGGCAGATGAGAGTGATTGCTACGCTGCCTGTGGGCTACAAGGAGAAGTTGCTGGTGGTCAAGGTGGGTGAGCAGCAGCTGCTGGTCGGCGTAACGCCGCAGCAGGTCAACTTTCTCTATCGGCTGGAGGAGCCGCTGGACGAACAGCCGCCGCAGGCATTTTCCCAGCAGCTGGGTAAGTTGATGGGCAAACATGAAAAAAACTAACGGCTTGTTGTGGCAAAGCGGATTGCTGGCCAGCCTGTTGATTTCGCTGTTTTGCGCCTGGCCTGCGTTGGCGCAGGACGGCATGTCGGCAGTGACCGTCAAGACCATGGGGGATGGCTCTCAGGAGTACAGCCTGACCCTGCAGGTGCTGGCGTTGATGACGGCACTTTCATTCCTGCCGGCAATGGTCATCATGATGACCTCGTTTACCCGTATCATCATAGTGTTGGGTATCTTGCGTCAGGCGATCGGTCTGCAACAGAGCCCCTCCAATCAGGTGTTGATCGGCATCGCCCTGTTCATGTCGTTCTTCATCATGTCGCCTGTGCTGGATCGCATCAATGACGAGGCACTGCAGCCCTATCTGGCCGAAACCATTGAGGCCAAGGAGGCGCTGGAACGGGCTGAATTGCCCATCCACCAGTTCATGCTGGCCCAGACCCGGATCAAGGATCTCAATACTTTTATGGAGATCGCCAACGTGCAGGTGGAGAAGCCTGCCGATGTGCCGCTGCGGGTGCTGATCCCGGCCTTTGTCACCAGCGAACTGAAAACAGCCTTCCAGATTGGCTTTATGCTGTTCTTGCCGTTTCTGGTCATCGATCTGGTGGTCGCCAGTATCTTGATGGCGATGGGGATGATGATGCTCTCGCCGATGATCGTCTCGCTGCCCTTCAAACTGATGCTGTTTGTGATGGTGGATGGCTGGAACCTGATCCTGGGTTCGCTGGCCAACAGTTTCGGACTGGGTGCCGGTTAACCGGTCCCATGCAAGGAGCCCGAACATGAGTCCAGAAACCTTTGTCGATGTATTTCGTGAGGCGCTCTGGCTGGTCAATATCATGGTCAGCGCCGTGATCCTGCCCAGCCTTGCTATCGGGTTGGTGGTAGCCATCTTTCAGGCCGCCACCTCCATCAACGAACAGACCTTGAGCTTTCTGCCCCGTCTCATCGTGACCCTTTTGGCCCTAGGGATTGGTGCTCACTGGGGAATGCAGAGTCTGATGGACTTCTTCATCCTGATGGTCAATCAAATTCCCGAGGTGGTGGGGTGACCTATACCACCGCTCTGATCATGGAGTGGTTGTCGTCCATTCTCTGGCCACTGGCTAGAATAAGCAGCCTTTTCATGGTGATGGCGGTATTTGGCAGCCGGCTGGTCGCCGCTCGGATCAGGTTGGGGCTGGCGGTAGCCGTGACGTTTCTGGTTGCTCCTCTGCTCCCTCCCATGCCCCCAGTGGAGCTCTTCTCTGCCGGCAGTTTTCTGGTCTTGGGCCAGCAGCTGTTGATCGGTATTGCGCTGGGGTTGATGACCCAGTTTCTGATGGAAAGCTTCGTGATGGCGGGGCAGGTGATAGCCATGCAAACCAGTCTGGGTTTTGCCACCCTGGTGGATCCGATGAATGGCCAGTCGGCCCCTGTGGTCGGTCAGTTTTATCTGATGCTGGCGACTCTGGTATTTCTGGCGCTTGATGGTCATCTGGTGATGCTACGCCTGGTTATCCTCAGTTTTGAGACGCTACCCATCTCCGATAGCGGTCTGTCACTCTCTTCTATGCAAACCCTGAGCGCGTTCCTGGGGGTCATGTATCAGGCCTCGCTGGTGATGGCCCTCTCTGCCATCGTGGCGCTGTTGCTCATCAACTTCGCTTTTGGCGTGATGACCCGGGCAGCCCCCCAGCTCAATATTTTCAGTATCGGTTTTGCCGTCAGCATGATGTCGGGTTTGCTTATCCTCTGGCTTACGATCGGCGGGTTCCTCGGCCATTTCGACACCTTGTGGGAGCGGGTGCAGGAGGTCAGTTGCGAGCTGATTGACACCCAATGTTTCGGAGGTGTCAATGGCTGATACCGACCAGGAACGTACCGAACAACCCACGGGCAAACGACTGCAACAGGCCCGTGAAAAAGGGCAGATTGCACGTTCAAAGGAGCTGGGAACAGCCAGTGTGCTGTTGTCAGCCGTATTTGGCCTGCTGTTTATCAAGGGTTACCTGGCGAACGCCATGCTCAAGGTGGTGACCATGGGCTTCACGCTGAACAGAGAGCAGGCTTTCGATCCCAATGCCATGGTTGCCATGGTGCCGGCGCTGCTGGGGGAACTGGTGTTTCCGCTCGGATTGCTATTCGCTCTGGTCGCTATTGCAGCTTTTATCGGCAATATCCTGATGGGGGGGATGAACTTCTCCACTGAAGCAATGATGCCGAAATTCAGCAAGATGAGCCCCATCAGCGGGTTCAAGCGGATGTTTGGGGTGCAGTCGCTGATTGAGCTGGTCAAGTCCATCGCCAAGGTGGTGTTCATCACCCTGTTTGCCTGGTGGATGCTCTCCAGCCAGTTTGATCATCTGCTCAACCTCTCCATGGAGGGATTCCCCGGTGGGATTATAGATGCCCTCGACCTTTTTTTGTGGATGCTGATCATTCTTTGCTGTGCCCTGTTGCCTATTGTGGCCATCGATGTGCCGTTCCAAAAATGGAACCATATGCGTCAGCTCAAGATGACCAAGCAGGAGGTGAAGGACGAGTTCAAGGATAGCGAGGGTAAACCCGAGGTAAAGGGCAAGATCCGCCAGTTGCAGATGCAGATGGCGATGCGCCGGATGATGGGGGATGTACCCAAGGCTGATGTGGTGATCACCAACCCGACTCACTACTCGGTAGCGCTCAAGTATGATGCGGGCAAACCCGGTGCTGCGCCCAAGGTCTTGGCCAAGGGAACTGATGAAATTGCAATGAAGATCAGGGAGATAGCTAGAGAATACGAGATACCCATCATGCCGTCACCGGCCTTGACCCGGGCTATCTACCACTCTACCGAGTTGGGCCACGAGATCCCGGAAGGGTTGTTTGCGGCGGTTGCCCAGGTTCTGGCCTATGTCTTCCAGCTCAAGAAATTCCGCCGTGGCCAGGGGCGCCGTCCTCAGCCGCTGGCTAAAGATCTGCCCATTCCGACCGAATATCGCAAATGACAAAGTTCTGACGTTGTCAAAATAAATTCATTGCATTTCAATGTGTTGCATTGTTGGCTTAATGTTTGCTTTAATCTGGCACCAGCAGGTTGACATTGAGAAGAGCGATGGAATTCAAGGCAGTATTGGGCCAGTTAAAACAGTCTCGGGGAGTATTGAGCAAAGGCCTTGGTACCCCTCTGCTGGTATTGGCCGCGCTCGGCATGGTGGTGTTGCCCATCCCGCCACTGATGCTGGATGTGCTCTTCTCCTTCAACATTGCGCTCTCTATCGTGGTGCTGCTGGTATCCGTCTATACCCGGCGCCCCCTCGAATTTGCTGCTTTCCCGACCGTATTGCTGCTGGCCACCTTGCTGCGGCTGGCATTGAACGTAGCCTCGACCCGGGTGGTGTTGCTGGAAGGTCACAATGGCAGTGCAGCGGCAGGCCATGTGATCGAGGCATTCGGTAATGTGGTGATCGGCGGTAACTATGCAGTCGGCATCATCGTCTTTACTATCCTGATGATCATCAACTTTGTGGTTATCACCAAGGGGGCCGGGCGGATCGCGGAAGTGAGCGCCCGTTTTACTCTGGATGCGATGCCGGGCAAACAGATGGCCATCGATGCCGATTTGAATGCCGGCCTCATCAACCAGGAAGAGGCGAAGAAGCGTCGCCAGGATGTGACCCAGGAAGCGGACTTCTATGGCTCTATGGATGGTGCTTCCAAGTTCGTCAAAGGGGATGCCATTGCGGGCATCATGATCCTCTTCATCAACATCATCGGCGGCTTTATCATCGGGATGATGCAGCATCATCTTACCTTCAGGGAGTCTGCCGAGATCTATACCCTGCTGGCGATAGGTGACGGTCTGGTGGCGCAGATCCCCTCCCTGTTGCTCTCTATCGCCGCCGCCATCATAGTGACCCGTCAGAATACCGATCAGGATATGGGCACGGCGGTATTGGGCCAACTGTTCGACAATCCCAAGGCCTTGATCATCTCTGCCGGTATCCTGCTGATGATGGGACTGGTGCCGGGGATGCCGCACTTCGCCTTCCTGAGTCTGGGGGCGATCGCTGCCGCTGGAGCCTGGTGGCTGCTGCGCCGCGAGAAGCTGGCGGTAGCCAAAGCAGCCAGCGGCGAGTTGATGCCGACCAGTACTGACCAGCCATCGCATGAACAGAAAGAGTTGAGCTGGGACGATGTGATGCCGGTAGACATCATCGGGCTGGAAGTGGGTTACCAGCTAATCCCGCTGGTGGATCGCAATCAGGGGGGCGAACTGCTCAACCGGATCAAAGGGGTGCGCAAGAAACTCTCGCAAGAACTGGGCTTTCTGGTGCCTGCCGTCCACATCCGCGACAACTTGGATCTGGCACCAAATCAATATCGCATTACCTTGATGGGAGTCAGTACCGGCGAGGCCAGCGTCTACCATGATAAAGAGATGGCCATCAACCCGGGGCAGGTATTCGGCCAAATTCAGGGGATTGCTACCCGGGATCCCGCGTTTGGACTTGAAGCAGTGTGGGTAGCCAAGGAGCAGGTGTCACAGGCGCAGACCCTGGGGTATACAGTGGTGGATACTGCGACCGTAGTTGCCACCCATTTGAGTCAGATCTTGACCAACCATGCCTCACTGTTGCTCGGCCATGACGAGGTACAACAACTGCTCGACATGATTGGCAAACACCAGAGCAAGTTGGTCGAAGGGTTGGTACCGGAAGTGATCAGCATGGGTAACCTTGTGAAGGTATTGCAGAATTTGCTCAATGAAGGGGTGCCAATCCGCGATATGCGCACTATCCTGCAGACCCTGGTTGAATACGCGCCGCGCAGTCCGGATCCGGAAGTGCTCACCGCGGCTTGCCGGATTGCCCTGCGTCGTCTGATTGTGCAGGAGATTGCCGGCCCAGACCCAGAGCTACCGGTGATAACATTGGCACCTGAATTGGAACGTATATTGCATCAATCCCTGCAGGCGGGTGGAGGTGATGGTGCCGGTATTGAGCCGGGTCTGGCGGAGCGAATGCAGCGCTCGCTGGTGGAAGCCACTCAACGACAAGAATTGGAAGGCCAACCGGCCGTGCTTCTGACATCGGGGATCTTGCGCAATACCCTGGCAAAATTTGTCAAGAATGCCATTCCTGGGTTGCGTGTTCTGTCTTATCAGGAAGTGCCCGACGACAAGCAGATCCGCATCGTCAGTGCGGTAGGGCAGAACTAGTTAGCGGAGACGATGGGTGAAGATTAAGCGGTTTTTTGCCAAGGACATGCGAACGGCTCTGGCCGAGGTCAAGGAGACGCTCGGGCCTGACGCTGTCATCATGTCCAACAAGAAGGTCACCGGAGGGGTAGAGATAGTCGCCGCAGTCGATTATCAATCCCAGGTTCCGGGGCCCAAAGATGCGCCGGTTCGCCGTCAGCTGAACGATGAGAGTGTCAATATTTCGTCTGCTGCTCGGCAGATGACCCGCCCCGAGCCCACAAAGGTTCAGGAACAGAACGAACATTATGCCGATACCCTGACAGCCTTGCTGGCGCGCCAGCAGAAGCTCAAGCCGGGCAATGGGGCGCCAATGGGCAATACCCAATCGGCCGGTCTGGCCGCTGCCAATGCAGCGCCCAGAACATTGGCCGAGCAGGGGCAATGGGGCGCCGCCCCGGAACCTGTCAAGCCCAAAGCCCGGGTTGCCTCCGCCCAGCGTTCTTCTCAACCTGCTCAGCGGGATCAGGAGATGGAGGGGATGCGCAAGGAGATGGCCAGTATCCGCAAATTGCTGGAGCACCAGATCTCCGGTCTGATGTGGCAGGAAGTTGAGCGACGTGAGCCGATGCGGGCTCTGCTGATCAAGGAGCTCAAAAAGATGGGCTTTGACGATGCGTTTGCCGATCAACTGGCGGGGCTGATCCCTGAAGACATGCCCATCCATCAGGCGATGGCCCAGTTGGCGGAAGTGTTGACGGCTCAGCTCAAGATCAGCGAGGACGAGATTTTACGTCAGGGGGGCGCCGTTGCCCTGCTGGGGCCGACCGGGGTGGGCAAGACCACCACCATCGCCAAATTAGCCGCCCGTTTTGCCATGAAGTATGGTGCCGAGCAGGTGGCCCTTATCACCACTGACAACTACCGGATCGGTGCTCATGAGCAATTACAGACTTATGGCCGGATCATGGGCTGTCCGGTACGTCAGGTGCGTGATGCCGAAGAGCTGGCCAATGCCCTCTATCAGTTCCGCCACCGTCGGCTGGTATTGATCGATACGGCAGGCGTGGGGCAGCGGGATATCCGGCTGACCGAGCAGCTCGATACCCTGGTCAAGAATGCCAAGGTGAGGATCCGCAGCTATCTGGTGATGTCGGCAACCTCCCAGCGTCGGGTAATGCAGGAAGCGGTTGACCATTTCCGGCGCATTCCCTTGAGCGGCTGCATACTTACAAAGTTGGATGAGAGTCTGAATCTGGGCGAAGTAATTAACGTGTGTATCCAGAATGCCTTGCCTATCAGTTACATCACGGATGGGCAGCGGGTTCCGGAAGATATTCAGGTTGCCAATGCGGCGCAGCTTGTCGGCGCGGCCATGGGCTCGCTGGAGCGAGAAACAGAAGAGCCCTATTTCTGGGGCACAGGCTTTGGCGAGGCCGAAGATTCGGAGTTTTATGAGTAACATGTATATGGATCAGGCGAGTGGTCTGCGCAAAATGCGTCAAAACAATCGAGTAAAAGTGATCGCCGTTTCCGGTGGTAAAGGTGGCGTGGGCAAGACCAACGTGACCCTGAACGTGGCCGGAGCCATGGCGGCCCAAGGCAAACGGGTAATGGTGCTGGATGCTGACCTTGGTCTGGCCAACGTCGACGTCATGCTGGGGCTGCGGGTTCATCGCAATCTCTCTCACGTGCTGGCAGGTGAGTGCACTATCGACGACATTATCGTTGAGGGACCGTATGGCATGATGATTGTGCCTGCAACCTCGGGGACCCAGTCCATGGTCGAGCTTTCACCGGTACAACATGCCGGACTGATCCGCGCCTTCAGCGAGATGAAGACCCAGGTCGATATTCTGATGGTGGATACGGCGGCGGGGATCTCGGACATGGTGTTGAGTTTCACCCGTGCTGCGCAGGACATCATGGTGGTGGTGTGTGACGAGCCGACTTCCATTACCGATGCCTATGCCCTCATCAAGATCCTCTCCAAAGAGCACGGTGTATTTCGCTTCAAGGTAGTGGCAAATATGGTGCGCAGCCTGCGTGAAGGGCAGGAGCTTTTTGCCAAGCTGACCCGGGTAACCGATCGTTTCCTCGATACGTCACTGGAACTGGTTGCCTGCGTGCCTTATGACACCAATCTGCGTGCCGCCGTGCGCAAGCAGAAACTGATTGTCGAGGCGTTTCCCAAGTCGCCGGCGGCTTTGGCTTTCCGCGCATTGGCCAACAAAGCAGCTAGCTGGCCGGTACCAAACCAGCCTGGCGGTCATCTGGAGTTTTTCCTGGAGAATCTGTTGCAGACTCAGGCCACCACACAGGAAGGTTCCCGTGAATAAAGCCCAAGCGTACTTGCGTCATCAGGATTCCTATCTGCTGGTAGAGCGCCATGCTCCACTGGTCAAGCGGATAGCCCAGCATTTGCTGGCTCGCCTGCCAAGCAGTGTCTTGCTGGATGACCTGATACAGGCAGGTATGATTGGGCTGCTCGAAGCGTCACGGAACTTTGATGGTAGCAAGGGAGCCAGTTTCGAGACCTATGCCGGGATCCGTATCCGTGGTGCCATGCTGGATGAGATCCGGCGTGGTGATTGGGTGCCCCGTTCCGTGCATCGAAACAGCAGAGCGATTGCCGAAGCGATCGAAAATGTGGAGCAAGCCAATGGACGGGATGCTCGCGACGCGGAAGTCGCAGCGCAAATGGGGGTCTCTCTCGCTGATTATCATGTCATGCTGCAGGATGTCTCCTGTGGCAAGATCATCGGTATCGAGGATCTGGGGGTCAGTGAGGATGTGATCGGTAACCCTGATGAAGCTCCGTCAGGCTCGGGGTTTGATGAACTGGCCACAGAACGATTTCAAATTCAACTGTCGGAGCAAATTGGTCGCTTACCGGAGAGAGAAGCCCTGGTTCTCTCTCTTTACTACGATGAAGAGCTGAATTTACGTGAAATTGGCGAGGTTTTGAATGTGAGTGAGTCGCGCGTGAGTCAGATACATAGTCAGGCAATGCACAGACTACGCGCTCGTTTGAGAGATTGGCATCTATAAGTGTTTGTACTGGCTACACTGAGATGAAACTCTAAGGCATAATCCGCATGACACAACCCGTTTTTAGCATCATGTAAGTGAGCCACTGAGGTGGCTATTGAGGAGGGAATTTTGGACAAGAACATGAAAATCCTCATTGTTGACGATTTTTCAACGATGCGCCGGATTATCAAGAACTTGCTTCGCGACCTTGGGTTCAACAATACCCATGAAGCGGATGACGGCAACACAGCATTGCCGATGCTGAAAAATGGTGATTTCCAGTTTGTGGTTACCGACTGGAACATGCCAGGCATGCAAGGTATCGACCTGCTGAAAGCCATTCGTGTCGATGAAAAGCTCAAGCATCTGCCGGTACTGATGGTGACGGCAGAAGCCAAACGCGAGCAGATCATCGAAGCCGCGCAAGCCGGCGTTAACGGTTATATCGTCAAGCCTTTCACTGCAGCAACGCTCAAAGAAAAACTCGACAAAATTTTTGAACGCCTTGGCTAAGGAGCAGCAGGGATGATGGCCAAAACGAAAGCAATGATTTCGCTCGACCAGGCAAGGATGCTTGTTGCTCATCTGGAGCAAGGTGAATTCGAGCTGGCCGATGAACTGCTTGCCAATGTATGTGCCCCCAACGCAGCCGATCTGTTTGAAAAAGTTGGTCAGCTGACCCGACAACTGCATAACTCACTTCAAGAATTTCGTCTCGACCCCCGAATTCCCGATTTGGCCACCCATGACATTCCCGATGCGAGGGAGCGCCTCAATTACGTCATAGATATGACCGACAAGGCTGCTAATCGCACCATGGATGCGGTAGAGGCCAGTCTGCCAATAGCGGATCGCCTGAATGATAATATCCAGCTGGTGATGCCCAACTGGAATGCACTGATGTCCAGAGATATGAGCGTGGGGCAGTTTAAGTCCTTATGCCATCAACTTGATGATTTCATTAAGGCTTCTGAGTCAGATGCCGATAAGTTACGACAACTGCTGACAGAAATTCTGATGGCACAAGACTTTCAGGATTTGACAGGCCAGATGATCCGCAAGGTCATAAAACTGGTTCAGGAAGTTGAAACAAAATTAATAGAAATGCTGACTATGTTTGGTGAGGCTGCAGCTGAGCATTCAACTCGTACTCTCCCTGTGAATGGGATTGAAGCCGAAGGCCCAATCATGAATCCAGAGGCGCGTGCCGATGTAGTCAATGGTCAGGATGATGTGGACGATCTGCTGTCTAGCTTGGGATTCTAATGGAGTGACGCATGGCCTTCGAAGTTGATGAAGACATACTGCAAGACTTTCTGGTCGAAGCATCCGAAATATTGGAACAGTTGTCTGAGCAACTGGTCGACTTGGAAAAGCGGCCTGATGACAAGAATCTGTTAAATGCCATCTTTCGCGGTTTCCATACAGTAAAAGGTGGTGCCGGTTTCCTGTCTTTGGGGGAGTTGGTTGACGTATGCCACGGCGCTGAAAACGTATTTGATATCTTGCGTAATGGCAAGCGAACCGTGACTGCCGAACTGATGGACGTGATCCTGCAAGCGCTGGACGCCATAAACGTCATGTTCGCCCAAGTACAAAACCGTGAAGCGCCAAGTCCTGCGTCTGATGATCTGCTCCATGACCTCCACGAGTTGTGCAAGCCTGAAGGAGAAGAGCAACTCCGAACCGCGACAAGTGGCGCTATTGCCATGGAGCAGGAGGCTGTCACTCCTGTTGTTGAGGTTGTCTCCGACCCCGAGGTTGTTGAACCGATAAACCAGGCCAGCGATCCTGCTCCTGTTAACGGGGGCGGATCCATAGACGAGATTTCAGCTGATGAATTCGAGCGTCTGCTGGATGAGCTGCATGGCGTGGGGGGCACACCAACCAAGAGTGCGGCAGGAGCGACTGTTGCTGGCGAATCTGGCGATATAACCGATGATGAGTTTGAGGCCTTGCTGGATCAACTCCATGGTCAGGGACAGCACATGGGGGCGCCAGAGGTGAATCCTCTGAAGTCGGTGCAAAAAGAGGTGGACGAGCTTATCGATGATGATGAGTTTGAACGCCTGCTTGATGAATTGCATGGTCGTGGCCAAGGTCCTCAGAGTAGTATGGCACCTGCCGCACCTGCCGCACCTGCCGCACCTGCCGCACCTGCCGCACCTGCCGCGCCTGCCGCGGTGACTGCGCCCAAACCGACAACACCTGTAGCCAAACCTGTACAGGCTGACCCCGCAAAACCTGCCGAAGCAGCCAAGGCATCAGCGCCTGCCGCCAAGGCTACGCCAGCTCCTGCCGAAAACAGTGCAGTGCAAAGCGATACGACGGTGCGGGTGGATACCAAGACCCTTGATGTCATTATGAACATGGTAGGTGAGTTGGTACTGGTTCGTAACCGGCTGGTGAGTCTGGGTATTGCCAGTAATGATGAAGAGATGTCAAAGGCGGTTGCCAATCTGGATGTGGTAACGGCTGACCTGCAAGGTGCGGTGATGAAAACCCGCATGCAGCCAATCAAGAAGGTATTTGGTCGTTTCCCGCGCGTGGTGCGTGATCTGGCCAGAACCCTCAAAAAAGAGATTGAGCTGGTGATGGTTGGGGAAGAGACCGACCTCGACAAAAACCTGGTGGAGGCGCTCGCCGATCCTCTTGTTCACCTTGTTCGCAACTCCTGCGATCACGGGGTCGAAATGCCGGATGTGCGAGAGAAAGCGGGCAAGCCGCGGCAAGGGACGATCACCCTTAGCGCCTCCCAGCAAGGCGATCATATCCTGCTTTGCATTGAGGATGATGGCGCCGGGATGGACCCGGAAAAACTCAAGTCTATTGCGATCAGCCGCGGTGTGCTGGATGCAGATACTGCCGCGCGCATGAGTGATAACGATGCCTATAACCTGATCTTTGCCCCCGGATTTTCGACCAAGTCCGAGATCTCCGATATCTCTGGCCGTGGTGTCGGAATGGATGTGGTCAAAACCAGTATTGTCAGCCTCAATGGGTCAGTGCACATCGATTCTACCTGGGGTAAAGGCACCCGTCTCGAAATCAAGGTTCCGTTGACGCTAGCCATTCTGCCGACCCTGATGGTTGAAGTGGGTGAGCAGACCTTCGCGCTTCCCCTTGGTTGTGTGAACGAGATTTTCCATCTGGATCTGAAGAAGGCCAATATGGTCGATGGTCAGCTCACCATCATTGTGCGTGATAAGGCGATTCCCCTCTTTTATCTACACAAGTGGTTGATCCGTGGTACCAACAAGCGCTCACGTCAGGATACCGGGCATGTGGTGATCGTGCAGATTGGCACTCAGCAAATCGGGTTTGTGGTCGACAGCTTGATTGGTCAAGAAGAGGTGGTGATCAAGCCGCTCGATAATCTGCTGCAAGGCACCCCTGGCATGGCCGGGGCGACCATTACCAGTGATGGTGGAATTGCCCTTATTCTGGATGTGCCGAGTCTGCTCAAAGCATATGCGCGTAGACATTAATCGCTCAGGCCCAAGGAGTTAGAAAAACAACAATGGCAGTCAAGGTATTAGTTGTCGACGATTCGAGCTTCTTTCGCCGTCGGGTGAGCGAGATCATCAATCAGGATCCCATGCTGACGGTGATTGATACGGCCCAGAATGGACGTGAGGCGGTGGACAAGGCCATGTCGCTGCGCCCTGATGTGATCACCATGGACATCGAGATGCCCGTGATGGATGGTATCAGTGCAGTGCGGGAGATAATGGCCAAGTGCCCAACTCCCATTCTGATGTTCTCCTCACTGACTCATGAAGGCGCCAAGGCAACGCTGGATGCACTGGACGCCGGTGCTCTTGACTTCTTGCCCAAAAAATTTGAAGACATTGCCAGAGACAAGGACGAGGCGGTCAGACTGTTGCAACAACGGGTGAAGGAGATTTCCCGCAAGCGCTTCCTGATGACATCCGCTGCTCGCCCCAAAGCATCTGAACCGGTTCGTCCGCTAGGTAGCACAGCCGCCAGAGCTCCTGAGCGTCAGTCTGAGCTGCAACGCACTGTACCAAGTGCCTCATTCAAGCGAAGTGGCAAGAGTTATCAGTTGGTGGCGATCGGGACTTCTACCGGCGGCCCGGTAGCCTTGCAAAATGTGCTGACCAAGTTGCCGGGGGATTTTCCTCACCCAATCTTGCTTATCCAGCATATGCCAGCCACCTTCACCGCAGCTTTTGCTGCCCGTCTGAACGGATTATGCCAGATAGGTGTCAAGGAGGCCGAGGATGGAGACGTCCTCAAACCGGGCCATGCCTACCTGGCTCCCGGTGGCAAGCAGATGCTGTTGGAGGGTCGTGGTGCAGGCGCCCGTATTCGCATCGTTGATGGCAACGACAAGGTAAATTACAAGCCTTGCGTGGACATTACCTTTGCCTCTGCGGCCAAGACCTATGCTGACAAGGTATTGGCGATTGTGCTAACCGGTATGGGGGCTGATGGCCGTGATGGTGCCAGACTGCTGAAAGAGCAGGGCTCTACAATCTGGGCTCAGGATGAGGCTTCCTGCGTGGTATATGGCATGCCTCAAGCGGTTGCAAAGGCAGGTATTGCCAGTGAATCACTTCCTCTGGACAAGGTGGCCCAGCGTATTCTGGTTGAGTTGGGGCGCTAATCATGGGCTTGCTCGGTCTGCTCCTCGCACTGGGGGCTATTGCTATTGCCCAGCTGTGGCATGGTGGCTCCCTGTTGACGTTGTTGGACGGGCCTGCTTTTCTCATTGTTCTTGGCGGTACAGTTGGTGCCGTTACATTGCAGACCCCTGCCAAGTTTGTTTTGCTGGCATTGCGCCAGTGTCTATGGATTTTCAATCCGCCACGGCAGGATCTCTCTGCCCAGGCTGAACGGCTACAATCCTGGGCTGCCTTTGCACGCCAGCAGGGGCTGCTGGCCCTCGAAAATCAGGCTGAGCAGGAGGAGGACCATTTTACCCGCCAAGGGTTGAACATGATTGTCGATGGTGTCTCCACGGAGGATATTCGCATGTTGCTCGAAGCCGATATCGATATCGAGCAGGAGCGTAATGAACATGCGGCCAGGGTGTTCGAAGCCATGGGGGGATATAGTCCGACTATCGGGATTATCGGCGCTGTCTTGGGCCTTATCCAGGCCATGTTTCATCTTGAAGCGCCATCTGCTCTGGGGGCTGGCATCGCAGTGGCATTTGTGGCAACCATCTATGGTGTCGGGTTTGCCAACCTGATCTATCTACCGATAGCCAACCGGTTGCGAGCGTTTCACTATCACTATGCACTGTTTCAGGAGATGACCCTGGAAGGGCTGTTAGCCATTGCCCATGGTGAGAATGGTTTACAGGTTGAACGTCGGCTCAGGGCCTATTTGAAAGGAGAGTAGCCATGCGCAAGCGCTATCGTTTGCACTTGCAGGGGCGTGAACACCTTGACCGTTGGCTGGTCTCCTATGCCGATTACATGACGCTGATATTTGCTCTGTTTGTGGTGCTCTACTCTGTTGCGCTGGTGAACAAGGACAAATATCGTGCGGTGATAGATGGCATGAGTCAGGCGTTCAGTGTC
The DNA here is from genome assembly GCF_049172135.1 of Aeromonas sp. 603079. Taxonomy (NCBI): domain Bacteria; kingdom Pseudomonadati; phylum Pseudomonadota; class Gammaproteobacteria; order Aeromonadales; family Aeromonadaceae; genus Aeromonas; species Aeromonas sp. 603079. The sequence goes on along the minus strand of NZ_JAAKPX010000012.1, from coordinate 59,374 downwards.
ATGCAGTCTCGCAGTGATGGTCTGCTGGAGGGGCAGGGCAATTCACTGTTGGAGAATGCTGTTTCTGCCTCCCCCTCGTTGCTGGAAAGCGCAACGTCCCCCTCTCCTTCACTTGCCCCCATTTCTGGTGTCCCTGTGCTGCAAGATGGCACGACACTTGCCAAACTTGATATGCAGTTGCAAGAGAGCATGGGGTCACTGGTGGATGCCGGGATAGTCAAAATGACGCAAGACGAGAACTGGCTGACTGTGGAACTCAGTTCAGGTCTGCTGTTTGGCAGTGGCAGCGCCTTTATGGGACCGAATGCTGCACCGGTAATCAATACTCTTTCAAGTATTCTCAAACCGGTCGATAACTATATAAGGGTCCGAGGATATACAGATAACCAACAGATAAATAATGAAATTTATCGTTCTAATTGGGCGCTTTCTGCTGCGAGGGCCGAAGCGGTGCTCAATGGCTTGATTGCTGATGGCATCGCACCCCAGCGTCTGGCCTTTGAGGCATATGGCGAGTTTTCCCCTTTTGCCGATAACAGCACTGAGCAAGGCCGGCTGCAAAATCGCAAGGTTGTGGTCGCAATTTCCAAATTCGCCTGGGTGCCGCCAGCTCCTGTGGCGGTAAAGCCCCCGGTGGTTGCCGAACCGGTTCCTGTGGTGCAGCAGGCGGTGGATGCTGGAGAGATAAAGGTTATCTCTTTGCCCGGTGGCGGCATACGTATAACAACAAGGCAGGATTGATACAGTGATTGTTTGGACGGTTGCCAACCAGAAAGGTGGTGTGGGTAAAACCACCACAGTGGTCTCGCTTGCCGGGATCCTGGCCCAGCGTGGTCAGCGAGTGCTGTTGATTGACACCGATCCTCACGCCTCGCTGACTGCATATCTTGATTTTGATTCAGATCGTCTGGATGGAACCCTCTATGAGTTGTTTCAACCTGTCAAACCGACAGCCGAGCTTGTCAATAAACTGACGCTCAAGACCAAGTTCGAGAATATCAATTTACTACCCGCATCTATTACCCTGGCGACTCTTGATCGGGTAATGGGAAATCGTGAGGGAATGGGGCTGGTGCTGAAGCGGGCGCTGCTGCGCATTCAGGATCAATATGATTATGTGCTGATCGACTGCCCGCCTGTGCTTGGGGTGATGATGGTCAATGCGCTGGCTGCCTGCGATCGTATTCTTGTGCCGGTTCAGACCGAGTTTCTCGCTCTTAAAGGATTGGAGCGGATGATGAAGACATTCGAGATCATGCAGCGTTCCAAGCGTGACAAATTCCGTTATACCGTGATCCCGACTATGTTCGACAAGCGCACCCGTGCCTCTCTGATGACCTTGAAGTCGATCAAGGATCAATATGGAGATTCAGTGTGGAATGCGGTGATCCCTATTGATACCAAGTTTCGGGATGCCAGCTTGCTGCATATCCCCCCGTCTATCTATTCTCCCGGGAGTCGTGGAACCTATGCCTATGAGACGCTGCTCAACCATCTTGATGCCCTTGAGCGGCAACGGGTTCATGAGGTGACGGCATGAGAGATACCATTCAAGTACGGGCGATGGATGACTATTTCCACTCCCTGCTGCTCGATGAGCCGCTGGTGCTGGATGAGGTGGAAGACGTTCAATCCGCCCCTGTTTTACAGTTGCAACGTCAGCCCCAAAGCGTCCCCGAGGTGGTTGCTGCACCTTATTTGGAAAGTGATCCACGCCTTGCCCAGCTTGGCGAACTGTTGGCTCAGGTGGGACAAGTTCAGTTTGAAAATGATGCCTTCACCCAGGAGGTGACACTGACGGCCCCATTGGAGATTGTGGCCGAGGAGTCATTGTTGCCGGTAGAGCCTGAATGGCCTGAGGAGGTGCTGCTGCCCGAAGTTGCAGAGCCCCACACCACCATCTTGACTGAAACTGCGCTGGAGGTTGCTCCGGTAGAAGCCACTGAACCTGTCACTTGGGAGAATATCGATACCGGTAAAGAGTTTCAGGCCCTCTTTTTTGAAGTCGCGGGCGTGACGTTTGCGGTGCCGTTGACCGAGCTTGGTGGTATTCACCAGTTGGGCGAGATCACCTCCCTGTTTGGCCAGCCGGGCTGGTACAAGGGGATCATGACCTCTCGCGAGCAGAAGATGAATGTGGTCGATACCGCCCAGTGGGTCATGCCGGGTCAGCATCTCGAGATGGATGATTACAAGTATCTGATTATGCTTGGTGAATCGCCGTGGGGATTAGCCTGCCACCATCTCAAAGGGACTGAATTGTTACACCGTGACCAGGTTAAATGGCGCCATCAGGAGGGCAAGCGCCCTTGGTTGGCGGGCATGGTCAAAGAAAAAATGTGTGCCCTGTTACACGTTCGTGAACTGCTCTTGTTGCTGGAGCGTGGGGTTAACATAGAAGGTCGCTGATAACTTCTGCAATCGAGCTGTTTTATTGCTAGTTTTAGCAGTAGACGTTTTCATAAAAGGAATAAAAACATGACAGAAAAGCGCAATATCGCACAGAATCTGGCCGAAGATGAAGTGCTGCAATGGGTAACCTTCCAGCTGGAAAACGAAACCTACGGCATCAATGTGATGCAGGTTCAGGAGGTGTTGCGCTACACCGAAATTGCACCGGTGCCGGGTGCGCCTGAGTACGTACTGGGGATCATCAACCTGCGTGGCAATGTGGTGACTGTCATCGATACCCGTTCCCGTTTCGGTCTGCCTTCCGGTGATGTGAGTGAAAACTCCCGGATCGTGATCATCGAGGCCGAGAAGCAGGTGATTGGCATCATGGTCGACAGCGTGGCAGAAGTGGTATATCTGAAATCTTCCGAAATCGATGCTGCTCCAGCTGTAGGTACCGAAGAGAGCGCCAAGTTTATTCAGGGGGTGAGCAACCGCGATGGGCAACTGCTGATCCTGGTTGACTTGAACAAGCTGCTCTCCGATGAAGAGTGGGAAGATATCGGTTCCCTCTGATAAGTAAGGTGATGTTTTGATAATCGAGATGGTTGCCTTGGGGATGTCCCTGATTGCCTTGGCGTTTGCCTCTTATATCTGGTTCAAGAGCAAGCGCAGCAAGCAGGAGTCCGAGGCCAGTGTGGCAACCCTGCAAGGTCAGTTGGAAAGCTTGCGCAAGCAGATGATGGAGCTCCATACCGGCGCTATTGGCATGGGGCAGCGTCTGCAGTCGGTGGAAGGGGCTATGCAGCAGGTCAATGAACGCCAGCAAGAATTGACCATGCAGGATCCCGAGCGCCGGCTTTACAGTCGAGCGGCCAAGATGGTCGAACTGGGCGCCGACCTTGATGAGGTCATGAGTGAGTGCGAGTTGCCAAAGGCAGAAGCCGAGCTCTTGATATCGTTGCGAAAAGGCCGCTCTTGATGGTTCAGGAAGGCAACTTGCCTTCCTGAATTTTTTCTGTTGCATGTATGGCGCTCTTTCATGGAGCGCCATGTACAGTGATCGAGAAGAATAGTTATTTGCTAATACTGGTTTGTTATGAGGTTTCCAGTTTGATCTATTTGGATGCCTTTGATTGTCATCATTTTCCACGCCTATTTTTCCTTGTGCGCGATCTTCTCCACAAAAACAGTGGATGAAGGGCATCTTGGAAAAGACGTATTCCAATACTGTGTTAAGATGCAAGCCGCTTCATTTTCTCTGAAAAAATCTCCATGCTGCTTCAAGTTAACAATCTGAGCTGCGTGCGTGAAGATCGCACTCTGTTTGAACATCTCTCCTTTGCGGTAGTTCCCGGTGATCTGGTGCAAATTGAAGGTCCCAACGGGGTTGGCAAGACCAGCCTGCTGCGTCTGCTGACTGGCCTGTCTCAGCCGTTTTCCGGTGAAGTGTGCTGGAATGGTGAAAATATTCGCCATTGCCGTGATGAGTACCATGCCAATCTGCTCTATCTCGGTCATCAGCCTGGGGTCAAAGCTGCCTTGACTCCGCTCGAAAATCTCGCCTTTTATCAGAAGCTGCATCATGTATCCCGGCAGACAGTGGATTTGTGGCAGGTGCTTGCCCAGGTTGGGTTGGCCGGTTTTGAAGAGAACCCGACCGGACAGCTCTCGGCAGGTCAACAGCGTCGGGTGGCTCTGGCCAGGCTCTGGCTCAGTGACAAACCGGCTCTCTGGATCCTGGATGAGCCTTTTACCGCCATTGATAAGCAGGGGGTCAAGGTGCTGGAGAGGTTGTTTCTGGCTCATGCCGAGCGGGGGGGGATGGTGATCCTCACCACTCATCAGGATATGACGCTGATGCAGGGTCGACTGAAAACACTCTCGCTTACGCCCTTGCTGCAGGAGTAGTTTCGATGTTGCGTGCCGTCATGTATTTGATCCACCGCGAGTTATTGATGGCCCTGCGCCAGCGTGCAGATATTCTTAACCCGCTCTGGTTTTTCCTTATTGTCATCACCCTGTTCCCACTCGGTATCGGCCCTGAGCCCAAGTTGTTGGCTCGCATTGCTCCCGGCATCATCTGGGTGGCAGCCTTGCTGGCGGCCATGCTGTCGCTGGAGCGACTGTTTCGCGACGACTTTGGCGACGGTTCGTTGGAGCAGATCATGTTGATGCCCCATTCACTCGGGTTGCTGGCGCTGGCCAAAGTGATTGCTCACTGGTTACTGACTGGATTGCCGCTGCTGCTGATTTCGCCCTTGCTGGCAATTTTGCTATCGCTGGATATGAACAGTTATCTGGCGGTAGTCGCCACTCTGGCACTCGGCACACCGGTGCTGAGCCTGCTCGGTGCAGTCGGGGTTGCCCTGACGGTCGGGTTGCGCAAGGGCGGAGTGCTGCTCAGTCTGCTTATCCTGCCGCTCTATATTCCGGTACTGATTTTTGCCACCTCTGCAATTGATGCGGCGGGGATGGGCTTGCCCTATGGCGGACAGCTTGCCATTCTGGCCGCCATGCTGGTTGGTGCCCTGACGCTGACGCCGTTGGCCGTTTCGGCCGCATTGAGGGTCAGTCTTAACTGATGATCTATTGGTAGAACGCAACATGGTTTCGCATGGGGCATTCTTTTCCAGAAATAAAGTTGCGATGGATCAAGCGGATTGCCGCTTATTGCTTTCGAGGTATTTGATGTTATCCCGAGGTCAGTATGTTAGGCCTCGCCAAACAATTAATAACAAAAAGGTTTGTGAGTTATGTGGAAATGGTTGCACCCTTACGCTAAACCCGAACGGGCCTATCGGCTGGCTGGGACCCTGTTGCCCTGGTTTGCTGTGATAAGTCTGCTATCGTTCATCATCGGCACTGTCTGGGGACTGGCTTTTGCACCCGCCGATTATCAGCAGGGTGACTCCTTCCGGATCATCTATATCCATGTTCCTTCCGCCATTCTTTCGATGGGGGCCTACTCCACCATGGCAGTTGCCGCCTTTATCGGGCTGGTATGGCAACTGCGGATGGCGGACATGACGGTGGCGGCTATCGCACCTGTCGGCGCTGTGTTCACTTTTATTGCACTGTTTACCGGTGCCGCCTGGGGCAAGCCCATGTGGGGAACCTGGTGGGTGTGGGATGCACGGCTCACCTCTGAGCTGATCCTGCTGTTTCTCTATCTCGGCGTGATTGCCCTCTACAACGCCTTCAGTGACAAGGTGGTTGCTGGCCGTGCTGCCGGCATTCTGGCACTGGTGGGGGTGATCAACCTCCCCATCATTCACTACTCGGTGGAGTGGTGGAACACCTTGCACCAGGGGGCCACTATCACCAAGTTTGACAAACCCTCCATCTCTCCCGAGATGCTTTGGCCACTGCTCATCATGATCTTGGCGTTTGTTGCCTTTCTCGGGGCCCTTACCCTGATGCGTTTTCGAAACGAGCTCTTGATGCGGGAGTGGCATCGTCCCTGGGTTCAAGAGATTGCCGAACAGGAGAAGTAAGCATGCACTTTGCCTCATTCAGTGACTTTTTGGCGATGGGCGGTTACGCCTTCTACGTCTGGCTCTCCTTCGGTCTGACCCTGCTCTGTCTGGTCGGTATCATCATTTCTACCCGCATGAAAACCCGTCGTCTGTTTAATGAGTTACGCAGCAAGCAGGCACGCGAGAGCCGTCGCAAGGCGGCCCGGCAGATGGAGAACACCCTATGAACCCGAGACGCAAAAAACGCCTCACCATCATTCTGGCCATCACCCTGGGCCTCGCCACCGTGAGCGGCCTGGTGCTTTACGCCCTCAGTCAGAATATCGACCTCTTCTATACCCCGAGCGAGCTGGTGGAAGGGAAGGGGCCGGACAAGATCAAACCGGAAGAGGGGCAGCGCCTGCGCATTGGTGGTCTGGTGGTCCCCGGCACTGTCAAGCGCGATCCGAACAGCCTCAAGGTTAGCTTCAACCTGATCGACAATGGTGGTCATCAGGTGATGGTGCAATTTGATGGCATCCTGCCGGATCTGTTCCGCGAGGGGCAGGGGATTGTGGCGCAAGGAACTCTCAAGGATGCCACCACGGTCGAAGCGTTCGAGGTACTGGCCAAACACGATGAAAACTACATGCCGCCAGAAGTGGCCGATGCCACCAGTGGCATGCACTTCAAACCTGAATACACCGATGCGCAGTTGAAGGGGAATAAGCCATGATCCCGGAATTAGGACAGTTTGCGCTGATCCTGGCCTTTGCCACCTCCCTGTTGCTGGGTAGCTATCCGCTGCTTGGCGCAAGTCGGGGGCGTCTTGGCATGATGTCGGCGGCTCGTCCGCTCGCCTATGCCCAGTTTTTGTTGCTGCTGCTGTCGTTTCTCTGCCTGACCTGGGCCTTTATCGATAACGACTTTACCGTGCAGTATGTGGCCACTAACTCCAACAGCTTGCTGCCGCTCGCCTATCGTATCTCGGCGGTGTGGGGGGCCCACGAAGGTTCCCTGCTGCTGTGGGTACTGACCCTAGGTGGCTGGACTGCGGCGGTAGCCATGTTCAGCCGCCGTCTGCCGCTCGATGCGGTGGCGCGGGTGCTCGGCGTGTTGGGGCTGATCTCGGTCGGTTTCACCGCCTTCGTGCTGTTCACCTCTGATCCCTTCACCCGCACCTTGCCCTATTTTCCGGTCGATGGCCGTGACCTCAATCCGCTGCTGCAGGATCCGGGTCTCATCTTCCATCCGCCGATGCTCTACATGGGTTATGTAGGATTCTCGGTGGCATTTGCCTTCGCCATAGCCTCATTGATGACCGGTCGTCTTGATGCAACCTGGGCCCGCTGGTCGCGCCCCTGGACCATGGCGGCCTGGGTATTCCTGACCCTCGGCATAGTGCTGGGCTCCTGGTGGGCCTACTACGAGCTCGGTTGGGGCGGCTGGTGGTTCTGGGATCCGGTAGAAAATGCCTCCTTCATGCCCTGGTTGGCGGGTACCGCTCTGCTGCATTCGCTGGCGGTGAGCGAGAAGCGCGCCACCTTCAAGGCGTGGACCGTGCTGCTGGCCCTTTCGGCCTTCTCGCTGAGCCTGCTCGGTACCTTCCTAGTGCGCTCCGGCGTGCTGGTGTCGGTGCATGCGTTTGCCTCCGACCCGACCCGCGGCCTGTTTATTCTCGGCTTCCTGCTGGCGGTGATCGGTTCATCCTTGCTGCTGTTTGCCTTTAAAGGTTCGCAGGTGAAAAGCCACGGCAAGCATGAGCTGTGGAGTCGCGAAACCCTGCTGCTTTGTAACAACATCATGCTGGTGGCTGGCCTGCTGACTGTGCTGCTTGGCACCTTGCTGCCGCTGGTGCACAAGGAGCTGGGGCTGGGGAGCATCTCTATCGGTACTCCCTTCTTCAACCATATCTACAGTTGGCTGATCATTCCGTTTGCCCTGCTGCTGGGGGTTGGTCCGCTGTTTCGCTGGCGCCGCCAGGAGCTTGGCGAGCTCAAGGGCAAGGTGATTCTTGCGCTGGTGCTGAGCCTGGCAGCAGCCCTGCTGTTGCCGCTGATCTTTGCCGAAACCTTCAAGCCGTGGGCTGCGGTGGGGATTGGTCTGGGGGCCTGGGTCATCGTTACCAGCCTGCAGGAGACCTGGGTGCGCGCGACCCACAAGCACAGCTTTGCGGTCGGTGTGCGCAAGCTTGGCAACAGTCACTGGGCTATGATCCTTGGCCATGTGGGGCTGGCAGTCAGCATCATAGGTATCGCCTGCACCCAGAACTACAGCATCGAGAAGGATCTGCGGATGCAGGCGGGTGATCGGGTGCACTTTGCCGATTACGAGTTCGTTTTTGCCGGGATCAAAGAGAAGAACGGCCCCAACTACGATGGCTTCAAGGGCGTGCTGGAAGTGCACAAAAATGGCAAGCAGGTCGCCCTGCTCAAGCCCGAGAAGCGGATGTACACAGTGACCCGGATGCCGATGACCGAAGCGGCCATCGATGCCGGTTTCACGCGAGATCTTTATGCGGCCCTTGGCGAGCAGCTAGACAACAATGCCTGGGCAGTGAGGATCTACTACAAGCCGTTCGTGCGCTGGATCTGGTTCGGCGGCGTCTTTATGGCTATCGGTGGCGTGCTGGCGATGCTCGACAAGCGTTACCGTTTCGGCCGTCGTGAGGAGGAAGCCAAGGCATGAACAAAAAGGTCTGGTTGTTTTTAATTCCCTTTATCGTTTTTTTGCTGGGGGCTGTGTTCCTGTTCAAGGGGCTCTACTCCGATCCCACCAAGCTCGAATCCGTGATGGTGGGCAAGGAGGTACCGGTGTTTACCCTGCAGGACATTTACGATCTGAACAAACAGCACGATCGCAGTATCCTGACCGGTCGCCCCATGCTGCTCAACGTCTGGGCCACCTGGTGCCCGACCTGCTACGGCGAGCACACCTACCTCAAACAGTTGGCAGGGCAGGGCATTCCCATCATCGGCATGAACTACAAGGATGAGCGCGACAAGGCGATCAAATGGCTGGCGGAGCTGGGCAACCCCTATCTGGTCAATCTCTATGATCCGGACGGCATGCTGGGACTGGATCTTGGGGTGTACGGCGCGCCGGAGACCTTCTTTATCGACAGCAAGGGGATCATCCGTTATCGCCACGTGGGGGATATCAATCCCGAGAACTGGGTGTCGACCCTCAAACCCATCTTTGATGCCATGAAGTGAGGGGCGTGCTGATGAGAGTATTTATTGCTTCCCTGCTGCTGTTGCTGGGATGGGTGGTACAAACGCCGGTCATGGCTGCTATCGATGTCTACACCTTCGACAACGACAATCAGGAGCAGGTCTTTCGCGAACTGACCAAAGAGCTGCGCTGCCCCAAGTGCCAGAACCAGGATATCGCCGATTCCAATGCGGGGCTGGCCAAGGACTTGCGCGACAAGACCTACCAGATGGTGCGCGAGGGTAAGGATAAAGAGGAGATCGTGGACTATATGGTTGCCCGCTATGGCAACTTTATTCTCTATAACCCGCCCCTGATGGCATCGACCCTGATCCTCTGGCTTGGCCCGCTGTTAGTGATCGTTATCGGCATCGGCGTGGTGGTGATACGTAGCCGACGCTCTGCGGCAACGTCAGAGCCTGTGGAAAGCACCCTGAGCGATGAAGAGCAGCGTCGCCTGGCCGAGCTGCTCAAAGAGGAAGAGAAACAATGACCGCCTTTTGGATTGTGATTGCGGCCCTGCTGGTGCTGGTGAGTCTGGCTCTGGTGTTACCGTTGTGGCGCAGTGAGGGAAACCAGAGCATCAGTCGCTCGGCGCTCAACAAACAGCTCTATCGTCAGCGCTTGCTAGAGATTGGCGAGGAGCGAGAGCAGGGTGTGCTTGCCGAGGAGCCCGAATCGCTGGTCGAGTTGCAGCGCAGCCTCTTGGATGATATTCCCGATGTGGAGCAGACAGCCCGCAGTGGCAAGAGTCTGAGCTGGATCCCAGGTGTGCTGGTGCTGGTGGTGGTGAGCCTGGGTATCTACTACAAGCTGGGTTCATGGCAGGAGGTGAGCCGCTGGCAGGATGCCAGCAACCGTCTTGGTGAGCTCAGCAACCGGATTCTTGTGGAGCGTGATGCCCAGGTAACCGAGCAGGATCTGCTGGACTTCACGCTGGCACTGCGTACCCGCCTAAAGGATGAACCGAACGACTACCGCGGCTGGTTGCTGCTCGGACGTTTGGCGCTGGATGGCAATGATCCCGAGATGGCCAACGATGCGCTGTCGCGTGCCTACAAGCTTGCTCCCCAGAAATCGCTGGTGGCGGTGCCCTATGCCCAAGCGCTGATGATGACGGGGGAGGAGGTGCAGGCCGATGCACTGCTGCGTGCAGCCATCGCGCAGGAGCCTGATAATATCGAGGCGCGCTCCGTCTATGCCTTTATGGCGCTGCAGAAAGAGGACTTCCAGACCGCGCTGTCTCGCTGGCAGGCGATGTTGCCCTTGATGGAAAAAGGCTCTCCCCGTTATGTGATGGTTGAGCGCTCCATGGAGTATGCCCGCACGCAGCTCAAGCAGCGTGGCATAGAGGTGACGAATTCAGGCGCAGCCAAAACGGGAACAGAGCAGGTAAAGCAGTCTGACGTTAATGAGGGAGAGTTCCCCATCCACATCACGCTGGCTGCGGGCATCCATATGCCGGAAGATGCTCACCTCTTCGTCTTTGCCGTGGTGCCCAACGGACCACCCATGCCCATCGCGGTGAAACGTATCGCTGGGCCAACCCTGCCTGTCACCCTTTCACTGGGGGATGGTGACGCCATGATGGAGGGCAGCAAGCTGGAAGCGTATCCAGAACTGCAGTTCAAGGCGCGTCTCTCGCGTGGTGGCAATGTGATGAACAAGGAAGGAGCCTTCGAAGGGGTATCCGTGCCGGTCAAGACGGCCGAGATCCCTGCTGCTCCGATTGACATCCGCATCGATCACGCCCTCTAATATGCCTTTGGATAACCCGGCTCCTGGATAGGGGCCGGGTTATCTATACTTCTGATAAATCAAAATAAAACGTCAGGACAATCATATGTATCTTCGTTCAGGGGCCATACTGGCAGCCCTCTTGCTGGCTGGCTGTGCCGGTGGTCCACCCAAGCCTGGCCCAGAGAGTCTGGATCTCAATCCCGGCATGAATAATCCGGGCGCAACCAGTACGGCGGCCGATCCGCGCGATCCCTTCCAGGGGGCCAACCGGGCCATGTGGGCGGTCAACTATGATGTGCTGGAGCCCTATGTAGCACGTCCTGTGGTACATGCTTACGCTCGCTATATTCCGGTGGGGGTGAAGGATGGCATTGCCAACTTTGTTGCCAACTTTGATGAGCCAAGCAGCATGGTGAACCATCTGATCACCGGTGATTTGAAGGGGGCAGGGACCAACCTGGGGCGCTTTACCCTCAACACCACCGTCGGTCTGTTGGGTATCTTCGATGTGGCCAAACATGCCGGCCTCGAGCGCAACAAGCTGGAGATGGACACAGTGCTGGGCAGGGCCGATATCGGTAATGGTGCCTACATCATGGTGCCTGTTTACGGTCCGACCACCACTCGGGAGCTGGTTGGTGACACCATTGACACCATCTACTTCCCCTATGCCTTGCTGACTATCCCGTTAAGGGTTACTCATTGGGTTCTGGATGGCTTGGGCAATCGCGCCAAGCTGATCGATCAGGAGCGGATCATCGACAACTCCCTCGACCCCTATGCGCTAACCAAGGACTTCTACCTGCAATATAACCAGGGCAAGGTGACGGGCAAGCAGACCGAGCTGAAAGCGTCTCAGCAAGAGCAGGCCGACGATGCCAATCTGGATGAATACATGGACGAGCTGGACCAGTAAACTGGCTATCTCGATATGTAAAAGGCGCCTGCGGGCGCCTCTTTCATTTACGCAGCCATCTAGATATAAAAAAACGCCCCGCAGTGCGGGGCGTTTTGGCAAGCGAGGCTGATTAGGCAGCCAAGTTCTTGGCCACGAATTCCCAGTTAACCAGAGCCCAGAAGGTTTCCATGTACTTCGGACGCAGGTTGCGGAAGTCGATGTAGTAGGCGTGCTCCCACAGGTCAACGGTCAGCAGCGGGGTGGTACCGGCTTCAGTCAGCGGGCAGCCAGCGTTGGAGGTGTTGACGATAGCCAGAGAGCCGTCAGCTTTTTTCACCAGCCAAGTCCAGCTGGAACCGAAGTTGCCGATGGCTGATTTGGTGAAGGCATCTTTGAACTCGGCGAAGGAGCCGAATGCCTTGTTGATAGCATCAGCCAGGGCGCCAGTCGGCTCGCCACCGCCATTCGGGGAGAGGCAGTGCCAGTAGAAGGTGTGGTTCCAGATCTGGGCGGCGTTGTTGAAGATGCCGCCGTTGGAGGTCTTGATGATCTCTTCCAGAGACTTGCCTTCAAACTCGGTACCCGGCACCAGATTGTTCAGGTTGACCACGTAGGTGTTGTGGTGCTTGCCGTGGTGATATTCCAGAGTTTCCTGGGAGATGTGCGGTTCCAGAGCGTTGATTGCATAGGGCAGAGCGGGAAGTTCGAATGCCATTTTCTACTCTCCATTGGCTGGACCGTGCGAAGGCGACGGTTGCAAGACATTGCGTACTCTTTTCTATATGTGAAAAGAGTTGTTTTTAAAATGATGGGGCTGGGTAGCCCAAAGCCAAGGGATTGTAGCAGTATCAAAGATGGCCTAACAACTCTTGATTGGCGCCATGATCGCGATCAATCCTGTGTGGGTTCTTTGCACAATTCGAGCCGGGTCACCCCTTTGTCAGTTTGTGCTCGGGCAAGATTGCAGTAGAATGGCCGCCGAAATCGCTCTAGTGAGGCACCTATGGAAACTATTGAAAAGATTAAGCAGCAGCTGGCTGACAACCCCATCATCATCTACATGAAGGGCTCCCCCAAGCTACCCAGCTGTGGCTTCTCTGCCCAGGCCTCCCAGGCTCTGATGTCCTGCGGCGAGCCGTTTGCCTACGTTGATATCCTGCAGAATCCGGATATCCGCGCCGAATTGCCAAAATTCGCCAACTGGCCGACCTTCCCGCAACTGTGGGTTGAAGGTGAGCTGATCGGTGGCTGTGACATCATGATCGAGATGTTCCAGGCTGGCGAGTTGCAGGCTCTGATCAAAGAGACTGCTGCCAAGTACAAGAAAGATGATGCAGCAGCCGAGTAATCGGTCCTGTGTTGTCGATAGGGAGCCACATCGGCTCCTTTTTTATTATCCCGGTTCTGGCAGGCAAGCAACTGATTGCCGGTTGCAAAAAGCAACGCGTTCGCCCTGAAAAATCTAATCTTTGCCGCTTTGTTTTGGAGTTGTTAATCATATTGATTTTCCAATCTGCGATTACTTTTTTTAATCATTTTGGATTCAAGTGTTGCTGCCATCACATTTTTTGATAATTTCACCGTAACGCAGTCTCTTTGTAGATTTTTTTGTGTTTATGCTCACATTAATTGCAAGTGATAGAACCTAGTATCGCTTCGCCCTGTGAAATAAAACCCTACAAATTAATAAATAAAAAGAGATTTGCGATGAAGATGTATAGCAATCTGCCCATTGGCCTTCATGATATTACTGAAGCCAAAAAAAGACTGACCAATCATATATACAAGACCGCGCAACTACCCTCTAACTACATCAGCGAACGTTGCCATGGCGAGGTTTACCTCAAGCTTGAAAACATGCAACGTACAGGCTCTTTTAAAATTCGTGGTGCCTTCAACAAACTCAGTTCATTAAGTCTGGAAGACCGACAAAAAGGTGTTGTCGCCTGCTCGGCGGGCAATCATGCCCAAGGTGTATCACTCTCCAGTGCTATGCTGGGAATTGATGCCAAGGTGGTCATGCCTTGCTGTGCCCCCAAATCCAAAATTGCTGCAACCAGTGATTATTCAGCCAAAGTGATCCTCCATGGAAATAGCTTCAATGACACCATTGCCAAAGTCAGCGAAATCGTGGAGATGGAAGGCCGCGTATTTATCCCCCCTTTCGACGATGCAAAAGTGATTGCCGGCCAGGGCACCATTGGCCTGGAAATTATCGAAGATTTGTATGATGTCGATAACATCATAGTGCCGATCGGTGGCGGTGGTTTGATTGCCGGTGTTGCCATGGCTATCAAATCTATTAATCCGACCATCAAGGTGATTGGTGTGCAATCCGAGAATGTGCACGGTATGGCGGCCTCTTTCTATGCCGGTACCATGACCAATCACAGAACCAGCAGCACGTTGGCCGATGGCTGTGATGTGGCAAGACCCGGTTCACTGACCTTCGAAATCGTCAAACAATTGGTGGATGATATTGTACTGGTCACCGAGGATGATATTCGTCATAGCATGGTTGACCTTATTCAGCGCAACAAGGTGATTACCGAAGGAGCGGGAGCTTTGGCCTCGGCAGCGCTGCTCAGTGGCAAGCTGAAACATTATGTCGAAGGTAAAAAGACCGTCAGCATTATTTCGGGTGGCAATATTGATCTGACCCGGATCGCCGAAATTATCGAACAGAACAATATTCGTCAATTTAGCCTGTAAGGAATGCAGTCATGATATTAGACAGTGTTGTAACCGGCAGTAAAGAGAATACGCGTGCATGGCGTAAATCGGATACCACATGGGGATTAGGTCTGTTCGGTACTGCTATCGGGGCGGGGGTCTTGTTCTTTCCAATCCGGGCCGGATATGGTGGCCTGATCCCAATATTAATCATGCTGGTGCTGGCTTACCCCATTGCATTTTATTGCCACAGGGCGTTGGCCAGATTATGTCTTTCTGGCAGTAATCCATCGGCAAATATTACTGAGACCGTTGAAGAACATTTTGGCAAGATGGGGGGAGTGGTAATTACCTTCCTCTATTTCTTTGCCATCTGCCCACTGCTGTGGATATATGGTGTGACGATCACCAATACCTTTATGGCATTTTGGGAGCATCAACTACAGTTGGTTCCGCTTAATCGAGGTGTGGTTGCACTGGCATTGTTGATGTTGATGGCATTCGTGATCTACTTCGGTAAAGATCTGATGGTCAAGGTGATGAGCTATCTGGTCTTTCCCTTTATTGCCAGTCTGATCATTATCTCTCTCTCCCTCGTCCCGTACTGGAACAGTGCCGTCTTTGATCAGGTCAATCTGAGCGAGATATCGATGTTTGGTCACGATGGTATTCTGGTTACCGTCTGGCTGGGGATCTCCATCATGGTCTTCTCCTTCAACTTCTCGCCGATTGTCTCCTCTTTCATTGTCTCCAAACGGGAAGAGTATGAGCAGGAGTTCGGTCGTGATTTTACCGAAAAGCGCTGCTCGAAGATTATCTCCGGTGCCAGCATGCTGATGGTGGCCGTGGTGATGTTCTTTGCCTTCAGCTGCCTCTTTACCCTGTCACCGCAAAATATGGCGGAAGCCAAAGCCCAGAATATTCCGGTGCTCTCCTATCTGGCCAACCACTTCTCCTCAATGACGGGCAGCAAGTCTGCGTTTGCCACCACTCTGGAGTATGCGGCGTCCATCATTGCGCTGGTTGCCATCTTCAAATCCTTCTTCGGCCACTATCTGGGGACGCTGGAAGGGTTGAATGGTCTTATCCTCCGCTTTGGCTATCAGGGCGACAAAAGCAAGGTTTCCAGTAAAAAACTCAATATGGTCAGTATGTTGTTCATCATGGGTTCGACCTGGCTGGTCGCTTATGTGAACCCCAACATCCTCGACCTGATTGAGGCAATGGGGGCGCCAATCATCGCTTCCCTGCTCTGTCTGCTGCCGATGTATGCGGTGAGCAAGACACCGGCACTTGCAAAATATAAAGGTCAGGCCAGCAACCTGTTTGTCACCATCATCGGTGTACTGACCATCCTGAATATAGTTTCCAAGCTGTTCTGAAAACCTTTTCTGCAAGTCATCAGCCATTCAGGCCCCCTGGCGGGGTCTGCATGGCGCAGTCAGAAGTGCGCAATAACCTGTTCTTGGTTGGCCCAATTATGTGGGCCCAGGGCAAGGCTATCCGTGATTTGGCCACCACACTCAGTGGTAAATATGTTCTGACTGCAGTGACTCGACATCATAAATATCGAGGCGATGTAATGAAGTTTGATTCGTTGGTTCTGGTTATCAATTGCGGCTCTTCGTCGGTCAAATTCTCGGTACTGGACAGTAAAACCTGCGAGGTGGTGATATCCGGTATGGCGGATGGTATTGAGACGGCCCATCCCCAATTGCAAGTGGGTAAAGAGCCCGCTATGTCATTACCTGAAAATAACCACACCTGTGCATTGGCTGCCATCGCGGCGGAATTGAAAAAACGGGATCTGCTGGATGCCATTGCACTGGTTGGTCATCGAATTGCGCATGGGGGCAGTGAATTTAGCGAAGCCGTGATCATTGATGAACATGTTCTGGCCAAAATCAAGCAGGTGTCACCCTTGGCCCCCCTGCACAATCACGCCAATCTGAGCGGTGTGATGGCCGCTCGTCAGCTATTTCCCAACCAGCCCCAAATTGCGGTATTTGATACCGGCTTTCACCAGACCCTGAAGCCGGAAGCCTATATCTATGGGCTACCTTATCAATATTTGCAGGATTACGGTGTGCGCCGTTATGGCTTCCATGGCACCTCTCATCGCTATGTCGCCGAGCAGGCGGTCTCCTTCCTTGGGTTGAATGGCAACGATGCCGGTCTGGTCATCGCTCATCTCGGTAATGGCGCCTCTATTTGCGCGGTACAAGATGGCAAGAGCGTCGATACCTCGATGGGGATGACGCCGCTGGAGGGGTTGATCATGGGCAGCCGAAGCGGCGATATCGATTTTGGCGCGCTGGCCTATATCGCCAGCAAGACGGGTCAATCCATCGAGGATATCGAGCGGATATTGAACAAGCACTCCGGCTTGCTCGGTATTTCCGGCCTCTCTTCTGATATGAGGGTGCTGGAGGCGGCTTATCACGAAGGACATCCCGGGGCGAAACTGGCGATCCACGCCTTTGTCCACCGTATTGCCCGCCATATTGGCGGTCATGCCACCTCATTGCGCCGACTGGATGCCGTTATTTTCACCGGCGGGATCGGCGAGAACTCGGCCTTTATCAGAAAGCTGGTATGCGAACGACTTCAGGTATTTGGCGTAGCGATCAGCGAGCCGTTTAACCAGCGTCCCAATAGCGAGGGCTGCCGGGTGATTTCGGCGGCAGAGTCCATGGTACTGGCGGCGGTTATTCCCACCAATGAAGAGAAAATGATCGCGCTGGATGCCATTCGTCTGGGGCAGCAGGTTCGTCAGGCCGAGTGCGTCTGACATCTTCCACTGTAGTGTCATGAGTAGTGAATGAGGTTTATTTGATGAAAGTTGATATGCAATTGGATCAGGATAAATTCCGTCAGGCATGGCAAGGGTTTGCCGGTGAAAACTGGAAGCACGAGATCAACGTCCGTGATTTTATCCAGCAGAACTACACCCCCTATGAAGGTGACGAACAGTTTTTAGCAGATGCGACCGAAGCGACCACCACTTTGTGGAATAAGGTGATGGAGGGGATCTGCATTGAGAATGCCACCCACGCACCGGTCGATTTTGATACCAATATTGCCACGACCATTACTGCCCACGGGCCGGGTTATATCGAGCAGGGGCTGGAAAAGATTGTTGGCCTGCAAACCGACAAGCCCCTTAAAAGAGCGCTGCACCCGTTTGGCGGCGTAAATATGATCCGCAGCTCTTTTGAAGCATATGGCCGGGAGATGGATCCCGAATTTGAATATACCTTCAGCGAATTGCGCAAAACCCATAACCAGGGAGTGTTCGACGTCTACTCTCCCGAGATGTTGCGCTGCCGAAAATCGGGAATTTTGACCGGTTTGCCGGATGGTTACGGCCGTGGTCGCATTATCGGAGATTATCGTCGGGTCGCGCTCTATGGCATAGATTATCTAATCCGTGAGCGGGAGCTGCAGTTCGCCGATTTGCAACCGACCCTCGAGCGTGGCGAGAATCTGGAGCAGGTGATCCGTCAGCGCGAGGAGCTGGCAGAGCACAAGCGGGCACTGGTGCAGATCAAGCAGATGGCTGCCAACTACGGCTTCGATATCTCAGGGCCAGCACGCACGGCGCAGCAGGCAGTGCAGTGGCTCTACTTTGCCTATCTGGCGGCGGTGAAGTCGCAAAATGGCGGGGCCATGTCCCTCGGTCGTACTGCCACCTTCCTCGACATCTATATCGAGCGGGATCTGAAGGCGGGGCTTATCAGCGAGCAGGATGCCCAGGAGCTGGTTGATCACTTCATCATGAAGATCCGCATGGTGCGCTTCCTGCGAACTCCCGAGTTTGACTCCCTCTTCTCCGGCGATCCCATCTGGGCGACCGAGGTGATCGGTGGTATGGGGCTGGATGGTCGTACTCTGGTGACCAAGAGCTCCTTCCGTTATCTCCACACCCTCAAGACCATGGGGCCGGCGCCCGAGCCCAACCTCACCATCCTTTGGGCGGAAGGATTGCCGCGGGCCTTCAAGACCTATGCGGCCCGCGTCTCCATCGATACCTCATCCCTGCAGTATGAGAACGATGATCTGATGCGCACCGACTTCGAGAGCGATGACTACGCCATCGCTTGCTGCGTGAGCCCCATGGTGATCGGCAAGCAGATGCAGTTCTTCGGTGCCCGCGCCAACCTGGCCAAGACCCTGCTCTATTGCATCAACGGCGGGGTGGACGAGAAGCTGAAGATCCAGGTCGGCCCGAAAGTGGCGCCCATCATGGACGAGGTGCTGGATTACGAGACCGTCATGGCCAGCCTCGACAGCTTTATGGATTGGCTGGCGGTGCAGTACATCAGCGCGTTGAACCTGATCCACTACATGCACGACAAGTACAGCTATGAGGCCTCGCTGATGGCGCTGCACGATCGCGACGTCTATCGCACCATGGCCTGCGGCATTGCCGGTCTGTCGGTGGCGGTCGATTCGCTGGCGGCCATCAAGTACGCCCGGGTCAAGCCGGTGCGCGATGCTGACGGGCTGGCGGTCGATTTCGTGATTGAGGGGGAGTATCCCCAGTACGGCAACAACGACGAGCGGGCCGACTCCATCGCCTGCGATCTGGTCGAGCGCTTCATGAAGAAGATCCAGGCGCTGCCGACCTACCGCAATGCGGTACCGACCCAGTCGATCCTGACCATCACCTCCAACGTGGTCTATGGCCAGAAGACCGGCAACACCCCGGATGGCCGCCGCGCCGGTGCCCCGTTTGCCCCGGGGGCCAACCCGATGCACGGTCGGGATAGCAAGGGGGCGGTCGCTTCGCTCGCCTCGGTGGCCAAGCTGCCGTTCAAATACGCCAAGGACGGGATCTCCTACACCTTCTCCATCGTGCCGGGGGCGCTCGGCAAGGAACCCGCCAATCGCGAGAACAATCTGGTGGGGCTGATGGATGGCTACTTCCATCACGAGCGGGATGTGGAAGGGGGGCAGCACCTCAACGTCAACGTGATGAACCGCGAGATGCTGCTGGATGCCATCGACAATCCGGACAAGTACCCCAGCCTGACCATCCGGGTCTCCGGCTATGCGGTGCGCTTCAACGCCTTGACCCGCGAGCAGCAGCAGGACGTCATCTCCAGAACTTTCACCAACATGATGTAACTCTCATGCCCGGGGTGAGCAGGCTTGCTCCGGGCCTACTTTTTGTTTGTCAGCACGAGGAAGTAACAGATGCGACAGGTTATCACTACCAAAGCGGCGCCGGGCGCCATCGGCCCCTATGTGCAGGCCACCCGGATTGGCAACATCCTCTACACCTCCGGTCAGATCCCGCTGGACCCGGTGAGCGGCGACGTTGCGGAGGGGATCGAAGCGCAGACCCTGCGCTCCCTGCAAAACGTACAGGCGATTGTCGAGGCGGCAGGCGGCGAGGTGCGAAACATCTTCAAGACCACGGTGTTTGTCTCGGATCTGAACGACTTTGCTGCGGTCAACCGGGTCTACAACGACTTCTTCACCGAGCACGATGCCATGTATCCGGCTCGCTCCTGCGTAGAAGTGGCTCGGTTACCGAAGGATGTGAAGATCGAGATAGAGGCGATTGCTGCGCTGGAGTCCTGACGCGGCGATCCTTATCAATAAAAAGAGCGGCAGCTCGAGGCCTGCCGCTCTTTTTTCATCGAACCCGCCGTGCGCGATAAGGGCGCAAGGAGCAGGTCATTCTGGATCAGGCGATCCGTTCGATACGAGCCATGTAGAAGCCGTCGAAGCCGGTCTCGGACGGGCTCACGGTGTGATCGTCACGCAGACGGAAGTTTTCGTTGGCGGCGAGGAACTTGTCCACCTGCTGGCGGTTCTCCTCGGGCAGGATGGAGCAGGTTGCATAGACCAGCAGGCCGCCGACTTTCACCATCTGGCTGTAACGCTGCAGGATCTCTTCTTGCAGCGCGACCAGCACCGGCAGACGCTCGGCGGTATCACGCCACTTGGCATCCGGATTGCGCTTGAGTACGCCAAGACCGGAACAGGGCACGTCAAGCAGTACGCGGTCGGCGCTCTCTTTGAGGCGCTTGACGGTCTTGCTGCTGGTGATGACCCGGGTCTCCACGTTGTGGGCACCGGCGCGACGGGCGCGCTGCTTGAGGTTCTCCAGCTTCCACTCTTCCACATCCATTGCCAGCAGACGGCCTTTACCCTGCATCATGGCGGCGATATGCAGGGTCTTGCCACCGGCACCGGCGCAGGCGTCGATCACCCGCATGCCTGGGGCAACTTCCAAAGCGGCAGCAACCAGCTGGGAGCCAGCGTCCTGCTGTTCGAAGCAACCATCGGCAAAGGCCTTGGTACGGAACAGGGCGGCGTCAGAGGTGACCTGCAGGGCAGTCTCCACACCTTCAACCGGAATGGTGGTGACCTGCTCTTTGGCCAGCATGGCTTGCAGTTCATCACGGGTGCACTTGAGGGTGTTGACCCGCAGGTAGCGCTTGGGCATCCAGGCCAGGGCGGCACGCTCGGCAGGCCAGGCTTCACCCAGCTGCTCGCTACCCAGTTTCTCCAGCCAGCTCGGGCAACCATCCATCAATACCGGGTTCTTCTTCGCCTCGGTCAGACGGCGGCGGAATGCTTCTTCATTGAAGCGATCCAGGGTCGGGTGATTGGGCTGGGCAATTTTGTGGAAGGCGTGCCAGCTGTGCAGCAGTGGCCAGACATTCTTTTCGGCCTGACGCACCTGAATACCGGTGAGGAAACAATAGAGGCTGAGACGGCGCAGCAGGTCGCCGGTGACCAGGGCAATCCTTGCCTGTTCTTGCGGTTTGAGTTCGATGCCGGAGAAGTGACGGGCATAGGCGCGGTCGAGGGTAAGACCCTGACCGAGCACATCGTCAACAATGGCAACGACCAGATCCCCGAAACGGGGCAACAGTGGGGATTTGAGCATGAGATTAACCTTGGCCAGATAAAGATGAACCGCACCTTTGTGAAGAGGAGCAGTTCTAAAATTGACAAATCCGCGCAATGATAGGGGTTAGACGGGGTTGGCGCAACACTCCCACTCGGGAATGGTGGAAAGGGTTGCTTCAGCTTTGTATTGATGTGGCCGAATAAAAATAAAGTACAGGCCGCAATTCAGGCGATTGCATTAATACAAGGACTAAAAACAATGCATGTGACGAAATACTCTAGGGTGGCCTTGCTGGTTGCCAGCATGCTGGGCTCAACCAGCCTGATGGCCAGCGAGTGGAGCACGGTAGCCGCCAGAGCGACTGCGGAGCAAGGTTATGAGGTGCGGGCCAATCAGTTTCGAGTGGCCAAGGTGCCGCTCGACTATTTTGCCGGACTGCAAGCCGGGGTGAGTGAGCTGACCCTGCCGCTGCCCGATGGGGGGGAGGTCACCTTTGCTCTGGAAGCCTACGACTTGCTGCCTGCAGATCTTGCCGCCAAGTATCCGCAGATCCGCACCTTCAAGGGGTACAACCCGGCGCATCCGATAGAGACGGGGCGCTTCGATCTGGGGCCACAGGGTTTCCATGCCATGTTCAGCCATCAGGGCAAGATGGTGTTTGTCGATCCGCTGCGCAATGCCGAAGGGTATGCCGTCTATTACCAGCAGGATGCCCATAGTCGCCTGGAGGATGAGGCGGACAAGGTGCTTGGCCATGATGCCGACAGGGCGTTGCAGCAAAGGGTGCAGGTGGATGGTAATGTGCGTAAGCGCTACACCATCGCCATTTCGGCGACGGGGGAATATACCCGATACCACGGAGGCTCCAGGGTACTGACCATGGCGGCCATCACAACCCTGCTCAACCGGGTGAATCAGGTCTATCAACAGGATGTGGGGGCAGAGTTTGTATTGGCCAGTGGCAATGACAACCTGGTCTTTACCGATCCGGCCAGTGATCCCTTTGATAACACCAATGCGGATGCTGATCTGAACGTAGATGTGCAGGCTCAGGCGTTTGCTGCCGGGGATGTGGGGGCATTTGATATCGGCCATGTCCTCAATACTGGAGGCGGTGGTTTGGCGAGTTTGGGGGTGTTATGTGTTGATACCCTGCCACCCTATTACGCCTATGGCGCCAAGTCATCTGGCATGACGGGTTCAAAAGAACCAGTCGGTGATGCTTTCTTTATAGACTATGTGGCCCATGAAATTGGCCACCAGTTTGGTGCCGAGCATACCTTCAACGGCACGACCGGCAATTGTGGTGCGGGTAACCGTGCTGAGGAGCAAGCTTGGGAGCCGGGCAGTGGCAGCTCCATCATGGCCTATGCCGGCATCTGCGGTGAGGAGAATATCCAGCCACACAGCGATCCCTATTTCCATAGCAAGTCCATCGAGCAGATGCGAGCTCATATGGCGAGCGAATCGACCTGCGGAACCACGCTCGCGTTGAGCAATAATGCTCCGCAGGTTGCGGCCGGCAACGATTATGTGATCCCGGCCAATACGCCCTTTGCCCTGAAGGGGGCGGGGGCGGATCTGGATGGTAACCCTCTGCTCTTCAACTGGGAGCAGATCGACAAAGGCACCGAATCGAGCAGCGTCGCTACCATGGTTGACGATGGCTCCCGGCCGCTGTTTCGTTTTGTCTCTCCCACGGCATCGCCGGAGCGGATCCTGCCGAGTTTGCCATCCCTGCTCTCCGGCACGCTTGCCAAAGGAGAGGCCTGGCCGACCACCAACCGGGATCTCAATTTCAGACTGACGGTGCGAGATGGTCAGGGTGGCGTTGCCAGCGATGACATGAAGGTGCAGGTGGTCAATACCGGCACAGCATTTCGCATCACCAGCCCAATTTCCGGGGTCACCCTCACGCCCGGGGGGAGTCAGTCACTGACATGGGACGTGGCTGGCACCACGTTGCCACCCATCAGTTGCAGCAAGGTGGATATATCTGTAACCCAGGACGAGGGTGCTAGCTGGGCACTCCTCGTCTCCAGCCAGCCCAACAGCGGCTCTGCCACAGTGACCCTGCCGGGCAACCTCACCAGCAGTGTCAGGCTGAAAGTGGCTTGCAGCGACAACATCTTCTTTGCCATCAGTCCCCTCAAATTGCCTCTGGTGCAAGGTGGCTCTAATTCAGGTGGCGGTGGTGGTGGCGGGGTGCTCGGATTGTGGACGCTAGCACTGGCGCTGCTTGGCTGGCAACGGAGGCGCACATGAGGGGAATCCCCCTGTTGCTGCTTGCCATGCTCGGCGGTTGTCGGGTCGATGCCAGCACCCTGGAGCAGGAGCTGAGTGCAAACCTTGCCAGGCAGGATTACCGCCTCATCGTGATCGCGGGGCGGGGAGAGTTCGCCCCCGGTATTGCAGCCGAGCAGCAGGCAGAGGCCAAGGCGCGCTGTGGCAAGCGTTATCTGGATGGATTGGGCGATGTGATAAGGCCCGGCCAGCACGAAACGCATGCCAAACTGAGTGCCTACGCCAGCGAGTTTAACCGGCGCATGGTGATTCATTGCCCGATAGCATCGGGCGCGGATAAGCAGTAATACGCCAACGAACCAATCCAAATGGGGGGATATTCAGCCCCCTATCTATCCGTGAAGGCGCCAATGGCGCCTTCACTTTTTTCCGTTGTTGAATGGGGTCAGTCTGTATCGCCTGAGATGGGGAGCGTGGGTGTAGCACGATGTCTCAGCGTGACAGAAGTTTTGTGCGAATTTTCTTTTCTGTCTGTCACGCAGATCGTCAATTGACGCTGCACCATACTTGTTGTCACCAGGGTAGGGCAAGGAGGCTCTATGAAGCATGGCATTGCGGTGATTATCACCAGTTTGTCTGTTCAGGTTGCAGCAGAACCACAGTGGACCTTCATGGATGAAAACTTGGAAAGGGGAGGGATCTATGATGTGCGAGCTGAAAAGGTCAGAGTGGTGGTTCCTGACAAGCCTTTTGAGCCCGGGCATCTCGCCAGTGTGTTGACTTTGCCACTGCCGGATGGCACTACGGTGCAGTTTGATGTTCATCCCAATGCCTTGCTCCCGGAGCCTTTGGCCCAGCGCTACCCTTCTATCAATACTTACAGTGGGAAGGCTATCGATCGGGCGGCGGATACAGGCCGATTTGATGTCACCATACATGGTTTTCACGGTATGTTTACCCATCAGGGGCGTACCTTTTATGTCGATCCGCTTCAGGACGGTTTCTCTTATGCCGTTTATGAACAGCAAGATGCCTGGCGGCGACAGGATGTGGATCAGGTGATTGATCCTCATGGTATCGAGCGTGAGCGAGCTGTGCTGGTCGATGGCAATTTGCGCAAGCGCTACACTATCGCTATCTCGGCAACCGGGGAATATACCCAGTATCACGGTGGTACCAAGGTTGCAGCACTCTCGGCGATTGCAACACTGCTTAATCGGGTCAATGAAGTCTATCGCCGTGATGTGGGGGCCGAGTTTCAGCTTGCAGCTGATACGGATAATGTGATTTTCACCGATCCTGCGACGGATCCTTTCACCAACTCGACCCAGGATATCGCAATCAACCAGACCCAACAGGGGGTGTTGCTCAATCCTTCTTTTGATCTGGGCCATCTGCTGGCGACATCAGGCGGCGGGGTGGCGACCCTGAGATCTTTATGCAACCCTTTCAGCCGTTCACGGGGCATGACCGGAGGCTCACAGCCTATCGGTGATGCATTCTTTATTGATTATGTGGCTCACGAATTGGGGCACCAGCTGGGGGCAGAGCACTCCTTCAATGGCATGGCCGACAGTTGTGCCACGGGTCGCAAGGCTAGCTCAGCCTGGGAACCGGGCAGTGGCTCGACCATCATGGCCTATGCCGGGATCTGTGGTGAGGAGAATCTGCAGGTTAACAGCACACCTTTCTTTCACAGCAAGTCGATCGAGCAGATGCGGGCTCTGATGGCCTCTCTGCCCTCCTGCGGCACCGACCTGGCGCTTGCCAATAACGCGCCGGTTGTGGATGCGGGGGGCGATAGGGTGATCCCCGCCAATACGCCTTTCACTCTTGTCGGTAGTGCGCTGGATCTGGATGGAGATGCCTTGAGTTACACCTGGGAGCAGGTGGATCTGGGCAACGCATCCAGCAGTTTGGCCACCATGGTGGATGATGGGTCACGCCCGCTGTTTCGCTTTGTCTCGCCAACTTCGGATCCCCGCCGAACCTTGCCTGCCATGAGCTCGCTGATCACGGGTGTGCTGGCCAAAGGGGAGGCGTGGCCAGCGACCAATCGCAATCTCCAGTTCCGCCTTACCGTACGTGATGGTCAGGGGGCGGTCAGCAGTGATGAGATGGTGGTGCAGGTGATCAATACCGGCGCGGCATTTGCCATCACAGCCCCGCAGATTGGCGCCATGGTGGCGGGTAGCACTCAGCTAGTGACATGGAATGTTGCTGGGACCGATCAGCCTCCTATCAACTGTCCCAGCGTGGATTTGGCACTGACACAGAATGGCGGTTCTAGCTGGACTACGCTGGCAAGCGGGCTTGTCAATAACGGTTCGGCCAGTGTGGTGTTGCCTGCACCGTTGATCAGCACGGCTAGGCTGAAGCTGGCATGCAGCAATAATATTTTTTTCTCTATCAATGGGATAAGAGGTAATGCGTCGGCCACTACGGAAAGTGCAACTGTCATTACCGACAACAATACGGGTGGCGGCGGCGGTGGTGGTGCGGTGAGTATCATTGTGATCATCCTGATGGGAGGTGCAGCCGGATGGCGCAGGTATTACGGTTAGCCGTCAGTTTGCTGTTTCTGCATATCTGCGCAGCGCCTGTTGTGGCCGCATCACTGACCGAGGCAATAGATGAGAGTCTTGCTGCTCAGGATTATCGGCTCATCGTGCGCGGCGGGCGTGGCGGCATGGCCCCGGGGGTTGTGGAGTCATTGCAAGCAGAAGCGAGAACCCGGTGCGGAGTCCGTTATCTGAAAGGGTTCGGCGATGTGATTGAGATGGGCAAGGAGGCGGAGTTTGAGCAGCGGATTGACTATGCCACCCGATATAACCGACAGATGCTGGAAAGGTGCATGCCGGAGGCGATTCAGAGGTAATAGTTTGCAGGTAAACACAGCGGGGAGGCAGTTGCCTCCCCGCTGTGTTATGGCTTGTCACTGACAGATGAGCGGAGCACAATGCCTGCGTCACTCTCTTGATGGTCGTGGAACCATTATTTATTTGAAGGAAAATCAAGATGATGGATGTTGCTGATCTGCGCCGTGAATACTCCCGTGGCGGGCTGCACCGGGCCGATCTGCCGGCCGAGCCGCTGGCGCTGTTCGAGAAGTGGTTGGCGCAGGCCTGTGAGGCCAAACTGACCGATCCCACCGCCATGGTGGTAGCGACGGTGGATGCCGATGGTCAGCCCTGGCAGCGCACTGTGCTGCTCAAGCACTACGACGCCCAGGGGATGGTCTTTTACACCAACATGGGTAGCCGTAAGGCGCAGCAGCTGGAAGGCAATCCTCGAATCAGCCTGCTCTTCCCCTGGCACACGCTGGACAGACAGGTTCATGTGACCGGTCGGGTGGAGAAGATGAGCACCTTCGAGGTGATGAAGTATTTCCACAGCCGTCCCAAGGATAGCCAGATCGCTGCCTGGGTCTCCAAGCAGTCGACCCGCATCTCGGCCCGCGGCGTGCTGGAGGCCAAGTTCCTCGAGCTCAAGCAGAAGTTCGCCAATGGCGAAGTGCCGCTGCCGAGCTTCTGGGGCGGATTCCGGGTAGTGATCGAGACAGTGGAGTTCTGGCAGGGGGGCGAGCACCGACTGCACGACCGCTTCTACTACACCCGCGAAGGGGATGGCTGGCATATCGAGCGTCTGGCTCCCTGATCGCGCTGTTCAAATCTGTTTTCACAAGGAGTGTGTATGCGTCTGTATGGTGATCTGCGTTCCGGCAACTGCTACAAGGTGTGGCTGCTGGCCCGCTGGCTGGAGTTGCCCCTTGAGTGGGTTGAGGTGGATATTCAGGCGGGGGATACCCGTACCCCCGCATTTCTGGCCATGAACCCCAACGGCAAGATCCCGGTGCTGGAGATTGGCCAGGGCGATACGCTGGCGGAATCCAACGCCATCCTCTTCTATCTGGGGCAAGGCAGTACCTTGTGGCCAACCGAGCCGCGCCAGCAGGCCGAGGTGCTCAAATGGATGTTCTTTGAGCAGTACAGCCATGAGCCCTACATCGCGGTGGCCCGCTTTATCGTTCACTATCTCGGCCGACCCGAGTCGCAGGAGGCGCGGCTCGACGGTCTGAAAGCCGGTGGCGAGAAGGCGCTGGCGGTAATGGAGCAGCAGCTGAAACAGAGCCCCTACCTGTGCGGTGATGCGCCGACCATCGCCGATATCGCCCTTTATGCCTACACCCATGTGGCAGAGGAGGGGATCTTCTCTCTGCAGGGGTGGCCCGCTATCCGTAGCTGGATCGCCCGTATCGAAGCCCATCCCCGTCACCTGACGCTGCCAGCGGCCTGTCAGGCCAGCTGATGGAACTGCTGATCGAGGCCAGTCTGTGGCAACCGCAGTGGGCTGCGCTGTTGCTGCACTGGCAGCAGCAAGGTCATCGCTGGCAGCTGCTGCTGGGCAAAGAGGCGGCGGCCGCCCTCGATCAAACCGATGCACCCTGGGCGAGCAGCCCTCCAGACGGGGTGTTCTGCCCGGGAGCCCTGCTGGCTGCCTGGCTCGATGGGGATCTGCTGGTGGATTTTCATGTTGATCCCAGCCGCCAGATCCTGATCAGCGCCTCTACTTCCCTATTGACCCTCGCCAGGGAGCAGGGACTGCTCACCCTTGGCCCTGTGGGGGCCGATCTGCCGCTCACCCCCGAGACCGATTTGGGCGCCGTGCTTAATCGCCTGCTGGCGCTCCGCGTGACGGTGCCGACCCTGGCTGAGGGGCATTTGCTATCAGGTGTCGTATTGCGACCACTGCAGGCCGCCGATGAGCGCGAGATAGTGCGCTACTGCAGCGACGAGGCGCTGGCGCGCTACACCCTCAATATTCCTCACCCCTATCCGCCGGAGGGGGCCCGCGACTGGCTGGCCCTCAGCTGGCGCAAGGCGGCGCTTGGCCTTGGCTGGAGCTGGGCCATCACCTTGCCAGAGGAGCAAGGTGCGGCGTTGCTTGGGGTGATCTCCCTGCACTGGAATGGCGAACTGGCCTGGTGGGTGGGCGTGCCCTGGCAGAATCGCGGTCTGGCGACCCGGGCAGCAAGCTTGGTCAAAGCGTTCGCCCTTGACCAACTGCAACTGCCAGCGCTGACGGCTCGCCATATGCCAGACAATTTAGCCTCCGGCCGGGTGATGGCAAAAGTGGGCATGCACTATCGCGGGCGGCGCCATATCAGCGGTCGCCAGTCGTGTGAGGTGAGCTACTGGCGGCTGGATCGCCCCCTCTCCTTGCCAGCCCCTTTACTTGATGAGATTGATCATTGGCTGGCGGATGAGCGGATCGCCGTGGTGATCCTGCGCGATCCTGTAACGTTGGATCGGCAGAGTACCAACGGCAAGCTGGCTATCTCGCTCTTTGTGGATGAGAGGGGCGCGGGGGAGGTGTCCTGCTCTATTCGCTGCCCGCCGCATCTTGAGAGGTCTCTGGAGCTGCACTTTTACCCCGTCGAACTGCTGGAGCAGGCCGAACCGGAGCTGTTGTCCCATCTTGGCGGCGTCTTGCTGAAAGACAGGGATGAACAGGGGCTGGCGTGGCTGCTGCAACTGGCCGCGCTGCAGCGGCAGGGGCCAGCGCTGCTCAGCCGCGAGGAGCGCGCATCACGGCTCCACTGGTTCAACCAATTGATGGCGCAGGCGCTGGGCGGCAACGGTGACTCGTCGCAGATACGCTATCAGCAGTTACGGCTGCTGGTGGAGCTGCCGGAGCTGGTCGATGAGCTGGATGGTTGTTGGCATCAAACGCCCGAACTGACCTTTGAGCGGTTGGCGCGGGAGGCTCCCGCCCTCTGGCTTGCCTACCGGGAGGCGATGAACAGGGTCACCCCGGCGACGCTAACCGCCTTGCAGCAGCAGTTTGCAGCTCGTTTTCCTGAGTGCACCCTCCCATTTTTGGACAAAGGTACTCAGAGTGACCAGCCGTTATGTGGAATAATGCCTGCTCTGCTGTACGAGGAGTAATACCTGATGTTGAGAACCGAGCGCCCCGGTGACATGCTGCCGGTCTATGAGCTGCTGAGTGCCGCCTTCGGTCGTTCCGATGAGGCCGAACTGGTCAACCGCCTGCGCGAATGTGGTGCTGCCGTGGTGACCATGGTCGAAGAGGAAGAGTACGAGTTCATGGGGCACCTGATGCTAAGCCCGATCACCATTAACGGCATGGAAGGGCCTTGGCTCGGTCTGGCGCCGGTCGCGGTTCATCCCGACTGGCAAGGCCAGGGGATTGGCTCGGATCTTATCCGTGAAGGGCTTGATACGGCGCTCGAGATGGACTGGAAAGGGGTGGTTGTACTCGGGGATCCGGCCTATTACAGCCGTTTCGGTTTCCGCCCGGCCAGCGAGTTTGGCCTGCACTGCATCTATGAGGTGCCTGCCGACTGCTTTATGGCGATGGAGCTGCAGGAGCGCGGTTTTTCGGGTGTGCAGGGTGAGGTGCTCTATCACCCCCTGTTTGATGAACTCCCCGACGAGCTGCCGGACGCGCAGGCAGAAGTGTCCCATTTATAGCGAGACGTCGCAGCGACAAGCCATAACGAAAAAGCCCTCATCGAGGGCTTTTTCGTCTTGTATTGGTCCCTGCCGGGCTTATTCGAGCAAATTGGCTCAGGCAATGATGTCGAGCTGGGTGCCCTTGCGATTATCTTCGCCCACCATGTCACCCATCTGCTGGGCGAGCGGGCTCTGCTGGAATTGCATGTAGTCGCTCAGATTCTGCTGGCGCTGGTAGCGATTGGCCGCCTGATAGAGTTCCGCTGTGCTCGGGCCCGACTTGCTGTCGCTCTCCTGACCGCTGGCCTCCAGGTAGCGCTCCACCACGGCCTTATCTTGCTGGTTGGCCGTATAAGAGACCGCCAGAGTTCTGCGAGCCGTTGCTTTCTCTTCGCTCTGCGCCTGCACTTCATCCTTCTTGGCCAGTGCTTCGTTACGGGCCTGACTGACCTGCTCGGGTGTGACAGTCGGAGAGGAGGGGTATTTGCCGTAATCGGGCAGCGGCATGGGTCGGGAGGTGATTTGCATGGTGGCGCTTCTCTTTTGAACAGGGACGGACGCATGATACTCATCGATCTTAGTTCAATAAATCACCACTTGTCGGTTCATCAAGAGTGGGTTCAGTTTCGCGCATCGATTGTTAATTGAACCGTATCTGAGTGACAAAAAAGGCGCCATAAGGAGCCTTTTTGTCGTTCAGTCATCGCTGGATCAGTTGAAGAACCAGTACCCGCGGTTGACGAGACGGGTCAGCAGTTGCAGGAAACCGGCCTGATCGGCCAGCTCCACCATATCGGCTTGAGTGATGATGTCTTTGTCACACAACAGCGAAATGGCGGCCGCGTCTTCGCTCTGCAGGGTCCAGGCTTCGCCGTCGATGAAGCACTGCTGGCTTTCGCCGCTAAACCAGACGGTGCGCAGACCCGGCACCTTGATGGCTGGCTCGCCCTGGGTCAGCAGGTCGGCCACTTCCTCGGCGCTGTAGTCCGGCTCGACCGGATTGACGTCCAGATCGTGCTTGGCCTCGGAGATCATGGTGCCGAACCACTCCTTGAACAGAGTCTCGTCATCGAGGGCCTGCTGCATCAGCTCGCGCAGACGGTGCAGCTCGTGGGGCTGGATCTCGCCGTGACGGGCGCGGGGCTTGAGATCTGCATCGCCGTAACGCTCGGTACGCACCTCGTTGTCGATCAGGTGATCGGCAAAGGAGGAGATAAGCGCCTTGGCATCCGGCGCGCGGAAGCCCACCGAGAAGTTCATGGAGGGCTCGATGGCGTAGCCTTCGTGGGGGAATCCGGGCGGAATGTAGAGAATGTCACCCGGCTCCATGATGACGTCGATGATCGCCTCGAACGGCTCGCAGTGCAGCAGGGCGGCGTGGGCGGCAAACTCGTTGAGCGGCTTGGCATCGCCAACCCGCCAGTGGCGTTTGCCCAGACCCTGGGTGATAAACACATCGTAATTGTCGATGTGGGGGCCGACACCCGCATGGGGGGTGGAGAAGCTCACCATCACATCGTCAAAGCGCCAGCCCGGAATGAACTGGAACGGCACCGCCAGCTCGTTCACCTCGGGAGCCCAGTGGTTGCAAGCCTGTACCAGAATGGTCCAGTTCTCTTCGCCCAGATGGTCGTAGGATTCGAAGGGGCCGTGGGCAGCATCCCACTTGCCGTCGAAACGGGTGACGAGGCGGGACTCTACCACCTCTTCCATGGCCAGACCCGCCAGCTCGTCCGGGCTGATGGGATCCTGAAAGTCCTTGAAGCCACCCTTGATAAGGAGCGGGCGCTTCTGCCAGTAGTGCTCAAGGAAGTGAGCGATATCCAGATTGAGTTCGTACATGCTGTTTCTCGTGTCTCGCAAAGAGGTTTTGCCCAAGGCAGGCTTGGGAAAAGCCACTCGGGATCCTGCCGTGGCAGGGAAAATAACAGGGGCCCTGTGGCGTATCGTGCACAGGGCCCCTTCGTCACTGCCGGTTGGCTTACTTCAGCAGATCGACCAGACGCTGGGCGTCACCGATGTAGTTGGCCGGGGTCAGCTTCTTCAGCTCAACCTTGACCGCTTCCGGCAACTCTAGGGTGTCGATAAAGGTACGCATCCCTTCGGCATCGACGCGGCGACCACGGGTCAGCTCCTTGAGTTTCTCGTAGGGCTTCTCGATACCGTAGCGGCGCATCACGGTCTGGATCGGCTCGGCCAGCACTTCCCAGTTGGCATCCAGATCGGCGGCCATGGCGGCGTCGTTGGCTTCCAGCTTGGAGATGCCCTTCAGGGTCGCCTGATAGGCAATCAGTGAGTAACCCACCGCCACACCCAGGTTGCGCAGTACGGTAGAGTCGGTCAGATCACGCTGCCAGCGAGAGATAGGCAGCTTGCTCGCCAGATGCTGGAACACGGCATTGGCCAGACCCAGATTGCCTTCGGAGTTCTCGAAGTCGATGGGGTTGACCTTGTGCGGCATGGTGGAGGAGCCGATTTCCCCCGCGATGGTGCGCTGCTTGAAGTGGCCCAGGGAGATGTAACCCCACACATCGCGGTCGAAGTCGATCAGGATGGTGTTGAAGCGGGCCATGGCGTCGAACAGCTCGGCGATGTAGTCATGCGGCTCGATCTGGGTGGTGTAGGGGTTCCAGGTCAGGCCCAAGGAGGTAACAAACTGCTCGGAGAACTGGTGCCAGTCCACATCCGGGTAGGCGCTGAGGTGGGCGTTGTAGTTGCCGACTGCGCCGTTGATCTTGCCGAGGATCTCCACCGCCATGATCTGCTTGAACTGGCGCTCCAGACGGTAGGCGACGTTGGCCATCTCCTTGCCCATGGTGCTCGGGGTCGCCGGCTGGCCGTGGGTGCGGGAGAGCAGCGGCATGTCACGGTACTCGTGGGCCAGACGCTTGAGCTCGCTGATCAGCTTTTCGCAATAAGGCTTGATGACCTCTTCGCGAGCGGTTTTCAGCATCAGACCGTGGGAGTTGTTGTTGATGTCTTCTGAGGTGCAGGCGAAGTGGATGAACTCGCTGACAGCCGCCAGCTCCGGGTTCACTTCGACTTTCTCTTTGAGGAAGTACTCCACCGCTTTCACATCATGGTTGGTGGTGCGCTCGATCTGTTTGATGCGGGCGGCGTCACTCTCGTTGAAGTTGCTGACGATGCCATCGAGCAGGGCGTTGGCGGCCGCGCTCAGGGCAGGGACTTCCGGGATCCCGGCGTGGCTGGCCAGTTTTTGCAACCAGCGCACCTCGACTTCGACGCGAAAACGCAGCAGGCCGAATTCGGAGAAGATAGGGCGCAGGGCATCGGCCTTGTCGCCATAACGACCGTCAATCGGGGAAACAGCAGTCAGCGCGGACAGCTCCATGGGGTGAACTCCTGATGATTTGTGTGGGGGATCCGTATCCACTCGCGCGTGGGGCTGAGTCGTCATCAAGGCTGATGTGCGGCTGTTCACCCTGATGTCGACCTCGCTTGCCCGCGCACGAGCCGATGATTAGTAACGTTTGGCCAGCTCCACCATCTTCTTGCGAGCGAAGATGATCTGGGTGCGGCTGCCACCGAGCTGGCGCCACAGCACGCAGGCACGAATGCCTGCCAGCAGCAGGGCGCGCACCTTGTGCTGCACCAGCGGTTGCTGCAGGAACAGCGGGGTACCCGCCACCTGGATGCGTGGCCCGATGGGGCTGATAAGATCGCTGTAGATGCTCGCCATGTTGGCCAAAATCTGCTCGTCGAGCAGATCGAAGTGCTGTTGCTGGCGGCCAATCTGGCTGATCCGCTCACCCAGCATGTTGAGAATGTCCTTGCGCTTGGCCAGCTTGCGCTCCAGTGCAATCAGGCTTACCACGTAGCGGGTCAGCTCGGCATTTTTCTGGCTGCCGTCGGCACCCAGCTGCTCGACCAGCGCACGGTAGCCGTCGCGAATGGCCAGATGGGTGTTGTTGAACACCTCGAGCGGCTGGCTCGGGTTGGTCACCAGAATGCTGGAGAGGCTCTCGCGCAGGGCCGCCTCGTCACAGCTGCCGTCTCGGGCCACCTTCTGCACCAGATACGCGGCCTGGCAGATGCCGGCAAAGGCCATTGTTCTGTCTTGGAATTTGTCGCTCACGTCTGCTGCCTTCTGTTAAGGATTCAAACCGGATGGCTGAAACGTTGTTCGATGATACCGCCGCCCAGACACACTTCCCCGTCGTAGAAGACGGCGGATTGGCCCGGGGTCACCGCAGCCTGTTTCTCGTCGAAGATGACCCGGATGGTCTCGTCGTCGATGGGCTGGATCAGGCAGGGGATATCCTGCTGACGGTAGCGGGTCTTGACGGTGCAGCGGCGGGGCTCGCGAATGGGAGTGCGATCCACCCAGTGCAGCTGGCTGGCAATGAGACCGTCGGAGTAGAGGCGGGGATGCTCGCCCTGCGCCACCACCAGCACGTTGCGCTCGACCTCTTTGTCGACCACATACCAGGCCTCTTCGGTGGCATCTTTACGACCACCGATACCGAGCCCCTTGCGCTGGCCCAGGGTGTGATACATCAGACCCTGATGCTCGCCGATCACCTTGCCATCCACGGTCTCGATTTTACCGGGTTGGGCGGGCAGGAACTTGGCCAGGAAGTCCTTGAACTTGCGTTCGCCGATAAAGCAGATACCGGTGGAGTCTTTCTTCTTGGCGGTGATGAGATCCAGCTGTTCGGCGATGCGGCGCACCTCGGGCTTCTCCAGATCGCCAACCGGGAACAGGCTCTGACCCACTTGCTTCTCGCTCAGGGTATAGAGGAAGTAGCTCTGATCCTTGTTGGTATCGAGACCGCGCAGCAGGCGCGGGCGGCCGGTGCTGTCGTCACGGCGCACATAGTGGCCGGTGGCGATGTAGGTGGCACCCAGCTCTTCGGCGGCAAATTCGAGGAACGCCTTGAACTTGATCTCCTTGTTGCAAAGGATATCGGGGTTTGGCGTGCGGCCAGCCTTGTACTCTTCGAGGAAGTGCTCGAACACATTGTCCCAGTACTCGGCCGCGAAGTTGATGGTGTGGAGTTTCATCCCCAGCTTGTCGCAGACGGCCTTGGCATCAGCCAAATCCTGGGCGGCAGAGCAGTACTCGTCCGTGTCGTCTTCTTCCCAGTTCTTCATGAACAAGCCTTCGACCTGATAGCCCTGCTGCTGGAGCAGGTAGGCCGAGACGGAAGAATCCACGCCGCCGGACATGCCGACGATCACCTTGATTTGGCTGTTGTCTGTCATTAGTCGAAGTTACCAGTTCGTTTAAACGGGGCGTATTCTACCAGAGTTTTGCGCCCCCGGTCACATCTCCATGCCACTGTCCCCATCAGGAACCTTGCGACAGGAAATCGTTTTTCTTGTGGCGATTGCCAGCGGATGCCTGCTCTGCCCCTAGCTCTGGATAAAGGCCTTGAGCGCAGAGAGCGGCAGGCGGGTGCCCGCCAGATAATCCTCGATGCACTGCCACACCAAGGGGCTTCTCAGGGCCGGTTTGCACTCGGCGATCTCCTCCAGGGTGAGCCAGTGGCAGGCGAGGATATCGCCGTCAGGATCCTCTGGATGGTGCTGACCCGGCGCTTTTTCAAGGTCGAAGATGATGGCGGTGCGCACATAGGTGGCCTCGCTGTCGGCCGGTTTGAACAGATAGGTACCAAGCCAGGCGGTCGGCGTGGCGGTCAGACCCGTCTCCTCTTTCAGCTCACGACAGGCCGCTTCAAGCAGGTTTTCCCCCGGCTCCACATGGCCGGCGGGCTGGTTGAAACGGCGCTGGCCTTTTATCTCCTCTTCCACCACCAGAAAGCGCCCCTGCCACTGCACCAGGGCGGCGACCGTCAGGCGCGCCTCCATGCGGGCGTGGCTGGTGGCCGATTGCTCTGCCTGATTGCTCATCATGACTCCTTGTCGTTGTTATTGGGATTGCCCGCACGGGCGGGTCTGCGTGCCGTTCCTCGACCGCTGCTGCGGGGTTTGCCGCCGGTCGGGTTCGTGGCTGCGCGCTCGGTTGGGTGAGTGCTGCGGGGGCGCTCGTCCCGTCTCGGCTGGCTGGCCCGCCGTGGTGCCTCCCCTGCCGGTTTGGCCGGTTTGGCGGTATAAGCGCCTGAACGAGATGAGGAGGGACGCGGGCGGCTGCTGGAGCTCGGCACCAGCTCGGGGGCGGGCAGGCTGCGGCTCTCGCCGGGTGCCAGTCCATCCAGGGTCCAGTCGCCGATGGCGTAGCGAATAAGGCGCAAGGTGGGGTGGCCGATATGGGCGGTCATCCGCCGTACCTGCCGGTTGCGTCCCTCGATGATTTTGATCTCCAGCCAGCTGGTGGGGATCTCCTTGCGCTCGCGGATCGGCGGATTGCGCGGCCACACCGCAGGTTCATCCATGATGCGCGCCCCGGCGGGCAGGGTCATGCCGTCATTGAGCTCCACCCCGGCGCGCAGGGCGGCCAGTTTCTCCTCGCTCGGGATGCCTTCTACCTGCACCCAGTAGGTCTTGGGGGTCTTCTCCCCCGGCTGGGTGAGGCGTGCCTGCAGCTTGCCATCGTTGGTGAGCAGCAGCAGCCCCTCGCTGTCGCGATCGAGCCGCCCTGCGGCATAGATGCCGGGCTCTTTGATGTAATCCTTGAGGGTCTCGCGGCCCGCCTCGTCGGTGAACTGGCAGAGCACCATGTAGGGCTTGTTCAGCAGGAGCAATTTGCGATCCTCTGGGGCCAGCTCCGGTTTGCGGGGGGATGCATGGCGGGGGGCGGCTGGTTTGGCCGCCGTGCGCGGGGCGTTATCGCGCGGCGCGCGGCTGACAGAGAGACGGGAGCGGGGAGATTTCATCGGATACACACTTCAGACAGACGATGGCAGCGAGTGTACCACAGGGTGCTGAGGGCTGGATGAATGGCTGGCGTTACAGCAAGCAGCGCCCAGAGCCACTTCGCCTAGCTCAGCAGGCTCTCGATCACGATAGCCTGACGGGCGGGGGCCGAGCCCGCCAACAGCAGGGCGTGGCTGACCACATCGTCGATCATCGCCTGCGCCAGTCGGGTAAGGGGGCGCAGGGTCTCCCGTCCGCTACCAACCGGCACCGCTAGCAGAATAACGGTCTGCACCGGCCCGATTTGAGAGCCCCACTCAATGGGCTCCTTGCAATTGAGTAGGGTCAGCGCTGGCTGGCTGATCCCTTCGCTCAATACATGAGGCATGGCAAGGCCGGGGCGGATGATGGTGGCCGAGACCTGCTCGCGCCGCTCCACCGCGGCGGTCAGTGTGGCGCGGTCGGTGATCAGTTCGGCGGGCAGCAGATCGATAAGATGCTCGAGCGCTTCGGCCTTGGTCAGCGGTTCGGGGCTGTGGGCCAGCTGGCGCAGGGCAAAATGGTAGTCGGGCAGGACGTTGGCCAGTCGCAACTCCGCCAGCGCGGCGGTGCGTGGGCGCACCAGCGGTTGACCCAGTTCGCCGCACCAGCAGGTGAAGGCCATGTGGGCGAGCTCGGCATCGCACCCTTCAATTTGCAACTGGCAGAGATCGCCGGGCTGGGTGGCGAGGGTCAACAGGGAGAGCTGGTTGCTGGCGGCAACGGTCTGGCGCCGGGTGAGGTTGGCACAGCGGATGGTGGATTTGAACATCCCCGCCAGCCGGTTCAACTGCTTGGCCTGGGTGATGCTCAACCCCTGCTGGCAGTAGAAGGTGATTTCGCGGGTCAGCATCAGGCCGGGATCGGCAGGGCCTTGAGTACGGCGTTGGCATCCAGCAGCACGGTTTCCAGTCTCACCTGATGGATGGTGCAGCCGAGGAAGCGCTCTTTCTGCTCAATCTCGATATCGGAGGCAATCAGCACCAGGTCGGCGCTGGCAATATCGCGGGCGGTCAGCATGTTTTCCATGCCCATGGCGCCCTGTGTCTCGACCTTGATCTTGAGTCCCAGCCCAGTGGCGGCTTTTTGCAGGGCATCGGCAGCCATATAGGTATGGGCGATACCGGTCGGGCAAGCGGTGACGGCGACGATCTTCATCTGCTCTCTGTGATGCTGACAAGGGGGAGCAACAAGATAGCGCCAGCGGGGGGCTTTTACCAAAAGTCCATATGAAAAGTGGGATCTTGATGGGGATATGCCCGTCCCTTGAACGGCAGTGCAGGTTGATATGGGCCTGCAGGGATTGGGATTTTCCCAAACAACAAGGGCCACCCCTGTGGGTGGCCCTGCACAATCTGCGTCTGTTGTTATGGCTATCAGGCGGTCTGGGCAGCCAGCTCGGCGGCTTTCAGTTCGCGCTTGATGCGGCGGATCTTGCGCTCCTCGGCGACCGCGACACAACCCATCAGCACCAGACAGGCGGCGGCTGCGATATCCAGCGCCGCGAAGGTGCCGGTCCAGCCGGTCAGACCGAAAATGGGGGTGCCATCGGCGATCATGCCCAGACCCAGTTTGGCGAAGCTGTCACCAATCAGGTAAGCGAAGGTGCCCTTGACACCATCGGCCACACTGATGCCCTGCTTGGGGACGAAGCCCACGGCGGCGACGCCGATCAGCAACTGCGGACCAAACACCAGGAAGCCCAGGGTGAACAGGGAGCCCAGGAACATAAATTGGGTAGTCGCATGCTGGTAGAGACCCAGGGTGGCGATGATCAGCGCCAGTGCCACACAGGCAACCAGACCACGACGGCCATTGGCCAGGTCGGAGAGGTAACCCCACATCAGGGTGCCGACCAGTGCGCCCACTTCGAAGAAGGTAAAGCCCTGAATAGCCACGTCTTTGGAGAAGCCCAGCTCCTGGTGGGCATAGACGGTAGACCACTGGTCGATACCGATACGCACCACGTAGAGGAAGATGTTGGCAAAGCAGAGCAGCCAGATCACCTTGTTGAGCAGCACATACTTCACGAAGATCTGCCACTTGGTCAGCTTCTGCTCTTCGGTGGCGATATCCTCTTCGCTCGCCACTTCGTCAAACAGCTCTTCCACCTTGCCAAGGCCATAGGCTTCCGGTGAATCGCTACCAAAGCGCAGGCCGATAAAGCCGACGATCAGCGCGATGATGGAGGGGAAGATAAACATGCCGAGCACGTTGCCATCAAACAGGTAGTTGGCACCGAACAGCGCCACACCGGCCGCACCGGCACCGCCCACGTTGTGGGAGAGGTTCCACATACCCAGATAGGTGCCGCGCTTGTTGCGAGGGGTCCACTTGGTGATGGTGGAGTAGCTGCACGAACCGCCACAGCTCTGGAAGAAACCGCTCAGGGCATAGAAGAAGATCATGAAGTAGAGGCTGAAACCGGTGCCGCCCATGCTGGCACTGAAGCCCAGCATGCACAGCGCGGAGAGGATCAGCATCAGCGGCAGGAACTGCTTGGTGTTCTTGCCATCGGCATAGTAGGAGACGATGGTCTTGCCTACCCCGTAGGTGATGGAGAAGCCAAGGCCGATCATGCCAAGCTCGGTCATGGAGAGACCGTACTCCTGGATCATGTCATTTTGCGCAATGTTGAAGTTCTTGCGGATCAGATACATGGTCAAATAGCCAATAAATACAACCAGATAAGATTGCATAAACGGCTTGAACCAGAGCTTGCGCCGGGCTTCGACCGGCAGGTCCAGGGTGGGGACCCGGACCTGTTGGAGCAATTTCAACATCTTCGTTCATCCTCTGCGAGATAGACGGTATTTCCGCCGCGCCCCTCATTTGTAGATAGGTTGTTCGAGGTCACGCCACGGAAGGGAGAACGGAACGTCGGGGCTGTCAGCCGTTGCTGCGCTCGACGCTCCATCCATATAAACCCGGGCCCGGCACGGGATGACGGGGCACATTGCCCGTCGCGGTGCGGGTCACGACATCAGGTGGGGTGACTCTAATAAGAGGGGCAAAAAATGGCTTGAGAGCCATCCCTAGTGGGGATAGGAAATTTTCCTAGTTTTTGCGCTTTCGCGGACAAAGCGTGAGAAACATCACACCGCTGACGCCGGATTGCTGCCATTTCAGCCAGTTTGGCGCTCTGTTTGAGTGCTGGGCTGAGGAGGGGAGAGGCCAGAAGGGAGCCAGGGAAAGGCAAGGGGAGAGGTGAAGGGAGAAGTTAAGGGATAGGGCTTATCGACCACCATTTCGTGAGTGTCGATATTGGGGAATACAGCCCGCCAGCCATCCCAAAAACAAGAGGCCACCCCGTGGGGTGGCCTCTTGTCATGTTTTACGAGCCGCGATGGCGAGGGGGCACTCAGGCCGCCTTGGCCAGGGTCACCTCGTCACTCTTCTTGACCCGCAGTTTTTTCAGGGCAACCGCCACCACGCCGGTGACGATGGCACCGCAGATCATGCAGAGCAGGGCCAGCAGCGGCTTGTTGACGGCGCCCAGCAGGGCCACGATGGGGCCACCGTGGGCAACGCTGTTGGTGATGCCAAACAGGAAGGCCATCACAGCGGCGGTCATGCTGCCCAGAATGTTGGCCGGGATAACGGCCAGCGGGTCACGGGCGGCGAACGGAATCGCCCCTTCGGAGATACCCACCAGACCCATGGCGCCGGCAGCTTTGCCCGCTTCGATTTCAGAAGCATCGAAGATACCGAGCTTGCGACCGAGCACGGTCGCCAGCGACATGCCAAGGGGCGCAGCCGGGATGGCGCAAGCCATGGCGCCCATAAACTGGGTCTGGCCGGAGGCGATCATGCCGACGGAGAAGAGGAACGCCACCTTGTTGACCGGGCCACCCATATCAAAACCAGCCATACCACCGAGCACGATACCCAGCAGCACCAGACTGCCACCGCTCATGGAGAGCAGCATGGCGTTGAGGCCGGTCATCATGTCGGCAATCGGGGCGCCGATGATGAAGATGAATACCGCAGCGATAAACAGGGAGCCGACGATGGGAGCGATCAGGATCGGCACCAGCGGTTGCACCATCTTGTGGTACTGGCGAGTGGCAATCCAGCGCACCAGATAACCGACCAGGAGGCCCGCAATGATGGCACCGATAAAGCCGGTACCGGCATCCGCGCCGTAGAAGCTGCCGTTGTTGGCGATCCAGCCGCCGATAAAGCCCGGTGCCAGCGCCGGACGATCACCGATGGCGTAGGCGATATAGCCCGCCAGAATGGGGATCATCAGGGTGAAGGCGGCCACGCCCACGTTGAGGATCTGGTTCCACATGCTCCCTTCCGGGATCTGCATGCCGCTCGGGGTCGGGTTGCCGCCGATGGCCAGTGCCAGCGCAATCAACAGACCGCCGGTCACCACGAACGGAATCATGTGCGATACGCCGTTCATCAGGTAGCGATAGAGATCGGAACTGCCACCCGCGCTCTTCTCTTCACCTTTTGTATCTTCTTTGCCAGCCACATAGGCGGGGGCTTTCAGGGCTTGCTCGATCAGACCCTTGCCATCCTTGATGGGGGCTTTCACGCCGGTCTTGATGAGCGGCTTGCCAGCGAAGCGGGCCATGTCCACCTGCTTGTCACAGGCCACCACGATGGCGGTGGCGCGGGCAATCTCGTCTGCGGTCGGGCTGTTCTTGACGCCGATGGAGCCGTTGGTCTCCACCTTCACCTCATAACCCAGCTCCTTGGCGGCGCGCTCCAGCGACTCGGCCGCCAGATAGGTGTGGGCGATACCAGCCGGGCAGCCGGTGACACCGATGATAAAGCCCTTGCTGGTGGTCGGGGCCGCGCTCTGCTCCTCTTTCTTGGTCAGCAGCAGCGCCAGCGCATCGGCCGGGGTTTTTGCCGCCAGCAGTTTGGCGATAAAGCCCTCTTCGATCAGCTTGCCGGAGAGCTCGGCCAGCACTTCGATATGGTGGTTGGCGCCGCCATCGGGGGAGGCGATCATAAAGAAAATGTGGGACGGCTTGCCATCTTCGGCGCCGTACTCGATGCCGTTGCGACTGATGCCGATGGCGACCGCCGGATTGCACACCGCCGCACTCTTGGCGTGGGGCAGGGCCACGCCCTCTTCAAAGCCGGTGTTACCCAGATCTTCGCGGGCCCACAGATCCTTGATAAAGGCCTGCTCGTTGCTGACCTTGCCTTGCGACGCCAGCAGGCGGGCCATCTCGGTGAAGACCTCTTCCTTACGCGTCGCTTTCAAATCGAGGTTGATCAGATGTTCATTGATCAAGGTGGTGATCATGGCGCTCTCCCCGCTTCCGGTGACGGAAGCTATGCGTGAGTACGTATCGACGTACTGGATAAAAATGACCTGATCATTATCGCGGCTCACCCGCACCCTCCCTATCGGACAAATGTGCTAATCACTGGATTTTTGTGCGCAGCAAAACGCGATGTGATGAAGATCTCGTTTTCAGGCAGGACTCACCATTTTCAGGTTATTGCTAATTTTGTCTTTAAAAACAAATAAATGGATTGTGACTGGTCTCGTAACCAGGTTTGTAATGCATCATGTCAATAAATTAATCACCAGCGGGGTCTGGATTTATATGTGGTTTTAAGGCGTTATAAGATGTGACCTTTCTCACAAAAAGTCGCAGTTTCGTCGGGCGGATTAGGATTTTTATGCGCCTGATGGCGGAGGCCAATCGCATTGGCTGGGCGAGCGCAGAGGGGCGTTGTTTGGGAAGAAAGTGTGGTGGCAAGAGAGGGATGGCTGAAAAGAGATAGGTTATAACGCGAACGTCCGAATACGCTCCGCTATTCGAACCTACGGACTACACAATATGCGCCACCGACTCCAGCCAGTTGGGAACTTGTTGCCGATACCACTCCAGATATTGCTGTGCCTGCGGCTTCTCCCTTCTGGTCAGCAGATTGGTGACTTCAATAATCAGCCAGCACTTGGCCATGACGAGATGGCGCAGCAACCGGTCGCCAGAGAGCAGCGAACTGTGGCACAGATAGCGTTCAATGATGGTTTCATATTCAGCCAGCGAACCCATCCGCGGCACCAGCGGGGCCAGATCGATGGCCGGACTGCCATAACCAAATCGCTCCCAGTCAAACAACACCAGCTCACCATTGTTGCGGGTGCCCCAGTTGCCCTCATTGCTGTCTCCCGAAATCAGGCATGACTCCTCGAATAGTTCGTGACCAAGTTGCTGGATATGGCGGATCTTCTCGTTTACCGCTTCCGGCAGGCAGAGTACAGAGAGCGCTTCGTTGGTGTCGACGAGCGACCAGCCGTGAGTTTTCACCGCAAAGTCGGGCTGATAGTTGGCGTTATGCAGGCTGGCCAGCTGAGCAAAGGTCTGTTCGTTGTGGTGCAGCTGCGTGAGCGTGACCGGATGAGGGATCTGCTCAAGGAACAGGGTCTCCCCTTCGACCTTGAGCAGGGTAGGAGTGTTGAGCCCGCTCAAATGAAGTGCGGCGCGTTGGTAGAAATGGCGCTCGACAGGCGATGCGCCGCTTTTTCTGATACAGGGTTTGCCATCCAGCAGCTGGATACTTACCGAAGCGCCCCCCATTTTCGCCAGCTCCTGTTGCGTCATCCTCTACCCCGTTAGCTATGAGTGGTCAGTTGCGTGAGATAGCTATGTACCTCTGTGCGAGTCGTGAAACGGTGCTTGTCGTTTGGGAATCGATCAAACAGCTCGCGATGGAATTGGCGGGAGCTTTTGCCGGCTCGCTGCCCATATTCCGATGCCCACTCCAGCAGTTGTTGAAAACTCTCTTCGGCTGCCACTGCATCCCGTTGCCTGGCACTTTGTGATCCGCGCGATAGCAGTGAATCACGGCATACAGACCAGTCGAGATCCAGAAAAAGCAGGGTATCGGCGGCATCAAGCAGTTGCTCGGCCAGGGCACCAAATACCCCTTCGACCACCCATGATGGCTCTTGAGCAAGTGTTTGAATGGCATGATCAATCTCATGCTGGGGCCGTTTTTGGTTAAAGCCGCCCGGTTGCCAGACAATGGTGTCCAGATTGACCTCTCGGATAGTTAACTGCTCAGCCAATCGAGCCGCCAACCAGCTCTTGCCCGATCCCGAGTTGCCAATAATCAGAATTCGTTTCATCTCTGAGCGCTCTTTTCTGGAACATCTCGTATGTTGGGCCAAACATCGTAGGTTGGAGCTGAACGAAGTGAAGCCCAACGTTTACCGCGACAATATCTTAATTGCTTACATCGACTTCAATCGCCCTTGGAAATGGCGGTAAACATCATCGTTATTAAAGCCATCTACATTCTGGCTGGAGAAAATAAGCGGGGTGACGCCTTGTACCAGCGCCAGTTTCTGCGCTTCGACTACCAGCGTATTGATCAGCACCATGCCGGAGATGGAGGAGAAGGCGCCAGTGACCCGATCATTGACTTCGCACAGGCCATCGCCCGGCGGCACGCAGTTGTCCAGTACCAGATCGGCCAGCTCCATCAGTTTCTGGCCTGAAGGGTGACGACTCGGATTTTGTGCCGATTGCGCCACCGAGGTAATAGCGATCACCTTGTGGCCGCGTACTCTGGCAAGCTGGGCCCACTCGATGGGCAGGGCGTTGCGCCCCGAATTGGAGATGACCACCATCAGATCCCCCGGCGCAATCGGCTGCTCCTCCCACAGGATGGCGGCAAGCCCGGGCAGTTTTTCCAGCGCCGAACTGCGCAGGGCGCCATCGGCTGTGGTGACGGTGGAGTCGAGCACGGCGTTGATATTGCCAAGGCCACCGGCACGGATAAACCCCTCCAGCCCGACCATATGAGAGTGTCCGGTGCCCAGCATATGGATCATCT
This sequence comes from Aeromonas sp. 603079, assembly GCF_049172135.1. NCBI lineage: Bacteria > Pseudomonadati > Pseudomonadota > Gammaproteobacteria > Aeromonadales > Aeromonadaceae > Aeromonas > Aeromonas sp. 603079. Next base: position 14,776 of record NZ_JAAKPX010000012.1, on the reverse strand, counting down.
GGTTGTGAACGATGGCCTCGCTAAACCAGTGGGCCGCCTGCCGGATCCCGGCTTCGTTCTGGCTGACCATGGTAGCGATGCGCGTTTGCAGTTTTTCGACGTACTCAAACATAACGGCGGGATCCTTGTCTATTATCGTTATGGTCAGCTGGTTCTCTTAAATTAATATTTCCGTGAGACGATTTAAGCCTGATGGGAGAGAATCATATTTTATGTACCCATTTTTACTCATTTCTCTGACTAAATTCATGAATACTTTATATTCTGTTTTAGAAATATCGAAGCTTGGATCTATAGTTTTCATACTAGAATTTGCGATGGAAACATTTGTAGGTAATTTATCTCTATTAATGTTTTTGATCGCAGCGACAAACAACCGCTCAATTTTATTTTCAATCTTAATAGTGTTTTTAGTTGAAAAATCCTCTAGAAAAATTAGGTTGTCAAAAGATTTAGCAAGAATTGCTCTATCTTTATCCTTACGCTTGCAAATTAACCAAACCTCTTTTCCAAATTTCCTTAGCCTATCACCAATGACAGTGAAATCAGAATCGCTAGTAAGAAAACAATAGCGATCAATTTGTGGGTTTCCTAAATATAATGTTTCAAAAGCATCTAAGCTGATAAAAAGGTCAGCTCTATTTTTTTCTGTTCCTATTTTGGGTGTATCCAAAATCGTAAAGTTATGGTTTATGATTTGTTCTTTTAGCGTCTTTTTTGACGTAGACTGGTTACCATATGCTGATTTTATTGCAAAAATGCTATTTAATCCTTCATCTGAACTTAATAAAGAATTCATTAAATCTTCAAGGATAAAGTCGAGAGATGAGACATTTTCCATGTCTATATATACGGCGATATTAAAGTTCTGTTTTTTCACAAAAACGGCCCTGTCTTTAATGAAAAGGAAGAATTAATTTAAACTTATTTAAAATATGTAAAATGTTCATTGCGAACTAAGGTTTATATTCCATGAAGCTCAATAAAACCTTTTTCAATGTCATATTTTAAGTGTTTGGTTAAAGAGTATTGAGGATCACTCTTAGAGAAGTTTTCAATAATCATATTTTGATACTCGTCAACAGACATCCCATTGAATATATGTTTGTTGATGTTATAGCCAGAGCAATTATTTCTCCCACTACCTTTTCTATTTGAAGTTCCAACAATGAAGATTTTAAAATGAAGATGGTTTTTTAAATCAACATTTTTAATGTTGTTGGTATCTATTTTCATTATGAGCTACCCACCTTTTAATGAAGGTTATATCACTGCTAATTATTTAAATAATTATTTGGTATTTAGGTTTGAATTCATATTGTTTGCTGGAAGCAAAGCCCACGCTACCGCCCGTGGATTACAGCCTCCAGCCTGCTGCGGTTATCCGGCGATGTGGTGGATGGCGAAACGGCTGCACAGGGTTATCTCTGCAAGAGTGGTTGCCAAGTGGAGCATATTAATCGAGAGAGGGGCAGGGTAAAACCGCAGTCGGGCAAAAACCTGCCAAAGATCAATAAATTGCTTAATAATCGGCTGTTATCTGACCGCTTGGTAAAGTGACCGCAAGCTGAGCGTCACTTCTTGCCGGGTACTATCGCCACTCAATACTCCAGAAACTTCTCCCCGCAGCGTTCGCAAATAAGATGTTTTACATGGGTGGTCTGGTAGGCCAGTGTTTCACCAAACGCCCAGTTGGTGATGCTGCTGGAAGTAAAGGCTTGCCAGAAGGCTTTGCGCGGATCCTTGGGCATGATGTCCTGGCTGTGATCGCGGGCGACCAATACCACGAGATGGCGGGTACGCTCCCTGCATTTGTCACAGCGATGGATTTCACTCGGCGGGTTCTGGTCGTGCGGGTTGCTCATAAATGGGCTCGTGAAGTGAGGCAGGCGCCCATCATATTCCTCTCCACTTGGCTCTCAATCTCTCCTTGCTGACGCAGTGAGCAGGCTCACATTTTTGCGCCCCCTCTTTGTTATTTGCCCGCGCGCCGCAGCCGTGTGCCTCTGGTCGATGCCCGCTTCTGCGGTTTGCTGGTGAGTGGTGATGATATGGCGGGTGGGGTGAGCTCGGGCTTGTCCAGCCAGCTCAGGCTGATTCTCGCTTCTGCGGTTTGCTGGTGAGCGGTGATGATATGGCGGGTGGGGCGAGCTCGGGCTTGTCCAGCCAGCTCAGGCCGACTCCCGTTTTTGCAGATTGGGGGTGATGATATGGCGGTTGGGGGCGAGCTCGGGTTGCTGCATCCGGGTCAGCAGTCGTTTTGCCGCCTGACGGCCGATTTCGCGGGCCGGTGAGCTGACGAAGGTGAGGGCGGGGGAGGTGAGTTCGGCCTCCGCCACATCGTCAAAGCCGAGCAGGGCCACCTGCTGGCCGATGTAGTTGTCCTTGCCCACGGTGCGGCCGCTCGTCTCGACGCCATAGATGGCGCCGAGCGCCACCTCGGGGTAGTGGCAGAGCACGGCGGTCACCTTGGGATGCTGGTGCAGCAGCTGGGCGATGGTGTCGGCGGCGCTGCGCTGGGTGCGCTCGCACTCCAGTACCCACTCCGGTTTGAAGGGCAGGCCATATTGCAGCAGGCTGGCGCAGTAGCCGCCGATCCGCTCGGCACGGGTGAGGGAGTCGGCCCGCCCGCCGACATAGGCGATATGGCGGTGCCCCTGCTCGATAAGGTAGGTGGTGGCCTGCTTGGCGGCGTGGGTGTTGTCGGGGCCGATAAAGTCCACGTCATCCCGATAGTAGGAGCGGGCGGCGCACACCACCGGCAGCTCGGAGTCGAGCAGGGTTTCCAGGGTTTTGGCCGCCGCGCCGCGCACCGGATTGAAGATGATGCCCGCCACCCCTTGCCGTGACAGGGAGTGGATGCTCTGCTGCAGCCGCTCCGGGCTGTGGCCGCACTGGGTCAGAAACAGCAGATAGCCCTGCTGCTCCAGCACCTCGCTCACCCCGGCGGTCACCTCGGTATAGAAGGGGTCGGTGATGTCGCGCAGGATCAGCCCCACCAGATTGGACTGCTGGCTGCGCAGGTTGGCGGCGGCGCTGTTGGGCACATAGTCGAGCTCTTTTATCGCCTGTTGCACCCGCTCGGCGGTGGCCGGGGAGATACGTCCCTTGCCGTTGAGCACCATGGAGACGGTGGTGACCGACACTCCCGCCCGCTGGGCGACATCGGTGATCTTGGTGGCTTTGGCAGAGAGGGATTTGGGCGACATAGGGCGAATGGACGACGGACAGTTGAAAGCGAGGCCCCAGCATACCTGCTCATATGCCCAAGTGAAACGTTACATCACCATCTGGCCGATCCGGCTCACAAATTTGGATCCTGCCGTCAGCCAGCCCCCTTATTCTGTGATCCTGTCGGCACTTGTAAATTGATAAAACGTTTTATCATCCAGCAAAACCTGATGCTGACCCGCGCCTTTTGCTTCGAGATTGCCTCGAGCGGGGGAGGGCAGCCGCAGATATTGCTGTCTATTCACAAGGAGCCGTTTCATGGCCAAGCCTCAAGCCAAATCCACCATCTGGGAGTTCCTGCAGAGCCTCGGCAAGACCTTTATGTTGCCGGTCGCCCTGCTGGCCTTCTCGGGCATCCTGCTCGGTGTCGGCAGCTCGCTCACCAGCGATGCGGTCAAGCAGAGCATGCCCTTCCTCGACAATACCGTGCTGCAACTGCTGTTCCTCTGGATGACCAAGGTGGGGCTGGTGGCCTTTATCTACCTGCCGGTGATGTTTGCGGTGGCCATTCCGCTCGGGCTGGCGCGAGAAGAGAAGGGGGTCGCGGCCTTTGCCGGTTTCGTCGGCTATGCGGCGCTCAACCTCTCCATCAACTTCTACCTCACCGTGGCTAACGTCATCGGTGACGCGGCGGCGGAGAAGGCCTACGGGGTGAAATCGATCCTCGGCATCAGCTCCATCGACACCGGGATTCTGGGGGCCATCATCGTCGGGGTGATCGTCGCGAAGCTCCACGCCCGTTTCTACACCTACAAGATGCCCGATGCGCTCGCCTTCTTCGGCGGTGCCCGCTTCGTGCCCATCATCACCGCGCTGGTGCTGGGTGTAGTCGGTCTGGTCGTGCCGTTCGTCTGGCCCTGGTTTGCTGCCGGCATCAATGGCATCGGGGCGCTCATCTCCCACGCCGGTCCCTTCGGCCCCTTCCTGTTCGGTACCGGTGAGCGTCTGCTGCTGCCGCTAGGCCTGCACCACATTCTGGTGGCGCTTATTCGCTTTACCGAAGCGGGCGGCACCCAGCTGGTATGTGGTCACGAGGTGAGCGGCGCCCTCAATATCTTCTACGCCGAGCTCTCCTGCGCCGACACCAGCGGCTTCTCGGTCTCTGCCACCTCCTTCCTCTCTCAGGGCAAGATGCCTGCCTTCCTCGGCGGTCTGCCGGGTGCGGCGCTCGCCATGTATCACTGCGCCCGCCCGGAAAATCGCGGCAAGATCAAGGCACTGCTGGTTTCCGGCGTGGTGGCCTGCGTCATCGGCGGCATCACAGAGCCGCTGGAGTTCCTGTTCCTGTTCGTGGCACCGGTGCTCTACGTTATTCACGCCATCCTGACCGGTCTGGGCTTTATGACCATGGGGTTGCTCGGCGTCACCATCGGCAACACGGACGGCAACCTCATCGATTTTCTGGTGTTCGGCGTGCTGCAGGGCACCGCCACCAAGTGGTATCTGGTGCCGGTCGCGGCGGCCATCTGGTTTGCCATCTACTACAGCGTGTTCCGCTTCGCCATCGTGCGCTTTAACCTGAAAACCCCCGGTCGCGAAATCGAGACCAGCGAGGCTGCCCAGCCCGCAGGCAAGAAGGCAGGCAACAGCGGTTACAACGGTGAAATCATCCTCAATGCGCTGGGCGGCGCTGATAACATCCTCGCGCTCGATAACTGCATCACCCGCCTGCGGATGTCGGTGCAGGATATGAGCCGGGTCGATGACAAGGTACTGAAAGCGAACGGCGCCATCGGGGTGATCAAGCTCGACGAGCACAACCTGCAGGTGGTGATCGGCCCGCAGGTGCATCTGGTGAAAAACCAGCTGCAGAGCCTGATGGGGGCCTGAACCGGCCAATAAAATCCGAACGGGGGGCGCAAGCCCCCCCTTGTTTGCCTCTCCCAATATGTCTCCTGTTTATGGAGGGAGAAACTTCATGCACGATATTTATGACTTCGACCATGTGGTCGACCGCCACGGCACCTACTGCACTCAGTGGGACTATGTAGCCGACCGTTTTGGCCATGCCGATCTGCTCCCCTTTACCATCTCCGACATGGATTTCGAGACCGCCCCCTGCATTCGCCAGACCTTGGCAACTCGCCTGGAGCACGGGGTATTTGGCTACAGCCGCTGGAATCACGACGACTTCAAAGGGGCGGTGAGCGACTGGTTTGCCCACCGCCACGGGGCGAGCCTCGACCCCGAGACGCTGGTCTACGGCCCCTCGGTCATCTATGTGATTGCCCAGCTGGTGAGCCTCTGGTCGGCGCCGGGTGAGGGGGTGCTGGTGCATACCCCCGCCTACGACGCCTTCGGCAATATGCTGACTGCCAACGACAGGGTGCTGCTGCCCTGTCCGCTCAAAAAAACAGAGGGGAGCTACCAGATCGACTGGGCCTGCTTCGAGCAGCAAGCCGCTCGTCCCGATTGCCGGATTTTGCTGCTCTGCAGCCCCCACAACCCCACCGGCCGGGTCTGGACGCGGGATGAACTGGGCCGGATGGCCGCCATCTGTCAGCGCCACGGGGTCAAGGTGATCTCGGACGACATCCATATGGATGTGAGCTTTGCCCGCTACCTGCCGTGGAGCGAGGTGGCACCGGACGATCACTGGGCGCTGGTGAGCTCGGGCTCCAAATCCTTCAATATTCCCGCCCTTGGCGGCGCCTACGCCTTTATCGCCAACGCCGCGGCGCGGGCCTCCTATCTGCAGCGGCTCAAGGCGGCCCATGGCCTATCATCGCCGCCCATTCTCGGGGTGCTGGCCCATATCAGCGCCTATCGGGACGGGGCTGCCTGGCTCGATGCGCTCAAATCCTACCTGCACGGCAATCTCGCCCACGTAGCGGCGCGCCTCAACGCAGCCTTCCCCGCCATCGACTATCGGGTGCCCGAGGGAACCTATCTCGCCTGGATTGACTTGAACGGTCTTGGCATCGACACCACCGAACGGATGAATGAATTGCAAACCTTGCTGGTGGAGAAATACCGGGTCGCCATCATGCGCGGCGACACCTACGGCCCCGAAGGCACAGGCTATATCCGCCTCAACGTCGGCTGCCCGCGCTCGAAGGTTGACCAGGGGCTCGACGCCCTGATCGGCGCGCTGGGGGAGGTGGGGTAGAGCAAATCCATTCAACATGAGAAACATAACGGGGCCATCAGTGATGGCCCCGTTATGTGGGGAAATATAAAAAACCGCCCCGGATTTACGGGGCGGTTTTTTATTTTGCGATACCGAGATGAGTCGTGGACGACACAAGGGCTCAGCGATAGCGGCCACGTACCGAGCTGCTGGCACGGCCGGCCATCTTGATCAGGCTCTGGCGGGTGTGCAGGTGGCAGAGCGCGACGCCGAGGGCATCCGCCGCATCCGCCTGCGGGGTGGCGGAGAGTTTCAGCAGATGGGTCACCATATGTTGCACCTGCTCTTTGGCGGCGCCGCCGGTGCCGACCACCGCCTGCTTGATCTGGGTGGCGGAGTATTCGCTCACCGGCAGGTAGGCATTGACTGCTGCGACGATGGCGCTGCCCCGGGCCTGCCCCAGTTTCAGGGCCGAGTCAGCGTTGCGGGCCATAAAGACCCGCTCGATGGCAAACTCGGTGGGCTTGAACTGGGTGATGATCTCGCATACCCCGTCATAAACCTGCTTGAGGCGCTCCGGCAGCTCGCCGCAATCGGTGCGGATGCAGCCAGAGCCCAAGTATTCGGCCTTGCCGCCCACGACCCGGATAACCCCGTATCCGGTGATCCGCGAACCCGGATCGATGCCCAAAATAATGCTCATGGGTGTTGATTGCTCTAAACGCGAGTGATGGCCGCCAAGATAGCAAACTGTGGCCCTTTTGGCTGTATGTCCCGGGTCAAGCGGGCAAAGATTGGCCAGCTTGCGTCGAGCGTGGCTAGCCCTTGAACAATTCTATGGTGTCGCCATCCTGCAGGCTGCCGGCACCGCGTACCACCACCCGATCCCCCTGCTTGAGGGCGCCGCTCACCGCCACCTGCTGGCTGTCGCCAAACAGCACGGTGACCGGCACCCGATTAACCTTGAGCGACTTGCCGCTTCGCGCCACCTGATAGACAACGCTGCCATCGGTGCCGAGCACCAGAGCATCCCGGGGCAGCAGCATGCTTTGCTGATCCCCTAGTGGCAGGGCAACCCTTACCGGCGAGCCGATGATGAAGTTGCCCGCTTCCGGTTTGAGGCGCAGCTCGATGAGGCGCGACTTGGGATCGGCGCTGGCGGCTCGCTGGTAATAGACGCCGTGACCGCTCAGCTGCTCCCCCTCCACCCGCAGCCGGGTTTGCGGCGCCAGCTGCTGGGCCCATAGAATGGGGGCTTGCAGGCGGATATCCGGCTGATCCGGGTTGACCAGTTCCAGCGCCTGCTCGCCCGCGTCCACATGCTCGCCGGGCTGGATGAAGTGGTTGTTCACCACTCCGTCGAACGGGGCATAGATGTGGCTGCGGCGCAGCTGTTCCTCAATCTGGTTCACCTGTATGGCGGCCAGCCGCTCGGCCAGCGCGGCCTGCTCCACATCGTAACTGGCCTTGTCGTATTGGCTCTGGGAGGCGCTCTTTTGCTGGTGCAGTCGGGTGATCCGCTGGGATTCGGCGCGGGCGAAGCGCAAGTTGCTCTGCCATTTCGCTTGCTCGGCGCGAGCCTGCTCCAGCGAGAGGCGCAGCGCCGCGCTGTCGAGGCGCAGCAGCTCATCCCCTTTTTTGACCCGGCTGCCAAATTCGGCGATCCATTCCACCCGGCCGCTCACTTCGGCGCTGAGTGCCGCCTGCTGGCGACTCGCCACCGTGCCGCTGACCCAGATATTGGCGGCCGCATCCCCTTGGGTCACATCCGCCAGGGTCACCATCTTGCCCTGATCGGCCAATACCGGTAGCGCACTGCCTGCAATCAGCGCAGCGCCAGCCAACATTCGGGTAATCATGTGTGTCATCGATGAGCTCCTTGCTCAGGCCCGCTGGCGCAGGGGTTGTGGGATCGCCACCTGTTCCCCGAGACGCAGGAAGGCAGGCAACAGGATCAGGGTAAACAGGGTGCTGCAGCTCATGCCGCCGACAATGACGGTGGCGAGTCCGCGGTAAATTTCACTCCCTTCGCTCGGGCTCAGCATCAGCGGCAGCATGCCGAAGATGCTGGTGAGACTGGTCATGGCGATGGGGCGCATCCGGCTTTGCAGGGCATCGGCCACCGCCAGCTGACGGCTCATGCCGTCCCGCTCGGCGGTGCGGGTCTGATGCACCAGCAGGATGGCGTTGTTGACCACCAGTCCCAGCAGGATGACAAAGCCGATGATGGTGAGCAGATCCATCGGCAGCGGCACCAGCAGCCCGCTCAGTTGCAGCGCCAGCACGCCGCCAACCGAGGCTAGGGGCAGGGTGAGCAGCACCAGTAGCGCATCCTTGAGGGAGGCAAACACTCCCCACAGCAGCACCAGCAGGATCACCACGGCGAACAGGAAGATGGTCCCCAGATTGTCGAGCGCCTGTTGCAGGCTGTCGGCGTTGCCAGCAATGCGCAGCTCGCCACCGGCGGGCAGCAGGGGGCGGATGGCGGCAAAACTGCGGTTTTTCAGGGTGTCGATCACCTGCTCCATGGTCATGCCCGCCGGAGGTGCTATCTGCAGGCTGATGCTGCGCCGCCCATCGGCCCGGAAGATGCTGGCCGGGCCCATGTCGTGCTCCACCCGCAGCAGCTCGCCAAGGGGGACGATGCGCCCGGAGGGGGTGGCCAGCGGTACTGCCTTCAGTTCGTCCGGATTGGCGGAGCTCTGCCCCATCAGCATGATGTCGAGCCGATCTTCGCCGTCGAAATACTCGCCGACCCGCAAGCCGTCGCCAAAGGTCTGGATGATGGTGGGCAGGGGTGTGCGATCCCAACCCACTTCGGCGAGACGTCGATCTTGCGGCACCAGTTTGAGCTCGGGGGCGGTGAAGTCGAGACTCGGCTCGGGCCGGATCTGTGCTCCCGGCAAGTCCTTGCTGAGGATCCCCATGCTGGTACGGGCCGCCTGATAGAGCTCGGGCAGGTTGCCCCCCTGCAGCAGCAGGGAGACGCCGTTCTCGCTGTCAAAGCCGCCAAACAGCGACCCCTGACCGCCGAACACCCGGGTGTCGGGAATACCCACCAGCAGCTGTTTCATCAACAGGCTCTCCAGTTCCTTGATGCGGTTCTCGTCCTTGGGGCGCACGCCAATCTGGGCGCCCCCCGGGTAGCGCAAGATGTAGTAGTTCTTGAGGGCAGGCTCTTTCTCCCCCTTCATGTAGGGGGCGAGGCGGGCGATCAGGGTATCGATCACCTCTTCGCGCTGGGCCTTGAGGTTGACCCCGGGGGTGAAGTTCATCCAGACATCCACCGCGTCCCGTTTCACGTCCGGCAGATAGTCCATCTTCGGCAGCAGCGCCCAGGTGGCCAGTGCCGGCAGACTCATCATCAGGGTGATGACCGCCCAGCGCTGGCGTGAGGTCGAGGTCCAGCGGATCACATGACGGGTAGTGCGCTGCCACAGCGACTCATAGGGATCTGTCAGTGTTTCACGCCCCATCCAGCGCGCCGCCACCGCGGGCAGCACGGTGACGGCGACCAGCATGGAGACTGTCACGGCGCAGGCGATGGTCAGCGCCAGATCGGCAAACAGCTGACCCTCCACATCGTTGAGCAGCAGCACCGGCAGGAAGATGGCGACCGTGGTGAGGGTGGAGGCGACCAGCGCCGTCCACACCTGACGGGTGCCTTCAAGCGCTGCCTCCGCCTTGCTCAAATCCCCCCGCTCGTGGCGCCGGTAGATGCTCTCCAGCACCACGATGGCGGCGTCGAGCACCATGCCGACGGCAAAGGCGATGCCCGCCAGCGAGATGATATTGAGGGTGCGATCCATCACCTTGAGCAGACAGAAGGTGAGCATGATGCTGATGGGGATGGCGAGGGCAATCATCAGGGTCGCCTTGAGCCGGCGCAGGAAGAGCCAGAGGATGGCACAGGAGAGCAGCACCCCGAGCCCCAGGTTGGCAGTGACCATGCTGACGGCGCGATTGATGTAGAGGGAGGCATCGAACGACTGCTCCATGTGCAGCCCGACCGGTTCCAGCACCTCGCGGTTGAGCTCGTTCACCCGGGCCTTGATCGCCTCAAGGGAGGCCAGGGCATTGGCACCGCTCTCTTTGAAGATCTGGGTGGCGATGGCGGTATTGCCGTTCTGGATCCGCAGCACCGGGTTCTCTTCCCTGGCCACCCTTACCTCCGCCACATCCCGCAGATAGATGGGCAGGCCATCGCGCCAGTCCACCACCTTGTCCCCCAGCGACTCGACATCGTAACGACCGGCGAAGCGCAGCTTGTACTCCCAGCGACCGATGTCGAGGGTACCGGCCGACACGTCCCAGCCGGTGGTGGCCCGGCTGGCCAGCACCGGGATCTCCACCCCCAGCTCTGCGGCGCGGTAGGGGTCGAAGCGGATCTGGATCTGGCGCTCGTTGATCCCCTCGACTGCGACAGTCGAGACCCCTTCGATGCGCTCCAGCTCGGGTTTGACCCGCGCCTCGATCAGCGCCTGATGATCATCGATCACCCCTTTGGCGCCGGGCAGTTGCTGGATGAAGAAGAAGGTAAGGGTATCGTTGCTGCTGTAGTTGTTGACGTAGGGGCCGCCAATCTTGTCCGGCAATCCCGAGACCCGGTTCAGCCGCGAAATCACATCGAGTTGGGCCCGCTGCATGTCGGTGCCGAGGGCAAACTCCATGTCGATTTCGGTAAAGCCGGGATAGCTGTTGCTGACAAGGCTCTTGAGCCCCTGAACCCCCTGCATCTCCTGCTCGATGGGGTCGGTGATCTCCGACTCCATCTCTTGGGGCGAGGCTGAACGCCAGCTCACCGAGATGTTGAGGTGTGGACGGTCGATGTCGGGGAACAGCTGGATCGGCAGTCCCCGGATGCTGAGCAGGCCCAGCAGGAAAATCAGCACGATCGAGACCGCCACCCAGATGGGGCGTTCGATCGCCGTTTTGGCGAGGTTCATTCACTCTTCCTGAGTTGTTGTTATCGGCCATTCCGCTGGCCTTGCTTCCAAAGCCCCTGCAACAGGGACTCAAGCATTTAACTGGAATTCTCCTAGCTTGTAAATGCATGGTTAACAAACAAAAAAACCGGCCACGAGGGCCGGTTTGGTACTGGTTTGCCAAGGGATCAGGCTGCGTGCTCGACCTTGTTTGGCTGCTTGCTTGGTTGCTGGGAGAAGCCTTCCAGCTCGCCCGGGGCGAAGTTGTCTACCTGAATGGCTTCGTAGCGCAGGGCATCGGCGGCCAGCAGTTTGTCCGCTTCGTCCTTGCTCAGGATGGAACCGGCCAGTGCGGCGGCAACCAGCTCCGGCAGCGCCAGTTTGCGGGGCAGTTTGCCCTCTTTCTGGGCCTGCACCAGCTTCTTCTCGTAGGGCTGCACAGCGACCATGGCCTGGAAGGCGCGCTCCATCAGACCGACCGGATCCGCCTCGTCTTTGCCCACATAGCAGAGGGCGGTCAGACGGTCGCGGAACTCGCCCGGCTTCATCATGGCCAGACAGATGGCGTGGCAGCGATCGTCTGCCGGCATCTTGTAACCGACGCCGAACGGGAACACCACGCGCTTGAGTACGGCACCCACCACCTTGTTCGGGAAGTTCTGGAAGAAGCCCTCGAACGCCTTGCCAATCAGGTAGAGGTTGCGCTCCACCGCGTACTGCACGAACGGCAGATCGGAGACCATGCGGCCCTGATCCTCGTAATGCTTGAGGGTGGCGGAGGCCAGATAGAGATGGCTCAGCACGTCACCCAGACGGGCGGAGATCATCTCCTTGCGCTTGAGATCGCCACCCAGCATCAGCATGGAGACGTCGGCGCACAGGGCCAGCCCTTTACTCATGCGGGAGAGCTGCTTGTAGTAGCGAGCGGTTTCACCGGCTACCGGCGCGCTGTTGAACTGACCCAGAGTCAGCCCTTGGAACAGGGAGCCGAAGAAGTTGCCGGCGCCGAAGGCGATGTGCTTCATCAGCAGGGCGTCAAACTTCTCGAGACCGCGTTCCACGTCGGTATCGGCCGCCGCTTCCAGCTCGGCAAACACGTATGGGTGGCAGCGGGTAGCCCCTTGCCCGAAGATCATCAGGTTGCGGGTCAGGATGTTGGCCCCTTCCACCGTGATGGCCACCGGAATACCCATGTAGGCGTAGCCGGTGTAGTTTTTCGGGCCCAGCTGGATGGCACGACCGGCGTGGATGTCCATGGAGTCATCCATGATCTGACGCGCCATTTCGGTCATGTGGTACTTGGAAATCGCGGTGACGATGGCCGGTGCCTGACCCAAGTCCAGGGAACCGGCGGTCATACGACGGGCTCCTTCCAGCTGATAGGTGAGGCCGCCGATGCGAGCCAGCGCCTCTTGCACCCCTTCAAACTTGCCGATGGACATGCCGAACTGTTTACGCACGTAGGAGTAGGCGCCCACTGTGCGGCTCGCCATGTGACCGCAAGCGGTGCCCAGCGCAGGCAGCGAGATGCCGCGACCGGCGGAGAGGCACTCCACCAGCATGCGCCAGCCACGACCGGCGTAATCCGGGCCGCCGATGATCCAGTCGAGCGGAATAAACACATCCTTGCCGAAAGTCGGGCCGTTCAGGAACGCCAGACCCATGGGGTAGTGGCGATCGCCGACGCGCACGCCCGGGTGGCTGGTGGGGATGAGGGCGCAGGTGATGCCGAGCTCTTCCTTGTCACCCAGCAGTTTTTCCGGGTCATAGAGTTTGAACGCCAGCCCCAGCACGGTAGCGCGCGGCGCCAGGGTGATGTAGCGCTTGTTCCAGTTGAGGCGAATACCCAGCACCTCTTCACCCTTGTGCATCCCTTTGCAGATGATTCCCTTGTCAGGAATGGCACCTGCATCGGAGCCCGCCTCCGGCCCGGTCAGGGCGAAGCAGGGCACCTCTTTGCCATTGGCCAGCCCCGGCAGCCAGAAATCTTTCTGGGCCTGGGTGCCATAGTGCATCAGCAGCTCGCCCGGGCCGAGGGAGTTCGGCACCATGACGGTGACCGCCACGCTCAGGCTCTTGGTGGCGATGCGGGTGACGATGGTGGAGTTGGCAATCGCCGAGAACTCGCGGCCGCCATAGGATTTCGGGATGATCAGGGAGAAGAAGCCTTCCTTCTTCAGATAGTCCCACACCGGTTCCGGCAGGTCTTTGGTTTCGTTGACGATCTTGAAGTCATCAACCATGGCGAGCAGGGTTTCGACCTGATTGTCGATAAAGGCCTGCTCCTCTGCGGTCAGTTCGGCCTTGCCGTAACCGTGCAGTTTTTTCCAGTCGGGGTTGCCGCGAAACAACTCGCCATCCCACCAGACGGAGCCGGCTTCCATGGCCTCCCGCTCGGTGGCTGACAAGGGCGGCAATATCTTTTTGAAGATGCCGAACACCGGACGGGTTACCACCTTTTTACGGATGGAGGGTACGCCGAGCACAACGGCTATCGCCAGCACCAGCAGGACAAGCAATGTGATCATACCGAAGTTCCTTCTATTTCACTGTTTCCGTTGATTTATTGTTGGTTGTTACACGGCCAGGGAGAGCCTGGTCGACTCCACGGGCGCCCCGACTCCGGACGCCAGATAAGGAATAACGTTGCGCACCAGCCCTTCTACATCGAGCTGCTGGCCAAAGTCGGCCAGGGCGATGTCGCGCAGGGCATCGGCAGAGGCCATGGTGAATACGACGGTGCCCAGGGTGAAGTGCAGGCGCCAGAAGAGATCTGCCGGCGACAGGGCCGGATTGGCCTTGGAGATGGCCTGGGTGATCCGCATCAGAATGGCGCCGTAGTGGGCGGTGATAAAGCGGCGCAGGTGGCCCTGGCTGTCGATATAGCCGCGCCCCAGCAACTGCATGAAGATGGCCGGGCCGTTGGCCCGCACCGCCGAGAGCTTCATCAGCGGCTCTACAAAGCTTTCAAACAGTTGCAGCAGGGTCAGCTGCTCCTGCTCCATCAGTACCCGCAGGCGCGCATCCAGATCGGGCATAAACAGGCTCAGATAGCGGTCGAGCACCGCCTGGATCAGCTCCTTCTTGGAGCCGAAGTGATAGTTCACCGATGCCAGATTGACATCGGCCTCACTGGTGATCAGACGCAAAGAGGTATCGGCGAATCCCCGCTCGGCAAACAGCACTTCAGCGGCGTCGAGAATACGGTTTTTGGTATCGATTTTACTCACTGGACACCTCACTTAAACGAATGTTTAAAAAGTACGTTTCATAACGTGAAGTGTCAAGATAATGTGAATGAGTGTTAGCGGAATGTTTTTCGATGAAAAAAGCAAAGTGGGCGGAACTTAGTCAAAAAGCAGGACTCTATATCTATGCCACTGCAATTAAACATTAAGTCTCGCCCAACCTGCACCATGCTAGTTGGGCCTTTTTTTGCGCGTTTGTTACCGGTTTGCGGCTTGCAGGCAAAAAAAAGGCTATGTCCCAATTACGTGTTGCATGGGGCGCCCCAGGGCCTCATACAAACACACTTTGATATTTACGCCTT
>NZ_JAAKPX010000011.1:0-160677 GCF_049172135.1 Aeromonas sp. 603079 | reverse complement strand
GTTGGTTGGTTGGTTGGTTGGTTGGTTGGTTGGTTGGTTGGTTGGTTGGTTGGTTGGTTGGTTGGTTGGTTGGTTGGGAAGTTAGGGGCTGCACTACCGCAATCGGCTGGAGAGAGGAGCTCTGTGATAAGTGGCAGATAAAAAAAGCCCGCGCAGTGCGCGGGCTTGTTATCTCAGGACTGGTTATCAGGCCTTGGATTTCTTCTTGCCTTCAACCTTGGCTTCAACCGGGGCAGCAGTTACCGGAGCGGCTTCGGTGAACGGACGACCGTAGTAGGAGTCCAGCAGAACCTGCTTCAGCTCGCTGATCAGCGGGTAGCGCGGGTTGGCGCCGGTGCACTGGTCATCGAAAGCTTCGATAGCCAGCTGGTCAACCTTGGCCAGGAAGTCAGCTTCAGTCACGCCAGCTTCGCGGATAGAGGCCGGGATACCCAAGGTAGCCTTCAGCTCGTCCAGCCAGGTCAGCAGCTTCTCGATCTTGGCGGCGGTGCGGTCACCGGCAGCAGTCAGACCCAGGTGGTCAGCGACTTCGGCGTAACGACGACGAGCCTGCGGGCGGTCGTACTGGGAGAACGCAGTCTGCTTGGTCGGGTTGTCGTTCGCGTTGTAGCGGATGACGTTGCTGATCAGCAGGGCGTTAGCCAGACCGTGCGGAATGTGGAACTCGGCACCCAGTTTGTGAGCCATGGAGTGGCACACACCCAGGAAGGCGTTGGCGAACGCGATACCGGCGATGGTGGCTGCATTGTGCACCTTCTCACGAGCGATCGGGTCGTTGGCACCGTTCTGGTAGCTGGACGGCAGGTACTCTTTCAGCATTTTCAGGGCTTGCAGCGCCTGACCGTCGGAGTACTCGTTAGCCAGTACGGAAACATAGGCTTCCATGGCGTGAGTCACGGCATCGATACCACCGAAGGCACACAGGGACTTCGGCATACCCATGACCAGGTTGGCATCAACGATGGCCATGTTCGGGGTCAGCTCGTAGTCAGCCAGCGGATACTTCTGACCAGACACTTCATCGGTTACTACCGCAAACGGAGTGACTTCAGAGCCGGTACCGGAAGTGGTGGTGATACAGACCAGTTCGGCCTTCACGCCCATTTTCGGGAATTTGTAGATACGCTTGCGGATGTCCATGAAGCGCATGGCCAGATCTTCGAACGCAGTGTTCGGGTGCTCGTACATCACCCACATGATCTTGGCTGCATCCATCGGTGAACCACCGCCCAGCGCCAGGATAACGTCCGGTTTGAAGGAGTTGGCCATCTCGGCACCCTTGCGAACCACAGCCAGGGTCGGGTCAGCTTCTACTTCGTAGAACACTTCCACTTCCATATTCTGTGCTTTCAGCAGGCTGACCAGTTCATCGGCGTAGCCGTTGTTGAACAGGAAGCGGTCAGTTACGACCATGGCACGCTTTTTACCTTCCAGGTCGCTCAGAGCGATCGGCAGGGAACCACGACGGAAGTAGATGGATTTCGGAAGTTTGTGCCACAGCATGTTTTCTGCCCGTTTTGCGACTGTCTTCTTGTTGATCAGGTGCTTCGGACCCACGTTTTCGGAGATGGAGTTACCGCTCCAGGAGCCGCAACCCAGGGTCAGGGACGGAGCCATTGCGAAGTTGTACAGGTCACCGATACCGCCTTGGGTAGACGGAGTGTTGATCAGGATACGCGCGGTCTTCATCTTGTCGCCGAAGTACTTGATGCGGTCAGCGTTGCGGTCCTGGTCGGTGTACAGACCTGAGGTGTGGCCGATACCACCGATGTTGACCATGTCACAGGCCATATCAACGGCGTTTTCGAAGCTGCTTGCACGGAACATACCGAGCAGCGGGGACAATTTCTCGTGAGCAAACTCATCTTCTGCACACAGCTTGACGCCTTCACCAATCAGGATCTTGGTATCAGCCGGTACAGTCACGCCTGCCATCTCGGCAATCTTGGTGGCTGGCTGGCCAACGATGTTGGCGTTCAGGGCACCGTTGATCAGGATGACTTTACGTACCTTGTCAGCATCTTCTTTGGAGAGCACATGGCCCTTGTGGGATGCAAAGCGCTCTTTAACCTGGTCGTAGATGGCATCAACAACGATGACTGCCTGCTCGGAAGCACAGACCACGCCGTTATCGAAAGTCTTGGACATCAGGATGGAGGCAACGGCACGCTTAACATCGGCGGTTTCGTCGATAACGATAGGCACGTTACCGGCACCGACACCGATAGCAGGCTTACCGGAAGAGTAGGCTGCTTTCACCATGCCCGGGCCACCGGTGGCCAGGATCAGGTTGATGTCTTCGTGCTTCATCAGGGCGTTGGAGAGCTCAACAGACGGTTGGTCGATCCAGCCGATGATGTCTTTCGGCGCACCGGCGGCAACAGCGGCATCCAGTACCAGCTTGGCAGCGGTATTGGTGGAGTTCTTGGCGCGGGGGTGCGGGGAGAAGATGATGGCGTTGCGGGTCTTGAGCGCGATCATGGATTTGAAGATCGCAGTGGAGGTCGGGTTGGTGGTCGGAACGATACCACAGATGATACCTACCGGCTCGGCGATGGTGATGGTACCCATCTGATCATCTTCGCTCAGAATGCCGCAGGTCTTCTCGTCTTTGTACTTGTTGTAGATGTATTCGGAGGCGAAGTGGTTCTTGATAACCTTGTCTTCGATGATACCCATACCGGATTCTTCCACGGCCATCTGGGCCAGGGGGATACGGGCGTTGTTGGCGGCCAGGGCGGCGGCACGGAAGATCTTGTCTACCTGCTCTTGAGAGAAGCTGGCGAATTCACGCTGGGCTTCCTTAACGCGGGCGACCAGTGCATCCAGTTCAGCCAAATTGGTTACTGCCATGTTTATCTCCTGATTATTTGAAAACTGTTTAGTAAGACGTTGGCAATGCCCGGCAATTATAGTCGCCCTGTCAAGACGGTATCGTTGCAACAGCTTTTTCACATGCCTTACTAAATCGCTTTCTGAGTCGATTATAGAGCGGGGCTGACTCAGAAAAACTTGATCTGGATCATGTGTAACAAAAGAACAAAAGAAATTTTATTTCACAATCCTTGTTTGACTGATGTTATCGGAATGTGCATCAAAGGGAAAGGTGAGAGACTTGTTAATGCGGAGTAATAAACCACATTTATCAAGTGGTTAATTGCACTCGGCCATAGTATTACAGAGCTATTTTGGCGGTATAGGTTAGCAAATATGAGTGAATTGGTTTCAAAATCACCGACAAACGCACTTTATTCCAGCGTTTGTTGCAAAAATGATTGTTGTTTTAATCCATGGCTAATCCGCTTTATTCCCCAAGGGGGCCATTTCTGCCCCCTTTCCCGGTTTTTGCATTGTGGCTCTCTTGCCGAGTCAATGAAGTGATGTCTGGCCTGAAATAGTGGGAAGGCAAAGCCTGGATCCTCTCGAGTCGCTTGGTCATTCGGTCAGTCATCGTCGTACTCTCCGGTTATGATTAAGCAGGTTTGCGCTCACTTTTCTAACGCGTGTCGGGCGGTAGAAAGGGCTTTTGGCATCGGTTTATGCCAGTTAGCGCGGATGCATTAGATGAACTAACTAAAAAACCCTCAAAATGGTGAGATTATTTGATTGGTGCCCGCTCTGGCTATGATGTAAATTTACGCACGAAATTAATGGACTGGCCCGCTGGGCCCGAAACTCTATTGGAAGGCGCCTATGGCAGCAATTGACGTCTCGTTGTATCTGAAGTTTTTTGTCGGTTTGTTCGCAATTATCAACCCGCTTGGTTTGTTGCCGGTGTTTGTCAGTCTGACCAGCCACCATACCCAGGCCGAGCGGATGAAAACCAATACCACCGCCAATATCGCGGTGATGGTGATCCTGCTGGTCTCCATGTATATGGGGCAGCTGATCCTCGATGGGTTTGGCATCTCGCTGGCGTCGTTCCGGATCGCCGGTGGGTCGCTGATTACCCTGATTGCCTGGTCGATGCTGCAGGGCAAGCTGGGCGAGGTGAAGCACAACAAACAGGAAAAGGGCGAACTGGCAGTGCGCGAGTCTATCGCCGTGGTACCGCTGGCGCTGCCGCTGATGGCGGGCCCCGGTGCCATCTCCTCGGTGATTGTCTATGCCAGCCAGAGCCACTGGCAGCAGCTGCTCGGCATGTCAGTGGTTGTCGTGGTCTTCTCCTTCTGCTCTTGGCTCATCTTCCGCGCCGCGCCGCTGCTGTTCAAGATCATGGGCAACACCGGCATCAACGTGGTGACCCGTATCATGGGTCTTATCATGATGTCGCTGGGTATCGAGATCATGGTGGCCGGTATCAAGGGGGTTTTCCCCAGCCTGATGTGAGCCAGCTCCGCTTTATGAAAGCCGGTCCTCGTGACCGGCTTTTTATTGGTTGCTTTTTGCCCGGTCTTTTCTAGAATCGGTCGTTTGTGTGAAAAATGAGCGTTTTGTTGGTGTTTTAATACTGAAAAAGCGCACCTCAGCTGATTTTTTGACCAGAAAATGACGATTACCCTGACAATATCTGTTGCATTATCGGAATTGGCAGGGAATTATGCTGGGAGCGGGTTTTAACCCCGTCACTTTAAAAACGCATGGAATGTTCTTGTTGGAGTAGGGAAATGACTCATAAAAAAACAATGATTAACACATTGCTGGTGGCTGCACTGTTTGGTGGCGTCAATGTGGCTCAGGCTGCCGATGTCCCGGCGGGAACCAAGCTGGCTGAAGTCCAGCAACTGGTAAAAGGCAACGGTTCCGAGCCTGCGACCTTGGACCCACAGAAAGTTGAAGGAACGCCTGAGTCTGCAATTTTGCGCGACCTCTTTGAAGGTCTCGTGACATCCGGTTCGAAAGGGGAAGTTGTTCCTGGTGTCGCAGAGTCTTGGGAAACCAAGGATAACAAGCACTACGTCTTCCACCTGCGCAAAGATGCCAAGTGGTCCAACGGTGAACCTGTCACCGCACATGATTTTGTATATGCCTTCCAGCGTGCAGTTGACCCCAAGACAGCCTCTCCTTACTCCTGGTATCTGGAGATGCCAACTATTGCCAATGCTACAGAGATCATTGCTGGCAAGAAGCCGGCTGATACGCTGGGCGTGAAGGCGACCGACGACTACACCTTCGAAGTGCAGCTCGAGAAGGCTATCCCTTATTTCGTAACCATGCTCTCTCACACCACCACCTACCCGGTACCGAAGAAGGTCATCGAGAAGTATGGTGAAAAATGGACCCAGCCGGGCAATATGGTAGGTAATGGTGCCTACGTATTGAAGGAGTGGGTTGTTAATGAGCGAATTGGCTTGGAGCGTAATAAAAACTACTGGAATGATGCGAAAACGGTGATCAACAAGGTTACCTATCTTCCGATTCAGTCCACCAACGCGGAGCTAAATCGCTTCTTGGCTGGTGAAATTGATATGACATGGAACGTGCCTATCGAACGTTTCAAGCAACTCAAGAAAGATTACCCGGCTGATTTGAAGGTTGAAGGTCTGGTTTCTACTTATTACTACCAGTTCAACATCAAGAAAAAGCCGTTTGATGACGTGCGAGTGCGAACTGCTCTTTCTTATGCGGTCAATCGTGACGTGATTGCAGATAAAGTCATGGGGCAAGGGCAAAAACCCGCATATGGGTTGACGCCTGACTATGTCGATGGTTTTAAACCGGTTGCCCCAGAGTGGTCAAAAATGACCCAGGCCGAGCGTGATGCCAAGGCCAAGGCGCTGCTTGAAGAGGCAGGTTTCGATGCCAGCAAGCCGTTGAAGTTCGAGCTGCTCTACAACACCGATGACAACCACAAGAAAGTGGCTGTGGCCGTTGCTTCCATGTGGAAAAAACTGGGTGCAGAGGTCAGTTTAGTGAACCAGGAGTGGAAAACTTACCTGGAAACCAAGAAGCAGGGCCAGTTTGACGTGGGTCGTGCCGGCTGGAGCGCCGACTACAACGAAGCCTCATCCATGCTGGATCTGATGCAGACCACTCACGGCAACAACGATGGCAAGTACTCCAATCCAGCGTTTGACAAGTTGATGACCGACTCTCGTGATCAGGTTGATGCGGACGCTCGCAACAAGCTCTATGTCCAGGCGGAAGAGATCCTGGCCAAGGACATGCCGATCATCCCGATATACCAATATGTTCAACCTCGGATGGTCAAAGCTTATGTTGGGGGTTACCCAAGCAACCCGCTGGATAACCTCTACAGCAAAGATATGTACATCATTGCTCACTGATTTAAAGCAACAAGTCGCATAACAAGCAGGGCCCGCCAGACGGTGGGCCTTTATTACAACCGCGACCCTTTGGAAGCAGTACAGGACAGGAAATGTCTATGTTGAAATTCATTTTTAAACGGCTATTGGAAGCGATCCCGACTCTGCTGGTCTTGATCACCGTATCTTTCTTCATGATGCGTTTCGCCCCGGGTAACCCCTTTACCAGCGAGCGTTCACTGCCCCCCGAAGTCATCGCCAACATCGAGGCCAAATATGGGCTCGACAAACCCATTGGCATGCAATATCTCACCTACCTGGGCAACCTGGTGCAGGGTGATTTGGGCCCCTCTTTCAAATACAAGGATTTCACCGTCAATGATCTGGTGAGCCAGGCGCTGCCTGTTTCCGCCAAGATCGGGACCACGGCCTTCTTCTTCGCCGTGCTGCTGGGGGTCACTTTCGGCACCATAGCGGCACTGAAACAGAACACCATCATCGACTATCTGCTGATGTCGTCGGCCATGGCCGGGGTGGTGATCCCGGGCTTTGTGCTGGCGCCCTTGCTGGTGCTGTTTTTCAGTATTCATCTGGGTTGGTTCCCTGCCGGTGGCTGGCAGGGTGGTGGCATCCAGTTTATGGTGCTGCCGGTGTTCGGCATGATGATGTACTACATCTCCGCCATCTCGCGGATCATGCGGGGCAGTATGATCGAGACCATGAACTCCAACTTCATCCGTACCGCCCGTGCCAAGGGCTTGCCGCTGCGCCATATCATCCTGAAACACGCGCTGCGTCCGGCTATGCTGCCAGTGGTCTCCTATCTGGGCCCGGCCTTTGTCGGCATCATCACAGGTTCCGTGGTGATCGAGACCATCTTCGGCCTGCCGGGGATCGGTCAGCTGTTCGTCAACGGTGCCCTTAACCGTGATTACTCCATGGTGCTCGGTCTGACCATTCTGGTCGGCGCCCTCACCATCACCTTTAACGCTGTGGTCGATATTCTCTACGCCTTTATCGATCCCAAGATCCGTTACTAATTCGGGAGTTCATCATGGTTGTTTCAACTGAAAAACGCGATGCCGTCGAGGCGTTCGCGCAAAAAGTGGAAGTGGTGGAGGGACGCTCCCTGTGGAAGGATGCCCGTCGCCGTTTCCTGCGCAACAAGGCGGCCCTGACCAGCCTGATCATTCTGACCATCATCGGTCTGGCGGTCATCTTTGGCCCCCATTTGTCCCAATACACCTTTGACGATCCGGACTGGGGCGCCATGCAGTCGCCGCCCGATATGGAAGCGGGTCACTACTTCGGTACCGACAGCCTGGGGCGCGATCTGTTCGTGCGCACTCTGCTGGGTGGCCGGATTTCCCTGATGGTCGGTATCATGGGCGCCATGGTGGCGGTCATCATCGGCACCCTGTATGGCGCGGCCTCCGGCTTTATCGGCGGGCGGGTCGACAGCCTGATGATGCGGGTACTGGAGATCCTCAACGCCTTCCCCTTCATGTTCTTTGTCATCATGCTGGTCACCTTCTTTGGCCGCAATCTGGCACTCATCTTTATTGCTATCGGGGCGGTGAGCTGGCTCGACATGGCGCGTATCGTGCGCGGCCAGACTCTCAGCCTCAAGAGCAAGGAGTTTATCGAGGCGGCCCACGTCTGTGGCGTCTCCAAGTGGAAGATCATCACTCGTCACATCGTACCGAACGTACTCGGTATCGTGGCCGTTTACGCCACCTTGCTGGTGCCGGGGATGATCATGTTTGAATCCTTCCTGAGTTTCCTGGGCCTTGGGGTTCAGGAACCGATGACCAGCTGGGGTGCCCTGCTGGATGAAGGCTCCAAGTCGATGGAAGTGGCCATCTGGCAACTGCTGTTCCCCGCCGGTTTTATGGTGGTGACCCTGTTTTGCTTCAACTTCCTCGGGGATGGTCTGCGTGACGCCCTCGATCCGAAAGATCGTTAATCGAGCATCGGGTCGACAGGAAAGCATCACGAAAGATCGATAAGGAGTTTTTATATGAAGTTACTGGATGTGAAAGATCTGCGGGTCGAGTTCAAGACCCCGGATGGCAATGTGGTGGCGGTCAACGACCTCAATTTTTCTCTCTCTGCGGGTGAAACCCTGGGGATCGTCGGCGAGTCCGGCTCCGGTAAATCCCAGACGGCCTTTGCCATCATGGGGCTGCTGGCCAAGAACGGCATTATTACCGGTTCCGCCAAGTTTCAGGGGGAGGAGATCCTCAACCTGCCGGAGTCCAAGCTCAACAAGATCCGCTCCGAGAAGATCGCCATGATCTTCCAGGACCCCATGACCTCGCTCAACCCCTACATGAAGGTGCAGGATCAGCTGATGGAAGTGCTGATGTTGCATAAGGGCGTCAGCAAGGCGGAAGCGTTCGAAGAGTCGGTGCGGATGCTCGATGCGGTGAAAATTCCCGAAGCGCGCAAGCGGATGGGGATGTATCCCCACGAGTTCTCCGGCGGCATGCGTCAGCGGGTGATGATCGCCATGGCACTGCTCTGCCGGCCGCAACTGCTGATCGCCGACGAACCGACTACCGCACTCGACGTGACCGTACAGGCCCAGATCATGACTCTGATGAATGAGCTCAAGCGCGAGTTCAACACCGCCATCATCATGATCACCCATGACCTTGGCGTGGTCGCCGGTATCTGCAACAAGGTGCTGGTGATGTATGCCGGTCGTACCATGGAGTACGGCAAGGTAGACGATATCTTCTATCGCCCGAGCCACCCCTACACCGAAGGCCTGCTGCGCGCCATTCCTCGTCTCGATACCGAAGGGGAAGTGTTGCCCACCATCCCGGGCAATCCGCCCAACCTGCTGCGTCTGCCGACCGGTTGCCCCTTCCAGGAGCGTTGCCACCGTGTGAGCGAGATTTGCGGCCAGCAGTCACCGATCCTGACCCCGTTCAACGACGGTCGGGAGCGTGCTTGCCACTGGGTTTCGGATGCCATGAACAAGGGGGCCAACTAAATGGGTGCCGACAAAAAATTGCTGTTGGAAGTGTCTGACCTCAAGGTCCACTTCAGTATCAAGAGTGGCAAGGCGTGGCCTTGGGCCAAGCCATCCGATTTGAAGGCGGTCGATGGCGTTACCCTGCGCCTCTACGAAGGGGAAACCCTCGGCGTGGTGGGTGAATCCGGCTGCGGCAAATCGACCTTTGCCCGCGCCATCATCGGTCTGGTACCGGCCACCGATGGCAAGGTGGTGTGGCTGGGTGACGATCTCACCAAGCTCGATCAGAATGCCCTGCGCGAGAAGCGCAAAGAGATCCAGATGATCTTCCAGGATCCGCTGGCTTCTCTGAACCCACGCATGACCATCGGCGACATCATCGCCGAGCCGCTCATCACCTTCTATCCCAACCTGCCACGGGAAGAGGTGAAGGAGAAGGTGCGCGCCATGATGAGCAAGGTGGGGTTGTTGCCCAACCTGGTCAACCGCTATCCGCACGAGTTCTCCGGCGGCCAGTGCCAGCGGATCGGGATTGCCCGGGCGCTGATCCTCGAGCCCAAGATGATCATCTGCGATGAGCCGGTGTCAGCGCTTGATGTCTCTATCCAGGCACAGGTGGTCAACCTGCTCAAATCCCTGCAAAAGGAGATGGGGCTGTCGCTCATCTTCATCGCCCACGATCTGTCGGTTGTCAAACATATCTCCGATCGGGTGCTGGTGATGTATCTGGGCAACGCCGTTGAGCTGGGGACTCGCAAGGAGATCTTTGCCAACCCGTTGCATCCCTACACCAAGGCGCTGATGTCCGCGGTGCCAATCCCGGACCCTGAGCTGGAGCGCAACAAGGTGATCCAGATCCTGGAGGGGGACTTGCCCTCACCGATGAACCCGCCGTCCGGTTGCGTGTTCCGCACCCGCTGCCCGGTGGCTGGCCCCGAGTGCGCCAAGACCCGCCCTGTGCTGGAGGGTAACTTCGATCATGCGGTCTCCTGCCTCAAGGTCGACCCGCTCTGATGGGGATGTGTTGAACCTGCTTGCGGGGCTCCTTGATGGGGCCCCGATTTATTTCTGGCGGTAGTGAAGATGCCTCTTGGCGTTATCTTTTACCGCTGCTACTATCCGCGCAACAAGGGGAGTAACTTCTCGCCGGTTTGTCGTCATTACGGTGCACCCATTTCCTGCAGTGCACCCGGCAGCCGGGCAGTCGATGCAAATCAGCTGTAAGTGAGACCTTGCCGAGAGGCAAGGTGTATCTGCTCCAAACGCAAACCCACGCCTCTCGGTCGTGGGTTTTGTCGTTTTTGGGAGAAGTGAACATGGGTGAATGGTGGATGTGGACCGGTTTCTTCAGCATAGTGCTGGTCCTGTTATGGATAGACATACGCTTTGTTGGTGGCGGCAAGTCACACAAGGTGTCCCTCAAAGAGGCGGGCGTCTGGTCCCTCATCTGGATCAGTGTTGCTCTGCTCTTCAACCTGGCCATCTGGTTTTGGCTGGACCACAGCGCTGGCCGTGACATTGCCAACCAGAAGGGATTGGAGTTCCTCACCGGCTACCTCATCGAGAAAGCGCTGGCAGTGGACAACGTATTCGTCTGGCTGATGCTGTTCGGTTACTTTGCCATTCCGGCCGAGCTGCAGCGCCGGGTGCTGCTCTATGGAGTACTGGGTGCCATCGTGATGCGTGCCGGTATGGTGTTCGCGGGTAGCTGGCTCATCGAGCAGTTCCACTGGATCCTCTATCTGTTCGGCGCTTTCCTGCTGCTGACCGGTGCCAAGATGCTGTGGGCGGCCGACAAGGAGCCGGACTTGGCCAACAATCCGCTGCTAGGCTGGATGCGCCGTCGTTTCAAGGTGACCGAGACCCTGGAAGGGGAGAAGTTCTTCGTCTGGCGTGACGGTGTGCGCTATGCCACCCCGCTGCTGCTCATTCTGGTGTTGGTGGAGGTGAGCGATCTCATCTTCGCGGTGGACAGTATCCCGGCCATCTTCGCGGTGACCACGGATCCCTTCATCGTGCTGACCTCCAACATCTTCGCCATCATGGGTCTGCGCGCCATGTACTTCCTACTGGCGGGTGTGGCTGATCGCTTCGCCCTGCTCAAATACGGTCTGGCGCTGATCCTGATGTTTATCGGGGTCAAGATGCTGCTGCTGGATATCTTCAAGATCCCGACCGGCATAGCACTGGGCGTAGTCGCGTTGATCCTGCTGGCATCCATGGGGCTGAGCCTGTTTGTGACCCGTAAAAAGGCCGCTTAAACGCAACATCATTTAATACCAAACAACAAGGGCTCCCGCGGGAGCCCTTTTTCATATCGTGTTATCAGCGTTTGATCTTCTTGGGGTTGGTGTAGCCCCAGATGGTGTACATGTCCGCCAGCAGGGCGCCGTTGTACTCCTCCAGATCCGCCTGTTTCACTTCGGCGTCACCCTGACGGCCAAACAGCACCACCTCGTCGCCGGGTTTCACCCCTTTCAGATCAGTCACATCCACCATGATGGTGTTCATGGAAGTCTTGCCGACCACCGGTACCTTCTGACCCTGGATCAGCACATAGGCTTTGTTGCTGAGGGCGCGGCGATAGCCATCGGAGTAGCCCAGCGGCAGGTTGGCGAGCCAGGAGTCACGCTTGAGAGTAAAGGTGCGGTCATAACCGACGGTGTTACCCGCTGCATAGTGGTTGACCGAGGCGACCTGGGTCTTGAATGCCATCACCCGCTTGTATTCGGTGTGGGAGGGGATGGAGTCACCGTAGAGCAGGCCACCCGGGCGCACCATGTCGAAGTAGGCGTCCGGCACGGCCAGAGTGGCGAAGGAGTTGGCGGCGTGGATGGTGATCTTGCTGCGATCCAGCTTGCCCGCTTCCAGCAGCCACTGGGAGTCCAGTTTGAACTGGGCCAGTCCCATCTTGACGTCCTCTTTCTCCTCAACCGGGAAGTGGGTCATGATGCCGACCGGGGTGATCCCCTTTAGCTTGAGCATGGCCAGCGCATCCTGCTTGGCATCGGCCAGACGCAGGTCGATGCCGTTGCGGCTCATGCCGGCGGAGTTGAGCGCGATATGCACCGGAATGGTGGTGTGGTGGCGCTGGGCGATATCGGCGATACCCTGGGCACTGACCAGACTGCCGATCAGCTCCTCCATCTTGTAGGGCAGGGCCTGCTCTACTTCATCCGGGGTGGCAGCACGCACCCGCATCAGACGGCCGGTAAAGCCCTTCTCGCGGGCGACGCGCGCCTCTTCGTTGCTGGCGATGCCGATGCAGGGGATATTGGCCTTGACCACGGAGGGGACCAGCAGGTCGATGCCATGACCGTAAGCGTCGGCCTTCATGATGGCGCAGATCTGCGGGCCCTTGTCACCGAGACGATCCTTGAGGGTCTGGATATTGTGCTCAAAGGCGCCCAGATCCACTTCCAACCAGGCGTTGCTGGCGGTTTGCTCCTGGCCGTTGCGATGATCTGTCGCAAGGGGCAGATAGGGAGCCGCAACGGCTTGGCCCGCGAGCAGGCCGAAGATCAGGGTAGCCAGCAGAGTTTTCTTGTGCATGGTGATTCCTTTTTGTTGGTCGCGTTGGATAGTTTGGACGGGGTCGGCCACATTGGTGGTGGTTTAACCACAACTTATTGTTATTATTATGATCTTTGTCACTCTCAACAGGCGCTGACTGGTTGGGAGTCTACCGCAACACGGGTTCGGCCGACACTCGTCAGGGGAAGAAAATGGTCAATCTTGAGTTACGTTTTCCACCACCGCTGATCTTCCTGCTCTGTGCAGGGGCCATGTGGTGGCTAAGAGGGGAGAGCCAGCCCGGTATCTGGGCAATGACGCTGATGGCTGTGCTGGTCGTGGCGGGGGCCATCATGGGCTTTGGGGCCCTGCAACGGTTTCGTCACCACCAGACCACGGTCAGCCCCACCAAACCGCAGCACACCAGCCGTCTGGTGACCTGTGGCGTCTATCGTGTCAGCCGCAATCCCATGTATCTGGGCTTGCTCTGCTGGCTGGCCGCCTGGGGCTGTTATCTCGGCGGGATGTGGGTCTGGGTTGGGCCAATCGTGCTGGTGGCCTGGTTAACTCGCTTTCAGATCATGCCGGAGGAGCGGCTGCTAAGCGCCCGCTTTGGTGACGAGTATGTGGCGTATTGCCAGCGCGTTCGCCGTTGGTGTTAAGTGGTCTGGAAGACACTTTGCGAAAGTGTGAGAGGGAGATAATGCCCCCGTGCCTGTTGAGGCACGGGAGGGAGCGATCAGAAGAGATCGTCCTTTTCATCCTTTGTTGGCTCCAGACTCCAGCCGGTGGCATCACTGCTGCTGGCTATCTGTCCCTTCTCCTTCCACAACTTGATCTTGAGGCGCAGGTTGTTGGCCGAATCGGCGTTCTTCACCGCCTCTTCTTCCTCAATTACCCCTTCCACCACCAGATCAAACAGGGCACTGTCGAAGGTGACCATGCCGAGGGCCTTGGATTTCTCCATCACCTCTTTGAGGCCGCCAAATTCGCCGCGCTTGATCATGTCGCGGATGGTGTGGGTGCCGAGCATGATCTCCACTGCGGCCCGGCGGCCGCCATCGGTGGTTTTCACCAGCCGCTGAGAGACAAAGGCCTTGAGGTTGTTGCCCAGATCGTTGAGCAGCTGTGGGCGGCGCTCTTCCGGGAAGAAGTTGATGATGCGATCCAGCGCCTGGTTGGCATTGTTGGCGTGCAGGGTGGAGATGGCAAGGTGGCCGGTTTCGGAGAAGGCCAGCGCATGCTCCATGGTCTCGCGATCGCGAATTTCGCCGATAAGAATGACGTCCGGCGCCTGACGCAGGGTGTTTTTCAGGGCGGCGTGGAAGCTGCGGGTATCCACGCCAACCTCCCGCTGGTTGATGATGCTCTTGCGGTGGCGATGAACGAACTCCACCGGATCCTCGATGGTAATGATGTGCCCGCCGCTGTTGCGGTTGCGGTGGTCGATAAGCGCCGCCAGCGAGGTAGATTTACCCGAGCCGGTACCGCCGACAAACAGTACCAGACCGCGTTTCTCCATGATGGTGTCGAGCAGCACAGGCGGGAGTTTGAGATCTTCAAAGCGGGGGATGTCGGTCTTGATGTTGCGGGCCACCAAAGAGACTTCGTTGCGCTGCTTGAAGATGTTGACCCGAAAGCGGCCGATCTGGGGCAGGGAGATGGCGAGGTTCATCTCTAGATCCTTCTCGAACTGCTGCTTCTGCTCGCCATCCATGATCTCGGCGGCGATCCGCGCCACTTCCCCCGGCTCCAGCGGCGTTTCGTTGAGGGGGCGCAGGCCGCCGTTAAATTTGGCGCAGGGGGGCGCGCCGGTCGACAGATAGAGGTCTGAGCCATCCTGCTTGGCCAGGATCTGTAACATGTCTCGCAATTCCATTTTTTTGCCTCGTCGATCAATGAGATGCCATGAGCGGGATGATATTGAGTGTACAGCCTCAGGCGCCGGTCAGTTTCTCGCGAAAGACAAAAAAGACCGCACCGAGAATGCAGAGCCCTGCCCAGAGATAGTCCCATTTCAGATCTTCTTTGAGATAGAAGATAGAGAAGGGGACGAATACGGTGAGGGTGATCACTTCTTGCAGGATTTTCAGTTGGCCCACGCTCATCACCGTATGGCCGATGCGGTTGGCGGGCACTTGTAGCAGGTATTCGAACAGAGCGATACCCCAGCTCACCAGGGCGGCAATGATCCAGGGTTTATGGTTCATGCTCTTGAGGTGAGCGTACCAGGCGAAGGTCATAAAGACGTTGCTGCAGAGCAGCAGACCGATACTGGTGAAAATCGGGTTCATAGGGTTCTCCTTGAAAATCCGGCGCATTTTATCCCTGAACCACGGGTTTTCATACGTGGTGCGGGAGGGTATTTTTAACCAACAGGATAAGCCGTGCGAGGTATGCGACGGGATGGGCAAGTTATGCGGGATTGTGTTGTTACTGTTATTTGCCATGCCGGTGTGTGCGACCCCGACGCTGACGGTGGCCACCGATCTGTGGCCGCCATTTCGCATCCTGCAAGCGGATGGCCGGTTGCAGGGGCTCGACATGGACATCCTGCGCCGGTTGCAACAGGCGAGCGGCATTGAGTTGCAGGTACGGCGGATGCCGTGGGGCAGGGCGCTCAAGCAGATGCAGACCGGTCAGGTCGATCTGATGATTGGCCTCGCCTATACCGCCGAGCGGGCGCAGTTTATCGACTATCTGCAGCCTGCCTACTACCAGTGCTGGCCCGCGTTTTATGGTCAGCCGGTCAATGTGGCCCGGATCCACCAATACCGCGATCTGAAGGGGGTGAAGGTGGGCTATGTGCTCAACTCCGCCTACTTTGAGCCCTTCAACTCTGACAGTCGCCTCGACAAGCACGGAGTAGCCACCGAAGATCAGCTGCTGCGCATGGTGCAGCGCGGTCACCTGCCGCTGATGATTGGCACCGACTGTCAGGTGGACTATGCCCTGAGTCAGGGAAATGCCAGCCGGATAGGCAAGGCGGACTACCGCCCTGCCACGCCGGTGACCCTCTATCTGGGGATGAGCAAGCACTCACCTCACCAGTCGCTGCGCCAGCCCTTACTGGTGGCGCTGCAAAACCTGGTGGCCAGCGGCGAGATAAGCGTGATGGCAAAGCGTTACCAGCCTTGACCTTGGGTGGCAAGCCACTGTTATCATGCCCTTTTCCTGCTTCTCCCCGGCGCTGCGACAGGGCCGGGGGGCTGCCTTGTTATTCGGGGATCATCCTTGTACCTCTCCCTTATCGCCCGCCAGCAGCGCTGGCAGCGGCGCTGGCTCGGTGGCCTGACCCTGCTGACCCTGCTGCTGTTTCTCTTATCCCTCGTCTGGGGCGAGTTTGTGCTGCTGCCCTGGCAGCCCCTTGGCGATCTCGAACAGCGCATCCTGCTGGAGCTGCGTCTGCCGCGCGCCTTGCTGGCCCTCTTGGCTGGTGCAGCGCTTGCCTGTGGCGGTGCCGTGCTACAGGTGATGCTGCACAACCCGGTGGCGGAGCCCGGGCTGCTTGGTGTCTCAAGCGGGGCAGGACTGGCTGCCATGGTAGCGATGGCGGTAGCCAAATCCCTCGGTGTCTATCTGCCAGGCTGGGGGCTGTCACTGGCGGCCTTCGGTGGCGCCCTGCTGGTGACCATGCTGCTCATTCGGCTGGCTCGCCGGGCGCGTCTCGGCCATGCCCGCTTGCTACTGTTTGGGGTGGCTATCGGTATTCTCACCAATGCCGCCATGACCTGGCTGATGTACTTTGCCGACGACGGCTCCTTGCGTGAATTCATGTTCTGGATGATGGGCAGCCTCTCTTACGGCAGCCAGCAGTTTGCCTGGTGGTGGCTGGTGCTGCCGCTCACCCTGGGCTGGCTCTGCTGGCAGGGCAAGGCGCTGCAACAGTTGCTGCTGGGGGAGACCCAGGCCCGCCTGATGGGGATGGATGTCGACAGGATGCGAGTACGGCTGGTGCTGGCGGTCTGTCTGCTGACCGGGGTGGCGGTATCCCTGTGCGGGGTGATCGGTTTTGTCGGGCTGGTGGTGCCCCATCTGCTGCGGCTCTGTGGCGGTAGCGATCAGCGTTTCCTGCTGCCTGCGTCGGCGCTCGGTGGCGGGGCCCTGCTGCTGGCAGCCGATCTGGTTGCTCGATCCACCCTGAGCGCGGGGGAGTTGCCTATCGGGGTCATCACCGCCTCGGTGGGGGCGCCGCTCTTTATCTATCTGCTATTGAGGCAAACTGCTGATGGTTCTGCATGATTTGGTCGGGGCGCGCAGTCACCTTATTTACCCGTTGTTGAGGCAAGATGCCGATGTCGCCCGCTGATCACATGCCGGTTTCTTCTGGTGCTACTGCGCCGCTGCTGGAGGCGCGCGAGCTCGCCATTGCCGGACGGCTCTCTCCCCTCAATATCCGTTGGCATGGCGGCCAGTTGGTGGCGCTGCTTGGCCCCAATGGCAGTGGCAAGTCGACCCTGCTCGGGGCGCTGGCGGGGATTTTACCCGCCGATGGCACAGTGCTGCTGGGGGGGGAAGTGCTTACTGACCTGAGTTGGCCCGAGCTTGCCAAGCAGCGTGCCATGCTACCCCAGCGTCAGCCCCAGCTGTTTCATATTCCGGTGTTTCAGGTGTTGAGCCTGGGGTTCGATGAGGCGGTTGCGCCCGCCAGACAGAATGAGGCGATAAACGCACTGTGCGAGGCATTGGAGCTGGAAGCCTTGCTGGCTCGTGACTTCAGCCGGTTGTCGGGGGGCGAGCAGCAGCGGGTGCTGATTGCCCGCACCCTGCTGCAGGTGTGGCCGAGCCTCAATCCGACCGGCAAGGTGCTGCTGCTGGACGAGCCGCTGGCGGGGCTCGACCTGCATCATCAGCTGGCGCTATTACGGCTGCTGAAAAAGCTGGCCGGGCAGGGATTGCTGGTGGTACTTGCCATCCACGATATCAATCTGGCTATCGACTGGGCCGACCGCATTCTCTGCCTGCAAGGGGGCGCTGTGGTGCGCGAAGGGGGTGTCGAGCTGGTGGATGAGGCACTGCTGGCGCAGGTATTCCAGATCAGCACCGATCGCATCGAAGCGGCAGGCCGGGTGTGGTTTATGCCCAGTTTATAAGTAGGGTGTATAGGAAAGAGCGCGCATGTAGGGTCGATTAGCGAAGCGTAATCGGCCGATAGCAAGAAGAAGGGGCCAGTATCAAAAATACCGGCCCCTTTGGTTTTATTCGCAGTTCAAGCCTGTTTGCTCAGGCGCACCTGCGCCGCCTCTGCCAGCATCGCCAGCAGGGTTTCGGAGTCGATCCACGACAGGCAGGCATCTGCGATGCTCTGGCCGAAGGGTGATGTCGCAGTCGTTACCGCAGGTTTGCTTTGTTCAATCGCACCAGCGCGGCTTAGGCCAGCATCGCCAGCAGGGTTTCGGTGTCGCTCCACGACAGGCAGGCATCTGTGATGTTCTGGCCGAAGGGTGATGACGCAGCCGTTACCGCAGGTTTGCTTTGTTCAACCGCACCTGCGCCGCCTCTGCCAGCATCGCCAGCAGGGTTTCGGTGTCGCTCCATGACAGGCAGGCATCTGTGATGCTCTGGCCGAAGGTGGCGGCGCAGCCGTTCTCCACATCCTGACGCCCTTCCACCAGGAAGCTCTCGGCCATGATACCGGCGATGCCGGTACGGCCGCGGCGCAGTTGATCGCAGATATCTTGCGCCACCAGCAGCTGACGGCGGTGATCCTTCATGCTGTTGCCGTGGCTGAAATCGACCACCAGACGCTCCGGCAGGCCCACATCGGCCAACGCTTCACACGCTTCATCGACACTGGCGGTGTCGTAGTTGGGTCGGTGGCCGCCACGCAGGATCACATGACCAAAGGGGTTACCGGCGGTGCGGTAGATGGTCATCTTGCCGTCCTTGTCCGGCGAATAGAAGATGTGGCTGTGACGGGCGGCGCGCACCGCATCGATGGCGATGCGGGTATTGCCGTCGGTGCCGTTCTTGAAGCCGACCGGGCAGGAGAGGGCCGAAGCCATCTCGCGGTGTACTTGGGATTCGGTGGTACGAGCGCCGATGGCGCCCCAGGTGATGAGATCGCTAATGTACTGGCCGGTCACCATATCGAGGAATTCGGTGGCGGTGGGCATGCCGATCTCGTTGATGTCGACCAGCAGTTTGCGCGCCAGTTTCAGCCCTTCGTTGACGTCGAAACTGCCATCAAGGCGCGGATCATTAATCAGCCCTTTCCAGCCGACGATGGTGCGCGGCTTCTCGAAATAGGTGCGCATCACGATGCAGAGGCTCTCTTTATACTGCTCGCGCAGGGCGTTGAGGCGCTGGGCATACTCGCGAGCAGCAGCGGGATCATGGATAGAGCAGGGGCCGACAATGACCAGCAGGCGCTGATCGTCTCCGGCCAGAATGGCTTCCACTTCGCGACGGGCATCCAGCAGATTCTGGGCAATGGTATCGGTGATCGGAAACGCGTGTGCAAGCTCGCTCGGAGTGATCAGTGACTCCAGGCGACGGGTGCGCAATTCATCTGTGTGAATGGACATACAACTCAAGTCTCGAGTGGGTGGTGTCAGCCGCAAGGGGCGAAAAAGCAAAGAGATAAAATAAAGCAAAAGTCCCCTGATTGAAACCTTGGGGGGCTCTGATAGGATGTGAGGCCAAAATCGATTCCAAATGAGGTAGTTAGCGTGGCAAAGCCAGGGGCAACCGGGGTCACCCGCATCATCAACGCAACCGGTTACAGCATGAAGGGGCTCAAGTCAGCTTGGATTAACGAGGCGGCTTTTCGGCAGGAGCTGATGCTGATCCTGTTGCTGATGCCACTTGCCTTCTGGCTGGGGGATTCTCTCAACCAGATCCTGCTGCTTATCGTCATCAGCTGGCTGGTGGTGATCGTCGAGATCCTCAACTCCGCCATTGAAGCTGTGGTAGACAGGGTTGGCTCCGAGCATCATGAGCTCTCCGGCCGCGCCAAGGATTTGGGCTCTGCCGCCGTCTTTATCGCGCTGGCCCTCAATGCCCTGGTATGGGGGGCGCTGGTGGGCCGCAACCTGTTGGGGTGGTGGTAAGCCACTACGCTGCCTTTAGGTTCTGCTTCATAAAAAAGCCCGTCATCATGACGGGCTTTTTGCTGCTTGGATAAACTGGTCTATCAGTGGAGGATGCGGGCTCGGATGGTGCCGTTGATCTCCTTGAGCTTGGCGAGCGCCTTCTCGCTGTGCTCGGTCTCCACGTCGATCACCACGTAACCGATATGGCTGCTGGTCTGCAGGTATTGACCGGCGATGTTGATCCCCTCTTCGGCGAAGATCTGGTTGATCTGGTTCATCACGCCCGGCTGGTTGCGGTGAATGTGCAGCAGGCGGCTGGAGCCCTTGTGGCCCGGCAGCGACACTTCCGGGAAGTTGACGGCGGAGAGTGTGGAGCCATTGTCGGAGTATTTGACCAGCTTGTTGGCTACTTCCAGCCCAATGTTCTCCTGCGCCTCATGGGTGGTGCCACCGATGTGCGGGGTCAGGATGACGTTCTCCAGCCCACGCAGCGGGCTTTGGAACTCCTCGTCATTGGACTTGGGCTCGACCGGGAAGACGTCGATGGCGGCGCCGGCAATATGGCCGCTTTTGATGACGTCAGCCAGCGCATCGATATCCACCACAGTACCGCGGGCGGCGTTGATGAAGATGGCGCCCGGCTTCATCATCCGCAGTTGCTCGGCACCGATCATGTTCTTGGTGGAGGCGGTCTCCGGCACGTGCAGGCTGATGACGTCAGACATATTGAGCAGCTCGACCATGCTCGGCACTTGAATGGCGTTACCCAGCGAGAGCTTGTTCTCGATATCGTAGTAATAAACTTTCATGCCGATGCTCTCGGCGATGATGCCAAGCTGGGTACCGATGTGGCCGTAGCCGATGATGCCAAGCTTCTTGCCGCGCGCTTCCACCGAGCGGTTGGCCAGTTTTTCCCACACGCCGCGATGGCACTTGGCATTCTTCTCGGGGATGCCGCGCAGCAGCAGCAGGATCTCGCCCAGTACCAGCTCGGCGACCGAACGGGTGTTGGAGAAGGGGGCGTTGAAGACCGGAATACCGCGGATCTGGGCCGCTTCCAGCTCGACCTGGTTGGTACCGATGCAGAAGCAGCCGATGGCGACCAGCTTGTTGGCGGCGTCGAGGACTTTCTCGGTGATCTGGGTGCGGGAGCGCAGCCCGATGAAATGGACGTCGCGGATCTGCTCGATCAGCTCCTCTTCGGAGAGCGAGGTCTTGAGATACTCCACACTGGTGTAACCTGCGGCACGAAAGGTCTCTACGGTGTTGGGGTGAACCCCCTCCAGCAGCAGAACCTTGATTTTATCCTTGTCCAACGAAAACTTGGCAGTCATGACGATCCCTCTGTATGTGCAAACGTAAGTGCAGATTTGGTGTGCGAAGAAAACCGTAAAGTAGCAAAAACGTTTGGGAGAGGGAATATTTGTGACGAAAGTCAAATTCTTTGAAGTTATCAACGAATGTTGTAAACATCCGTATGCAACTTGTTGAGGGATAAATAAAAACGGCGCCATCAGGCGCCGTCATTTATTCACAGTGCAATGTTTGGGTCATATCCCATCCCGGGGCTCAATCAACGCCGCTGCTGCGTCAGAGGTTGCAGAGTGGCGCTGGCGAGGGAGGGAGGATGCCGCTGCACTGTGCTACCGGTGTCGGGATTACTGGGTAATCACGCCGTCCGGCGTACCGATCAGGACAACATCGGCGCCGCGCGCGGCGAACAGGCCGTTGGTGACCACACCAACAATGGCGTTCAGTCGTACTTCCAGCGCCTTGGCGTCGGTAATGGCCATGCCTTTCACATCCAGAATGTGGTTGCCGTTGTCGGTGACCACGCCTTCACGCCACACCGGGTTGCCACCCAGTTTGCGAATTTCGCGGGCCACGTATTCGCGGGCCATCGGGATCACTTCCACCGGCAGCGGGAACTGGCCCAGCACGTCGACGGTCTTGGTGTTGTCGATGATGCAGATGAACTTGTCAGCGACGGCGGCAACAATCTTCTCGCGGGTCAGGGCTGCGCCACCGCCCTTGATCATGTCGCGGGTTGCGTTGATCTCGTCGGCGCCATCCACATAGACGGAGAGGGCGTCGATCTCGTTGAGATCATATACGGTGATGCCGAAGCCCTTGAGGCGCTCGGTAGAGGCCACGGAGCTGGATACCGCCCCCTTGATCTCGTCCTTCATGGTCGCCAGCGCGTCGATAAAGTGGTTGACGGTAGAGCCGGTGCCCACCCCGACGATGGTGCCGGGAACCACATACTTGAGCGCAGCCCAACCGGCCGCCTTCTTCATTTCATCTTGAGTCATGATCGTTCCTTAAGAAAAAAGCGGGCGCATTATATCCAACCCGGTACCCCGTCGCGACCTTGTTGCTCACGTTCCGGGGCAAAAAGAGGGACTTTGTAAATCGTTTGCCTGTTTATTCTGCGTTTGCGCGCACAAAGCAGGGGCTGCCTGCCAAAAACAGCTTATTCAAAGCGCCAGCAGTGGCTCGGGGTGATGATCTGGGGCAGCGGCACATCCCACTCCTCTTGCGGGACCGCATCCACCTGCTGGCAGTCGTGGGCAATGCCGAGCGGCTTGGGGCCCAGCTTGTGCTCATGCCAGATGGCGAGAGTGCGATCGTAGTAGCCGCCCCCCATGCCAAGACGATTGCCCTGGGCATCGAAGGCGACCAGCGGGGTGCAGATAAGATCGAGCGTGCTGTGGGGCACCACCTGCAGGATATCCAGCTCCGGCTCTTCGATGCCGTAGCGGTTGCGTACCATGGGGCTGGTGGCGGTATAGCGCAAAAAGAGCAGGTGACCCGGGGTAAAGGGGTGGAGCACCGGCAGGTAGACCTCTTTGTGCTGGGCCCACAGCCAATGGATGGTGGGCAATGGATTGATCTCCCCGTCATTGGCCAGATAGAGGGCAATGCGTTTGGCGGCGAGGATCTCGGGGTGTTGCTTGAACTGGGCCAGCAGCTGTTGGGCCGCCAATTGCTGCTCGGCCGGACTCAGATTTTTGCGGCGTTGACGAACCAGTTGGCGCAGGGATTGACGTTCGGGTTGGGACTCATGCATGGGGAACCTCTGGTATAGCTGCGCATCGATGGCTTGAACGCGCTCTACCTTAGCACATTCACTCTTGACGTTAAGGGGGGAAGGGGAACCCCGCCCGGGACGGTGGGATAAATGCTGGCGGATCCGATAGTGAGTCAACAAGGGCCAGGGTGTGGCCCCTGTTGATGGCATGTCGGCGCGCCAGCGTCTGGTCAGTTACTTGTCAGCCTTGCCGCGCATCTGGTGCTTCACAAACACTGCAATGAGTGCCGCTACCGCGAGTGCCATCGGGTAGAAACTCATGCTCACCACCGCCAACGGCGACAGGGCGAAGATGGATCCCAGCAGCAGCGCCTGTGCGCCCCAGGGGATCAGACCCTGTACCACGCAGGAGAAAATATCGAGCATGGAGGCGGCGCGGCGCGGGGTGACACCGTGGTGTTCGGCCAGATCCCGGGCCACCTTGCTCGCAACGATAATGGCGACGGTATTGTTGGCAGTGCAGAGGTTGGTGAGGCTCACCACCCCGGCGATGCCGAGCTCGGCCGCTTTCTCGTTCTGTTCACCATTGTGCTCGCGAGTGAAACGGGCAATCAGGGCGCTGATGCGATCGCTTATCCAGGCCAGACCACCCTGACGTTCCATCAGGGCGCCGAGACCGCCGATCAGCATGGAGAGCAGGAAGATCTCCTGCATGCCGGTAAAGCCCTGATAGATATCCTTGCTGAACTGACCGATGGCGTAGCCGTTGATCATGCCCACCACTCCGGCGGCCAGAATACCGATCCCCAGCACCACAAACACATTCACTCCGGCGAGCGCCAGCCCCAGGATCAGCAGATAAGGCATCACCTTGAACAGCTCTATGGCGCTGCCGCTGGCAGGGGATTCACCCACTGAGCCCAGGGTCAGATAGAGCAGGATCACCGCGATGGCGGCAGGGGCCGCAATCTTGAAGTTCTCGCGGAACTTGTCCTTCATCTCGCACCCCTGACTGCGGGTTGCTGCTATGGTGGTGTCGGAGATGATGGAGAGGTTATCGCCAAACATGGCGCCGGAGAGAATGGTACCTGCCATCAGCACCGGATCGATACCGGCAGCCTGTGCCACACCGAGGGCCACCGGCGCCACTGCACCTATGGTGCCCATGGAGGTGCCCATGGCGGTAGCAATAAAGGCAGAGATGAGGAACAGTCCGGGCAACAGCGCCCAGCCAGGGATGAGCGACAGGCCCAGCGCCACGGTGGCATCAACCCCGCCGGTGGCCTTGGCAACGCTGGCAAAGGCGCCCGCCAGCAGATAGATAAGGCACATCGCCATGATATTGCTGTGGCCAACCCCCTTGAAGAAGGTCTCCAGATTGCTGTTGAAGCTCTCTTTGCCAAGCAGCAGGGCCAGCATTACCGCAGGCAAGGCAGCAACCGGAGCGGGCAGCTGATAGAAGGCGAACTCGACCCCCTGCAGGGTCAGCCAGGTACCGGTACCGATAAAGAGTGCGAGAAAAACCAGAAGTGGCAGCAAGGCCCTGGCACTGGGTTGAGTCTGGATCATGTGTTCCTCTGAAATTGAACAATGACCTCCTGTCATGAACTGCTTTGTACCTGTATCGGATAGGGATAGGGGGAAAACAGGGCGGGCATCCTGCCGCATTGGGGTGCCCACAGTAGTGAGTCAACCCCACAAGGTCAAGATAGACGTCCAGATGGATAGGTGTTTTTATCTTTCGATTTTGTCACTCTGACTAAATCCGTTAAATGTTCGGATTAAATTAAATATTTCGTTTATTTGTCGGTTGTCTCTGCTGGCTCACTGTGGGCTTTTCAAAGCTGGCGCGGGCTGGTAAAACGGTCTCTTTCCATAATTAAAAGAGATGAGAGGGTGGAGATGGACAATCCGATCCGTGTGGCCGTGATGGGCTGTAATGGTCGTATGGGCAAGGTGCTGCTGGAGGCCATCACCAACACCGATGGCGTAGTGGTCGGGGCTGCATTGGAGCGGCCGGGTTCGGCGGTGATAGGTCTCGATGCCGGTGAGCTCAATGGGCTGGGCCATCTGGGTGTGGCGATCAGTGACAGTCTGGACAAGGTGCGTGACGAGTTTGATCTCATCATCGACTTCACCCGCCCCGAGGTGACCCTGGCCAATCTGGCTTTTGCGCTGGCCCACCACAAGCAGATGGTGATCGGCACCACCGGTTTTGACGATGCAGGCAAGGCCGCCCTGAAAGAGGCGGGCAAGCAGATTGGTATCGTGTTCGCCTCCAACTACTCGGTCGGGGTCAACCTGGTGTTCAAACTGCTGGAGCAGGCCGCCAAGGTGATGGGGGATTACACCGACATCGAGATCATCGAAGGCCACCATCGCCACAAGGTGGATGCGCCATCCGGTACTGCGCTCTCCATGGGGGAAGTGGTCGCCAAAACGCTGGGCCGGGATCTGAAAGAGTGCGCCGTCTATGGCCGCGAGGGGATCACTGGCGAGCGGGATCGCAACACTATCGGCTTTGCCACCATTCGTGCCGGCGATCTGGTGGGGGAGCATACCGTCATGTTTGCCGATATCGGCGAGCGGGTGGAGATCAGCCACAAGGCCTCCAGCCGCCTGACCTTCGCCAACGGTGCTGTGCGGGCGGGCAAGTGGCTTGGTCAGCAGGGGGCCGGTCTTTATGACATGCAGGATGTGCTCAATCTCAAGTGATGCCTCTGAGCGGCACTTTCGTACTACTGCTACCCCAGTGAAAAACCCCGGCTTGCCGGGGTTTTTGCTGTCAGTCAGCCAGAGTTTGTGTAAAAAGACGCGCTATCGGCAATTTTTTATCTGAATGCCTTATAAATCACACTATTGCGTTATCCACCAGATTTTCCCTTCCTGAATGTCATCACCAGGTAACAGATTTGAGCATCTTTATGGCTGATTAAGCCATTTTTTTACACCAACAAGAAAAGACTAAAAATTCAAACGAAGAAAAACGTTTTCCATTTTTCATGTTCACTCTTGTCATCATAAAAGCGTTAAATTTGTGATTAATGTTTTTCGTGTAAAAATAAATGCCATTGTTTTAATTAGTTTTTTTGTTTGTTTTTGTCGCTATTGCTGGCTTGGTGGCATCTTTTGGTGGTGGTTTTTCATTTTCTTTCATGGGAGGGGGTTGCAAAGCGGTTGAGTGCATAGATAATGGGTAATGTTGCTTTTTTATTGAATTTAGATGCATTTCATCTGAGAAAAGACGTTGAAATGCCACTTTTTTTAAGTAGAATGCGCCCAATTTGCCAGAAATCTGCCGGGTTCGAGTCCTGTCCAAGGCCGGAACCGAGCCCGCAACACCCAGGTAAATTGCTGAATTTAAAGCTAAAT
This sequence comes from Aeromonas sp. 603079, assembly GCF_049172135.1. Classification (NCBI taxonomy): domain Bacteria; kingdom Pseudomonadati; phylum Pseudomonadota; class Gammaproteobacteria; order Aeromonadales; family Aeromonadaceae; genus Aeromonas; species Aeromonas sp. 603079. Next base: position 134,538 of record NZ_JAAKPX010000011.1, on the reverse strand, counting down.
AACTGGAGGTTGTCTTGAATCACACTGCATTGCTAGTGCTGGAAGATGGAACTGTATTCAAAGGCGTGTCGATAGGCGCCGAGGGATGTTCCGTTGGTGAAGTGGTTTTCAATACGTCGATGACGGGCTATCAGGAAATCCTCACCGATCCCTCTTATTCCCGTCAGATAGTCACCCTCACTTACCCCCATATAGGCAACACCGGCACCAACAGCGAAGATGAAGAGTCCAGTCAAATCCATGCTCAGGGATTGATCATCCGGGACCTTCCGATACTTGCCTCCAATTTCCGCAATCAGCAATCCCTCTCCGAATACCTCAAGTCTCACAATATCGTTGGCATCGCCGACATCGACACCCGCAAACTGACCCGCATCCTGCGCGAGAAAGGCGCCCAGGCTGGCTGCATTCTGGCCGGCAAGCAAGTCGATGAGTCCTATGCCCTCGAGCAGGCCCGTGCCTTCCCCGGTCTGAAGGGAATGGATCTGGCCAAAGAGGTCACGGTTAATGAGGCGTACAACTGGACGACCGGGAGCTGGCAGCTTGGCAAGGGGCATGTCACCCCGGATGCCGACCAGCTGAAATACCACGTGGTGGCCTATGACTTCGGCGTCAAGCGCAACATCCTGCGGATGCTGGTTGACCGTGGCTGCCGCCTGACAGTTGTACCGGCCAAGACCCCGGCCGCCGAGGTACTGGCGCTGAACCCGGATGGCATCTTCCTCTCCAACGGCCCCGGCGACCCCGAGCCGTGCGACTACGCCATCGAAGCCATCAAGACCTTCCTTAATACCAACACGCCGGTGTTCGGCATCTGTCTGGGTCACCAGCTGCTGGGTCTGGCCTCCGGCGCCAAGACCGTCAAGATGAAGTTTGGCCACCACGGCGCCAACCACCCGGTCAAGAGTCTGGACGACAACACTGTGATGATCACCGCCCAGAACCACGGCTTTGCGGTAGATGAGAACAGCCTGCCGGATTGCCTGCGCGCCACCCACGTCTCCCTGTTCGATGGCTCCCTGCAAGGCATCCATCGCACCGACCGTCCGGCCTTCAGCTTCCAGGGTCACCCCGAGGCGAGCCCGGGCCCGCACGACTGTGCCGGTCTCTTTGACCACTTTATTGAATTGATTAAGCAGTATCGCGCCTAAGGAATAGAGGAAAGAGTTTCATGCCAAAACGTAACGACCTTCAGAGCATCCTGATCCTCGGCGCCGGCCCCATCGTCATCGGCCAGGCCTGCGAATTTGACTACTCCGGCGCCCAGGCGTGCAAAGCGCTGCGAGAGGAGGGCTACCGCGTCATTCTGGTCAACTCCAACCCGGCCACCATCATGACCGACCCGGAGATGGCGGACGCCACCTACATCGAGCCCATCACCTGGGAAGTGGTGCGCGAAATCATCAAGAAAGAGCGCCCGGACGCCATCCTGCCCACCATGGGCGGCCAGACTGCGCTTAACTGCGCACTGGCGCTGGAGAAGCATGGCGTGCTGGCTGAGTTCGGTGTCGAGATGATCGGTGCCACCGCCGACGCCATCGACAAGGCCGAAGACCGCTCCCGTTTTGACAAGGCGATGCGCAGCATTGGCCTGGAGTGCCCGCGTGCCGGCATCGCCCACAACATGGAAGAGGCGTGGGGTGTGCAGCAGATGGTCGGCTTCCCCTGCATCATCCGTCCCTCCTTTACCATGGGTGGCTCCGGTGGCGGCATCGCCTACAACACCGAAGAGTTCGTCGAGATCTGCGAGCGCGGTCTGGATCTCTCCCCGACCAAAGAACTGCTCATCGACGAGTCGCTGATCGGCTGGAAAGAGTACGAGATGGAAGTGGTGCGGGATCGCAACGACAACTGCATCATCGTCTGCGCCATCGAAAACTTCGACCCCATGGGTATCCACACCGGAGACTCCATCACGGTCGCGCCAGCCCAGACGCTGACCGACAAGGAGTACCAGCTGATGCGCAACGCCTCCATGGCGGTACTGCGCGAGATCGGCGTCGAGACCGGCGGCTCCAACGTCCAGTTCGGTATCAACCCGAAAGATGGCCGCATGGTCATCATCGAGATGAACCCGCGGGTGTCGCGCTCCTCTGCGCTGGCCTCCAAGGCGACCGGTTTCCCCATCGCCAAGATCGCCGCCAAGCTCGCCATCGGTTACACCCTCGACGAGCTGATGAACGACATCACCGGCGGCCGTACTCCGGCCTCCTTCGAGCCAGCCATCGACTACGTGGTCACCAAGGTGCCGCGCTTCAACTTCGAAAAATTCGCTGGTGCCAACGACCGTCTGACGACCCAGATGAAGTCGGTCGGTGAAGTGATGGCCATCGGCCGCAACTTCCAGGAGTCCCTGCACAAGGCGCTGCGCAGCCTCGAGACCGGAAAAACCGGCTTCGACCCCATGGTTGACCTCAATGCCCCAGACTCCCTGACCCGCATCCGTCACGAGCTGCAGGATGCAGGTAGCGACCGTATCTTCTACATCGCAGATGCATTCCGCGCCGGTCTCTCCATGGATGGCATCTTCAAGCTGACCAAGATTGACCCCTGGTTCCTGGTACAGATTGAAGACCTGGTGAAACTGGAAGAAGAGGTGAAAGAGCGCGGCATGGCCGGTCTCGATGCCGACTTCCTGCGTGCCCTCAAGCGCAAAGGCTTTGCCGATGCCCGTCTGGCCAAGATCCTCGGCGTGGCCGAAGGGGAAGTGCGCAAGCTGCGTGCCCGCCACAACATCTTCCCGGTCTACAAGCGGGTCGATACCTGCGCCGCCGAGTTCGCCACCAACACCGCCTACATGTATTCGAGCTACGACGAGGAGTGCGAAGCGGCCCCGAGCAACCGCGACAAGATCATGATCATCGGCGGCGGCCCGAACCGTATCGGTCAGGGTATCGAGTTCGACTACTGCTGTGTGCACGCGGCGCTGGCCCTGCGCGAAGACGGTTACGAGACCATCATGGTCAACTGCAACCCGGAGACCGTCTCCACCGATTATGACACCTCGGATCGTCTCTACTTCGAGCCGGTGACCCTGGAAGATGTGCTGGAAATCGTGCGCATCGAAAAACCCAAGGGCGTGATTGTCCAGTACGGTGGCCAGACCCCGCTGAAACTGGCCCGTGCACTGGAAGCCAACGGCGTACCGATCATCGGTACCAGCCCGGATGCCATCGACCGCGCCGAAGACCGTGAACGCTTCCAGTCTGCCGTCGAGCGCCTCGGCCTCAAGCAGCCGGAAAACGGCACCGTCACCGCGCTGGAGCAGGCCGTGCTGCTGGCCGAGCGCATTACCTACCCGCTGGTGGTTCGTCCCTCCTACGTGCTGGGTGGCCGCGCCATGGAAATCGTCTATGACGAGCAGGATCTGCGTCGCTACTTCGCCGAGGCGGTAAGCGTCTCCAACGAATCGCCTGTACTGCTGGACCGCTTCCTGGACGATGCGACCGAGCTGGACGTGGATGCCATCTGCGACGGCACCGATGTAGTCATCGGCGGCATCATGGAGCACATCGAGCAGGCCGGTATCCACTCCGGTGACTCCGGTTGCTCCCTGCCTCCCTATACCTTGTCCAAGAAGATTCAGGACGAGATCCGCGAGCAGGTGCGCAAGCTAGCGCTGGAGCTCGGCGTTATCGGCCTGATGAACGTGCAGTTCGCGGTCAAGGGCGATGACATCTACCTCATCGAGGTGAACCCGCGTGCCGCCCGTACCGTGCCGTTTGTCTCCAAGGCGACCGGCGCCCCGCTGGCCAAGATTGCCGCTCGTGTGATGGCTGGTCAGTCGCTGCAAGAACAGGGCTTCACCAAAGAGATCATCCCGCCCTACTACTCGGTGAAAGAGGTGGTACTGCCGTTCGCCAAGTTCCCGGGGGTTGACCCGCTGCTGGGGCCAGAGATGCGCTCTACCGGTGAGGTAATGGGTGTGGGCAGCAGCTTTGCCGAGGCCTATGCCAAGGCGCAGCTGGGTGCCAACCACGCCGTACCGAAAGAGGGTCGTGCCCTCTTGTCAGTGCGTCACAGCGACAAGGCGCAGGTGGTCGACTTGGCTGCCAAGCTGCTGGAGCTGGGCTACGAGCTGGATGCCACTCACGGCACCGCCGTCGCGCTGGGTGAGGCGAGCATCAACCCGCGTCTGGTCAACAAGGTGCACGAAGGTCGCCCGCACATTCTGGATCGCATCAAGAATGGCGAGTACACCTACATCGTCAACACCGCCGAAGGGCGGGTGGCGATCCAGGACTCCAAGCAGCTGCGTCGCGCCGCCTTGCAGAACAAGGTGGCGTATACCACCACCATGAACGAGGCGTTTGCCACCTGCATGGCCATCAGCGTGGATGCCACCGCCAACGTCAACTCGGTGCAGGAGCTGCACCAGAAGGTGAAAAACCGCTAAGAGTTTGCAACGGGCATCAGCCCGACTTGCCAGACGACCAACCCCTGCCAGCGATGGCGGGGGTTTCTTTTTATCTGTCGCTAAGCGTTCGGTTCAGGGCGGGTGAGCCATTGAGGAAGGTCATGAGTTCCGCATCGCAGACAACGGATGGCGCGTGGGGTGGTAAAAGCTGGCAAGGGGAGGGGATGCTGCGAGCGCGGGTTTCAACTGCAGCAGGCAATCCTCTACAATGGCCCCACTTTGCTTGTCAGTGCAGTGCCAGCGGCGCTGCCTGTAGGGCCTACAAAAAATGGACATGCTTATGACCGCTTTGCCTTCCTGTCGTCTTCTTGCCTTCTGCTCTGTCTTGCTGCTAGCCGGTTGTGCCAGTGATCCCGCCTCCGCGCCTGCCAAAGAGGCAAGCGTGAGCAACCCCAAAACGCCGCCTGCCATGCAGCCGCGCAAACCGGCGGATATGAAGAGCCGCATCGTGCGCTTCTTGCCCCGTCAGGTGCCTGATAAACAGGGGTGGGCCAACGACGTGGTGACGGCGCTCACCACCCAGGGGGTGACGGTTAATGATCACAATGTCTGTAGCGTGCTGGCGGTGGCGGAGCAGGAAGCCACTTATCAGGCCGACCCCGTGGTGCCTGGCCTTGGCAAGATCGCCTGGAAAGAGATCAACTCACGGGCAGCCAAGCTGCTGATCCCCGAATTTATGGTGCGGGCCGCGCTCTCCATCAACTCGCCCACCGGCAAGAGCTACGCCGAGCGGATCGACAAGTTGCGTACCGAACGGGAGATGAGTGAAATCTTCGAAGATATGATCAGCATGCTGCCGATGGGCAAGACGCTGTTTGGCAACCTCAACCCGGTGCATACCGGCGGCCCGATGCAGGTGAGCATCGCCTTTGCCGAGGCCAACGCCCGTGGCTACCCCTATCCAATCAAGGATTCCATCCGCCACGAAGTCTTTACCCGTCGCGGCGGCATCTGGTTTGGCACCAAGCATATCTTCGGTTATCCCGCCGACTACCCGGATACCCTCTACCGCTTTGCCGATTTTAACGCCGGCTGGTACGCCAGTCGCAATGCCGCTTTTCAGGCCGCCGTCAGCCGCCTGAGTGGCAAAACTCTGGCGCTGGACGGGGATCTGATCCGTTATGACTCGGATCTACCGGGCAACACCGAACTGGCCGTCTACACCCTCGCCAACCGGGTCAATATGAGCAAACAGGCGATCCACCAGAGCCTGCGCAAAGGGGATACCGGCGAATTTGCCGAGACCGATCTCTACCATCGCATCTTTACTCTGGCCGACAAGCAAGCGGGCAAGCGACTGCCCCGCGCCATCCTGCCAGGCATTCAGCTAAAGAGCCCGAAAATTACCCGCAACCTCACCACCGCCTGGTTTGCCAAGCGGGTGGATGACAGGGAGCAGCGATGCGTGCGGCAGATGGCGACGATTCGCTAAAAAACATCAAGGGCGGCCAATTGGCCGCCCTTGATGTCAGGGGACGTTTGCCCTTGTGTGGCAGTTCATGCCTTGCTGTTCCCTGTGAGATTTACAATGAATCTGCATTTGGGGTATCCATTGCATCCCCAAAACCGATTGCCTCGGTTATCCCCACGTTTGGCGGCACGCAATACCATCAGATTGCCGCATCTGGGGCATAGTGGATTTGCTTGGGTGAGCGATTCGGTGATGATTGGTGCGGCGTTCACCACCTGATTGACGACAGACATTGCAGCTACGGATAAAGGTGGGCGGGGAACCTCGCTGTGACGGGCTTTCAACTGCGCCACATGCTGTTTATGGGTCTGCCAATTGGCGGCCAGTCGTCCTCGCTGGATGGTGTCGATCACTCTGGTGACTTCGGCAGGGGTCAGCTCCTGAGTGGTTTTACTCTTGATATAGCGAATAAGCCCGCGGTTCATCACGTTATCCGGCATGGGGGTTTTAAAGGTGCAGTCGCCAGTAAAGTAGATAATCGAATGGAGCTGATGATCAGCAAGACCCAGCAAGGATTTGAGCGTCATCAGGTGCAGATAGTTTTGGCGCAGGGGATTTTGAAAGGTATGTCTGCGGCGATAGAGCTGCTGGGTCCAGCTCTTGTGGGCTGGATTGCCAAATATCCACCCCTTGATGTTCTTGGTTTCGATCACAAATAGCCCGAAGCGCGAGATGATCACATGGTCGATCTGGGTAGTGCCCTGCGGGGTTGGCAGCGTCACATCCTTGAGCAGGTGGTACTCCCGCTGGTCGAGAAAAAGCCGGATGCCCAAGTTGATAAATGCCTCCCCAACCATCCCCTTGAACCTGGGCGTTTTGATCAGGGTGGCAATCAACAACAGGGGCAGCAGATACCAGAACTGGCCCAGTAGAATCGCAATAACGGGTGTGAAGTCCATTTCAACGCTGTCGTCTGATGTGCAATGGCAACATGTTAACAGTGGGTTCAACAAGCGTGTGTGATCTATGCCACTACTACTCTGCCAGCGCCTGCATTGTTCTGTTTGTTACCCGGTGACGAGATAGTTCAATCGCAAAACCAGATTGAATTGAACTTTTTTATTCGGTTTTTTAAGTGACTGGTGGGGGGTAGGCTAGTCTCTACTGCGAAGCGAAGGGTTTCGCCGTCATTATGACCACAATGAGGATCTGATAGATGGACAAACACGCTAGCGGGGCCGGTCAGTGCCCCTTTGCCCACGGTGCCAATACCTCTGCCAGCCAGGAGCATCAAGTCTGGTGGCCCAATGCCCTTAACCTCGACATCCTGCACCAGCATGACAGCAAGACCAATCCGATGGATGAGACTTTCGATTATGCCGATGCCTTCAACAGCCTCGATTACGATGCCCTCAAAGCCGATCTGCATGCCCTGATGACCGACAGCCAGCCCTGGTGGCCGGCAGACTGGGGTCACTATGGCGGCCTGATGATCCGCATGGCCTGGCACTCCGCCGGCAGCTATCGCGCTACCGACGGACGCGGCGGTGCCAACACCGGCAACCAGCGCTTCGCTCCCCTCAACAGCTGGCCAGACAACGGCAACCTCGACAAGGCGCGCCGTCTGCTGTGGCCGATCAAACAGAAGTACGGCAACAAGATCTCCTGGGCTGACCTGATGATCCTGGCGGGCAACGTCGCCTATGAATCCATGGGGCTCAAGACCTTCGGCTTTGCCGGTGGCCGCGAGGATATCTGGCATCCGGAAAAAGATGTCTATTGGGGCTCCGAGAAGGAGTGGCTGGCACCGAGCGGTAGCGAAGGGAGCCGTTACAGCGGCGAACGGGATCTGGAGAACCCGCTGGCCGCGGTGATGATGGGGCTGATTTACGTCAACCCGGAAGGGGTGGATGGCAATCCCGATCCCCTGAAAACCGCCCACGACATGCGCGTCACCTTTGCCCGTATGGGGATGAATGACGAAGAGACCGTCGCCCTCACCGCCGGTGGCCACACCGTCGGCAAGGCCCACGGCAACGGCAGCGCAGCCAAACTGGGACCAGCCCCCGAAGGGGCGGATGTGCACGAACAGGGGCTTGGCTGGATCAACCACGAGAGCCGCGGTATCGGCCGTGATACGGTGACCAGCGGGATCGAAGGTGCCTGGACCAGCAACCCGACCCACTGGGACAACGGCTACTTCAAGATGCTGCTGGGCCACGACTGGTGGCTCAAGAAGAGCCCGGCCGGTGCTTGGCAGTGGGAGCCCGTCGCCATCAAGGAGGAAGATCGTCCGGTGGACGTGGAAGACCCCTCTATCCGCTGCAACCCCATCATGACCGATGCGGACATGGCGCTGCGTTTTGACCCCGTCTATCGGGAGATCTCCGAGCGCTTTGCCGCGGATCAAGCGCTCTTCTCCGACGCCTTTGCCCGCGCCTGGTTCAAGCTTACCCACCGCGACATGGGGCCGCGCAGCCGCTATCTGGGGCCAGAAGTGCCGAGCGAAGTCATGGTGTGGCAGGATCCGGTTCCGGCGGTGGATTACCAGCTCTCTGACAAAGAGGTTAGTGAGATCAAGGCCAAACTGCTGGCCTGCGGCGTGGCGCCAACCGATTTGATCGCCACCGCATGGGACAGTGCCCGCACCTTCCGCGGCTCCGATTATCGCGGTGGTGCCAACGGTGCTCGCATCCGTCTCGCGCCGATGAAAGAGTGGGAAGGCAACGAGCCCGCTCGCCTCGAGAAGGTGCTCAACGCCCTGATCGCCCTGCAGGCCTCCCTGAGCAAGCCGGTCAGCATCGCCGACCTGATTGTGCTGGGTGGCAGCGCAGCGGTGGAGCAGGCGGCCAAACTGGCTGGCGTCGATATCGTCGTTCCCTTTGCGCCGGGCCGCGGCGATGCCAGCGCCGAACAGACCGATGCTGAGTCGTTCGCCTTCCTCGAGCCGGTTCACGATGGTTTCCGCAACTGGCAGAAGGGGCACTACAAGGTGCAGCCGGAGGAGATGCTGCTCGACCGTGCCCAGTTGCTGGGGCTTACCGCCCGCGAGATGACTGTGCTGGTCGGCGGTATGCGGGTGCTTGGCACCAACCATGGCGGGTCGGCCCACGGCGTCTTTACCGACCGGGTCGGTGTGCTCAGCAACGACTTCTTCGTCAACCTGACCGACATGGCCTATAGCTGGCAGCCGACTGGCCGCAACAGTTACCAGATCGTGGATCGCCAGAGTGGTGCGGTGAAGTGGACTGCTACCCGGGTTGATCTGGTGTTTGGCTCCAACTCGGTGCTGCGTGCCTACGCCGAGGTCTATGCCCAGCAAGATGGCAAGGAGAAGTTCGTCCGAGACTTCGTCAAGGCCTGGGTCAAGGTGATGAACAATGACCGTTTCGATCTGAAATAAGTCACTTCAACCCCAATGAGAACGCCAGCCGCAAGGCTGGCGTTTTTTATGGTGGCGGTGATAGCTGCATGATGCGACTCGGAGGATGCCCCTCTGGCAGCCCGGGTTAGAAGCTCATGGCCAGCCCGATGGAATAACCGCTGGTGTTGTGGCTGAACATGTAGCGGGCAACCAGCCGGGTACGGGTGACAATGATGTCGTACTTGCTGCTGTCCAGCTCCAGACCGGCGCCGATGGAGTTGAGGGAGTCAAAGCCAAGCAACCCCCGTTGCTCCCCCAGATATGCGGTATGAGCCCCCTCCAGTACATAGCGCACCGGTCTGTCGAGCAGGGTCCAGTGGAACAGCGGGGCGCGGCGGCGCAGATAGAGGCCGAGGTTCTCCGCCTCGGCGTGACCACGGACGCTGGTCGAGGTGCCGCCAAAGCTCTGCAGGTGCTGATAGGAGTAGCGCAGTTCGGCATCTATGTCCTGGGCCGGTGAAAAGAGTTCGTAATCGAGCATCAGCGAGCCACCCAGCCCGTACATATTGAGCTGACCCCCATCGAGAAAGTCCAGCGAGTAGCCCTTGGTACGATCCAGCAGCCAGTTGCCGATCCGCAGGTCACTGGCCATGGTACCGAGCGAGACGTTGGCTATGGGGCGCAGCACCCAGTGGCCGCCACGCGGATCTTTGTGAAGGGTGACATCCCAGCCGATCCCGCCCGAGGCGGTCAGGCTATTCCACTTGGTCGGTATGGTGCGACTTTCGGTACCATTGCTTATCACAAACTGGGGGTCGTAGCGGCTGTAGCCCAGCGCCCCCTCCAGATAGATGGGCACGGCTTCGCTCAGGGTTGCGCCGCCTCCCAGTTGCCCCATGTTGAGCGCAGAAGATTGGCCAGTGCTGCTGCCGATGTCCAGGTTGCTGGCGGTGATGTCCGGCACCACGCTGAAAGTCATCAGCGAGATCACCGCATTGGCCCGTTTTTGCGCCCAGTCCTCCTCCTGATCGTCAAGGTTGTTACTGGCCGCGAGTGACGCCATGGGCAGGGTCGCCGCGAAGAGGGCGCAACCCAGACGGTAAAGCGGGCAGAGCGGGTGTTTCATGGCTGGATTCCCCAAACAAGCGACCTCCTGTCGCCCTGATCTACTGTAGCGAGTTTCTCTCTGGCTGTCTCGACCTGACCATTGGGCTGGGCTATGGGGGGGCTGCGTGGCCATCTACAGAAAATGGTTGATGCAGCTCATGGTTCTGGCCAATGGCAGATGTCGTCAGCGGCATAAGCGAGCAGGCCGGATATAATCAACGCGTTGATAAAAATGACAGGAGTGCGGGATGAACAGACTCGGATTGGCCGGCAAGATGTTGCTGGCAATTTGCCTGCCGTTATTGGCGCTGCTGTTTTTCGCCAGCCACTACGCATACGACAGATATCGGGTGACCCATGAGATGACGCAAGCCCTGCAGCAGCTGACTGTGGTCGAACGCAGCGCCCAGTTGGTGCACGAGCTGCAAAAGGAGCGTGGCATGTCGGCGGGGTTTATCGGCTCTGAAGGGCGCAAATTTGCAGATGCCCTGCCACGTCAGCGGCAACAGGTTGATGAAGCCATTCATCGCTTTCAGGGGTTGGAGAGGGGGGTTGCCCACGAGCAGGTGGATCTGGCTTTGCGCGAGTTGATGGGGATCCGCAATCAGGTGGACAAACTGGCCATAGAGGCCCCGCGTCAGGTCGCCTTTTATAGCCAGTTGATTGCTTCTCTGCTCAAGGTCGTGGATGAGATTAGTCTGCGTAGCCAGGATGCCGCTATTGCCTTGCAGACCAATGCCTACGCCGCATTTTTGCAAAACAAGGAGCGTATGGGGATGGAGCGGGCGACCCTCAGCAATGTCTTTGCCAAAGGGAGTTTCACCCCGGCTACCTTGCAGCAATTTATGTCCCTGCTCGCTGCCCAGCAGAGCTATCTGGAGCGTTTTCGCGCCGTGGCAAGCGAGCCGCAGCGACGCCTGCTTGAGCAAATTGAGAAGAGTCCGGTGATGGCAGAGGTCGCGAAATATGAGCAGCTCGCCCTGGGCAAGATGACCGAGGGGAGCTTTGGCGTCGATCCGGAGCGCTGGTTTGCCGTGAGCACCGAGAAGATCGACCAGCTCAAACAGGGCGAAGATCAGCTCTTCCAGCAGTTGTTCGAACGGGTTGAGCAGATGCAGGGAGAGAGTCAGCGCAACTTCTGGTGGGGGGCTATGGCGGTTCTGTGCTGCCTGCTGTTGACTACCCTCATCAGTTGGAAGGTGCTGCGGGATGTGCATCTGGGCTTCGTCGCTCTGCATCGCACCTTTTCACGGCTCGTCAATGACAATGATCTGACGGTGAGGGTCAACTGGCAATCGGGTGACGAGCTTGGGGCATTGGCGCGGGATCTCAACCACTTTCTGCAGCATCTGGAAGGCTTGTTGCTGGAGGTGCGCCGCTCCTGTGAGATATTGACCCGTAGTGCCAGCAACTCCAGCGAGGTGATTGCCGAAGTGAATGAAGGTGTGGTGCGTGGCGTCGGTCAGGTTGAACTGGTTGCCACCGCCGCAACGGAAATGGCTTCGACGGTGGCCGAAATTGCTCGCAATGCGACCCAGACCTCACTGGCGACCCAGCAGGCCATTGGCCGTGCCCGGCAGGTGGACAAGGAGGTGGATCAGACTATCGCCGCCATCGAGCAGGTGGCCGGCACCCTCGACGAGACCCGGCTGTTGGTCAACAACCTGCATCAGGATACCGAGTCCGCCGTCGAGGCACTCAACCTCATCAAGCAGATCTCCGATCGCACCAATCTGTTGGCCCTCAATGCCGCCATTGAGGCAGCCCGTGCCGGTGAGTCGGGGCGCGGCTTTGCCGTGGTCGCCGATGAGGTTCGTTCACTGGCTGCCCGTACCCAGCAGGCGGCAGATGATATCGAACAGATGCTCTCCCGTTTGCGGGCTGGAGCCCTTCAGGCGGTGGTGGCCATGCAGTCGGGCAGCGAGCAGGCGGGCCTCAGTGTCAGTGAAGCGCAGCGGGCGGGTCACGAGCTGACCGACATCGTCAATGAGGTGCGCAAGGTGAGTGACATGACGGCACAGGTGGCTACCGCAACCGAGCAGCAGCGCTACGTAACGGACGATATCCAGCACAACGTAATGACCATCCGCGAAGTGTACGAGGCCCATCGCCAGCACTCGGTCACCCTGCAGCAGAATAGTGTCGAACTGGATCAGTTGGCACGGGAGCTGGCTGGACGAATTGCCAGCTTCAAGTTGCTGGAGAGAGCCTCTCCCCACTGATCCATTTGCGCTAAAGCTTGTCCCTCCCTGGCCGATACCCCTTGTGAGATCGTGTGGAGGACAAGCAATTGAACGCTTGGGTGTTGGGGTTGGTCAGCATATCCGTGAGTATGCAGTTACAGGCTGGGGTCACCGAATTTGGTGCCGGTCTGGATCAATCCGTCTGGCGTTTGACCTCCGATACCCAGATTGAGTGTCGCCTCGAGCACCCGATCCCCAACTGGGGAACGGGGGCCTTTGTCAGCCGTGCCGGGCGCAAGATCAACCTCGACTTTGAGCTCAAGGGCAAGCGGCCACAGGCCCAGACCCAGACGGTGAGTCTTGGCATCATGCCGCCGGTATGGCGCCCAGGGATTGCCGGGCGAGAAGTGAGCCAGCTGCGCTTCTATCAGCAGTTCGATGGGCTTGTGGAGGGGCAAACCGCCTGGACCATGCTCGACGAGCTGGAGGGGGGGCGGATGCCGACCTTCCAGTATCGGGACTGGTATCGCCAGAACCGCGCGGTGCGAGTGTCCCTCTCGTCGGTCAACTTTCGGGTGAAATATCAGGCATTTATCGACTGTCTGAGCGGGCTCTTGCCCTACAGCTTCAACGACATCGCCTTTAGCGTGCTCACCTACGACAAGAACAGCGATCAGCTCTCCATCCCCTCCAAGCGGCGGCTGGCGATGATCAGCGAGTTTATCAAGGCGGACAAGAGCATCGACGTGGTGGTGATCGACGCCTACAGCGACAGCTATGGCGGCCGCTGGCCGAACCTGAAACTCTCCGAGAAGCGGGCCGATGCCATCAAGAAGGTGTTTGTCGATCTGGGGATTGATCCCGGCAAGATCTCGGTGGAGGGGCATGGCGAGAAGCAGCACGTCGCCTCCAACGAAACGGAGCAGGGTCGTGCCAAGAACCGGCGGGTGGTGATCAGCATGGGGCGCAATGGCGAGATCTAGCGCCGTCCCCGGTCAGAGAAGCATAAAAAAGAGCGCATCTGCGCTCTTTTTTGATCCTGCCATTCGGCAGCGGGATTAGGGCAGCTTAGAAGCTGTCACCCAGCCCTGTACCGGCATCTTTCTTGGCAATCAGTTCAATCTTGTAACCGTCCGGATCTTCGACGAAGGCGATGACGGTGGTGCCACCCTTGACCGGGCCCGGCTCGCGGGTGATCTTGGCACCGGCGGCGCGCAGCGCTTCGCAGGTGGCATAGATGTCGTCTGCTTCCAGCGCGATGTGGCCATAGGCAGAGCCCAGTTCGTACTCGCTCACCCCCCAGTTGTAGGTCAGCTCGATCACCGCTTCATCCTTCTCGTCACCGTAACCGACGAAGGCCAGGGTGTACTTGTACTCGCTGTTCTCGCTCTTGCGCAGCAGCTTCATGCCAAGGACACGGGTGTAGAAGTCGATGGAGCGTTGCAGATCGCCGACACGCAGCATGGTATGCAGAATTCTCATTGCTCAGTTCTCCGGGTTGGTGATGTGTACTGCTTTCAATCTCGGTTGCGAGGCCATCAGCTTTCTGGATAGACCTTCTCTTTGTATTCGCACAAGTTCTCGATGATACAGGAACCACAACGGGGCTTGCGAGCCAGACAGGTGTAACGCCCGTGCAGGATGAGCCAGTGGTGGACATCCAGCTTGAACTCGGCGGGTACCACTTTGAGCAGCTTCTCCTCCACCTGATCTACGTTCTTGCCTACCGCAAAGCCGGTGCGGTTCGATACCCGGAAGATATGGGTATCGACGGCGATAGTGGGCCAGCCAAAGGCGGTGTTGAGCACCACGTTGGCGGTCTTGCGGCCGACGCCGGGCAGGGCTTCCAGCGCTTCGCGGTTCTCTGGCACCTCGCCTCCGTGGCGCTCCAGCAAGATGGCGCAGGTCTTGATGACGTTCTCGGCCTTGGTATTGAACAGGCCAATGGTCTTGATGTACTCCTTGAGCCCGTCCACCCCGAGATCCAGCATTGCTTGCGGGGTGTTGGCCACCGGATAGAGTTTGTCGGTCGCCTTGTTGACGCTGACATCGGTTGCCTGCGCCGAGAGCAGCACGGCGATCAACAGCTCGAATGGCGAGTTGAAATTGAGCTCTGTGGTGGGGTGGGGGTTGTTTTCCCGCAGTCGCTCGAGGATCTCTCTGCGTTTCTGGTTATTCATGCCTTGCGTCCGATCATAGTTCGGTCGCCCGGACGCGAGCCGGGGCAACGTTGCAGTGGGCCACTGTGGATGCTTGTTTGCGGTCCCGCCAGTCGTTGATGGCGTTCTTGGCGGCGATCAGCAGTCCCAGCCCGATAAAACCGCCCGGCGGCAAAATCGCCAGCAGCAGACTGGCATCGGCGTGGAACAGCTCGATGCGCAGGGATTTGGCCCACTCGCCCAGCAGCAGCTCGGCGCCATCAAACAGGGTGCCCATGCCGATGATCTCGCGCATGCCGCCCAGTACCAGCAGCACCAGGGTAAAACCAAGGCCCATCATCAGGCCGTCGAGGGCCGCCAGCAGCGGCGGATTCTTGGAGGCATACGCCTCGGCGCGGCCGATGATGACGCAGTTGGTGACGATGAGGGCGATAAAGATGCCGAGTGCCTGATAGAGGCCATAGGTGTAGGCGTTCATCAGCAGCTGCACGCTGGTCACCAGCGAGGCGATGATCATCACATAGACCGGGATGCGAATATCTTTCGGCACCCAGTTGCGCACCAGCGAGACGGCAAGGTTGGAGCAGACCAGCACCGCCATGGTGGCAAGGCCCAGCCCCAGCGCATTGGTAAAGGTGGAGGAGACGGCGAGGGTCGGGCAGAGCCCCAGCACCTGCACCAGCGAGGGGTTGTTCTTCCAAAGCCCCTGACTCATCAGCTCCTTGAGCTCGCCCTTGCGGCTTTCCAGCTCGGCAATCGGGGTCGCGCCCGTTTCAATCTGTTCCATCTGGTTCATGATGGCTCGACTCCGTTAGTTCGCCGCCGGACAAGCCGGGGCGTTGCTGAGCAGTTCGGGTTGCTCCTGCTGCAGTTTCAGCAGGTTCTTCACCGCCTTGACCACGGCTCGCGGGGTGATGGTGGCGCCGGTAAAGGCATCGAACTCGCCGCCATCCTTCTTAACCGCCCACTGGGGCTCGTTGTCATGGGTCAGGAATTTTCCGGCAAAGCTGTTGATCCAGTCAGATTTTTTCAGCTCGATCTTGTCACCGAGGCCAGGGGTCTCGTTGTGAGCGAGCACGCGCACGGCGGTGATGGTGCCCTTGGCATCAAAGCCCGCCACGATGCGGATCGCCCCGCTGTAGCCATCCGGCGCGATCGCCTCCAGCGCATAGCCGGTCACCACGCCATTTTTGCTGGCGGTATAGAGGGCTTGCGGCTGATCGCTGCCGAGATACTTCCTGCTGGTCACCTGCTTGCAGCTGGCCACCAGATCGTTGTCATAGCTCCCCTCCGGCAGCAATACCGAGAGAGTCTGCTGTTTCTCCAGCTGCTGCTGGTGGGCGATTTTATCCTTGGTCAGCTCGTTGGTCAGTACCACCAGCGCGGTACAGCCCAGCGCGAACATCGCCAGAATAAGGCCGTTCTTGCGCATGCTCTTTAACATGTCCGGGCTCCGTCAGCTGTGATGGGGGAAAAGGGCAGAAACATCATTGGCGACGGGCTCCATACACTTTCGGGCGAGTCAGGCTGTCTATAAACGGCACACAAAGGTTGGCCAGCAGCACGGCGAAGGCGAACGCATCCGGATAGCCGCCAAAGCGGCGAATGATGTAGACCAGCACGCCGATCAGCACGCCATAGACCAGTCGGCCGCGCGGCGTGGTGCAGGCGCTGACCGGATCGGTGGCGATAAAGAAGGCCCCCAGCATGGTAGCGCCGCTAAAGAGATGGAACATGGGCGTGGCAGTCGCATCCGGGCTTACCAGATAGCCGACGGTCGAGGCCGCCAGCAGGGCACCGAGAATGGCGGTGGGAATGCGCCAGTTGATCACCTTCTGTTGCAGCAGGAAGAGGCCGCCCAGCAGATAGCCGAGGTTGACCCAGCTCCAGCCGATGCCGCCCCAACCCTCGAACAGCGGGCCGCTCAGGATCTCGCCGGTGGTGAGCCCCTGAGTCAGGCCTGTTTTCAGGGTATCGAGGGGGGTCGCCATGGTGAGACCATCCACCCCCTGCTTGAGCTGGGTCATGCTGTAGCCGTCGAGACTAAAGCCGGTGAAGATCACCGACGCCGCATCACCAAAGCCGAGGCTGTAGGCGCGCACGCTCTCCGGTGGCAGCCAGCTGGTCATCTGCACCGGGAAGGAGACCAGCAGCAGCACATAGGCGACCATGGCCGGGTTGAACAGGTTCTGACCCAGTCCGCCGTAAAGGTGTTTGGCGACGATGATCGCAAAGGCTGTGCCCACTACCAGCATCCACCACGGCAGCAGCGGCGGCAGGGAGAGACCGATCAGCACGGCGGTGAGCGCCGCACTGCCATCCATCAGGGCTGGCTTGATGGCGCGGCCACGGAGCTTGAGCACCAGCGCCTCGCACAGCAGCGCGGTCACCAACGCCAGCAGGATCTGGATAAAGGAGCCCCAGCCGAAGAACCAAGTCTGGGCCAGCAAGCCCGGCACGCAGGCCAGGATCACCAGCAGCATCAGGGTTCGGGTCTGTTTGCGGTTATGGGCAAACGGCGCAGTCGCAATATTGAACATGAGTCTGTCGATTACCTTGTGGTTGTTCGGTCGGCTGACGGGGCATCTTCAGCGGCTGTCTCTGCGGCTCTGGCTGCCTCGGCCGCCAGCTTCTTCGCCTTGGCGCGGGCCACTGCGGCTGCAATGGCCGCTTTTTTCGGATCAACCGGGGCGTCAGCCACAGGGGCGCTCGCTTCAGGAGCCTCTGTGACGGCAAGTGGTTGCTCACTGCTGGCAGCATCGCTTTGCATCGGCTCAGCCGGTGCGCGCTCACCCTCAGTTCCGGCACTCTCTACCTGAGTACCGGCACTTTCTACCCCAGCACCGGCATTTTCTACCTCAGCACTGGTACTTGCGCTCTGCTGGGCCAGCTTTTTGGCCTTGGCCCGGGCGATGGCTGCGGCGATAGCGGCCTTCTTGGGATCGACCGCTTCACTTGCAGCCGTATCGCTTTGGCTGGTGGTTACTTCGCTCTTGGCTACCGTCATGTCGCGGGTCTGTGCGCTGGCAGCTGGCTCACTCTTCGCATCCTCAGCACCGGCACTTTCACCCTGCTGGGCCAGCTTTTTGGCCTTGGCGCGGGCAATGGCAGCGGCGATAGCGGCTTTCTTGGGATCAACCGCTTCGCTGGCCGCAGATGGCGCATCGCTTTGGGTTGCAGCGGATTCGCTGGTGCCTGTGTTTGCAGTCAGATCGCCCTCAGCGCTGTCACCCTGCTGGGCCGCCTTTTTGGCTTTGGCCCGGGCGATGGCAGCAGCAATAGCGGCTTTCTTGGGATCAACTGCTTCGCTGGCAGCAGATGGCGCATCGCCTTGCGAGCCTGCGTCGGCTACCGCGCTGTTGGCTGCGCTTACCGGCTCGCCACTGGCCTCGGCCTTTTTGGCTTTGGCACGGGCAATGGCGGCGGCAATCGCCGCTTTTTTCGGATCAACCTCTGCCTTTTGCTGATCAGCATCTACCTCAGGCGCAGCAACGGCTTCGGCAGTCACAGGCTCGGCGATATCGCCAGCCTGAGCGGCCTTTTTGGCCTTGGCGCGGGCCAGTGCGGCGGCGATGGCCGCTTTCTTGGGATCGCTGGCGGGGTCAACCGCCTCGGCGGGTTGCGCCGCAGCGGCTGTTTCGCTGTTTGCGCTCTCCGCCAGCTTGGCGGCGCGGCGCGCCTCCGCTTCCCGTTTGCGGGCTTCGCGGGCGGCAATCACCGCGCTGTTGTCAGGCAAGCCCTCGGCGGTGGCGGTAATGGCAGTGATGGGCGCATCCTGCTTGGCCTTGATGCGGGCCAGTGCCGCTGCCACCGGATCTTCCCCGCCTGCGGCCGTCATGGTCTGACGGCGCTGGGCGGCGGCTTCGGCGTGGCGCGCTTCACGGGCCGCTTTCTCCCGCTCGAAACGGGCCTGCTTGGCCTCGAAACGCTGCTTGGCACGCTCGGCTTTTTCGGCCTCGGCACGGGCTTCGCGAATGTCGTCTTTGGCAATCTTGTAGTACTGCACCAGCGGGATCTCGCTCGGGCAGACCCAGGCGCAGGCGCCGCACTCAATGCAGTCCATCAGGTTGAGCTTCTCGGCCTTGTCATACTCCTTGGCCCGGCTGTACCAGTAGAGCTCTTGCGGCAGCAGAGTGGCCGGGCAGGCATCGGCACAGGCGCTGCAACGGATGCAGGGCTGCTCCGGGCCGGGGGCGGGCAGTTCGGCCTGCGTCGGCGCCAGCAGGCAGTTGGTGGCCTTGACCACAGGCACCATGGCGTGGGGCAGGGTAAAGCCCATCATGGGGCCACCCATGATCACCCGCTGCTCCGCTTCCGGTTGCAGCTCGAAACGCTGCAACAGCCAGCGCACCGGCGTACCCAGGCGTACCCAGGCGTTGCCGGGTTTCTTGAAGCTGTCCCCGGTGAGGGTGACGATCCGCTCGATCAGCGGTTCGCCGTCGATAATGGCGCGCTTGATGGCAAACACGGTGGCGACGTTGAGCACCATGATGCCGATATCGACCGCGCGGCCCCCCTTGGGCACCTGACGGCCGGTGAGCAGTTCGATGGTCTGCTTGGCACCGCCCGAGGGGTACTTGGTCGGCACCGTCTTGACCAGCACATCTTCATCGGTGGCGTGGCGGGTCAGCTGCTCGATCGCCTCGGGCTTGTTGTCTTCCACTCCGATCAGGGTGAGTTTCGGTTTGAGCAGGTGCTTGAGCACCCGGATGCCATCCATGATTTCGTCGGCGTACTGCTGCATCAGCCGATCGTCGGTGGTGATATAGGGTTCGCACTCCAGCCCGTTGACGATCAGGATCTCGGTGAGCTGGCCGCGGCCGTCGAGCTTGCTGTGGGTCGGGAACACGGCGCCGCCAAGGCCCGCTACCCCCGCCTGCTGAATGCGCTCGAGCAGCTCGCCCCGCTCCAGATTCCAGTAATCGGCTTTGCCATTGCGCTCGCCCCATTCATCTTCCCCATCCGGGGTGAGGATGACGCAGAGATCGCCGAGTCCGGAGGGGTGGGCAACCGTGTGGTTGCCAATCTCGGTGATGGTGCCCGAGGTGGAGGCATGGACAGGGACGACCCGCCCCTTGGCATAACGGGTCAGCGGCTGCCCTTTTTTGACCTTGTCGCCCACCTGCACCAGCAGATCGCCGGCGGGGCCTGCGTGCTGGCGCAGCGGAATGATGAGGCGTGGCGGCAGACCGGCGTCTACCACCGGGCTCTGGCTTGATTGCAGCTTGTTGTCGGCGGGGTGAATGCCACCGTGAAAGTCCCAGAGCGTGCCGGCTTTGATACGTTCGAGTAAGGAATGCATGGTTGCTCCGCTGTTTATTCCACTATCTTGACCGGAATCTTGCCCGGAACATGCACGTTATTAAGATCCCACTTCCAGTTATCGACCGTGGTGGGCACCGGGATCATCTCGATGCAGTCGGTCGGACAGGGATCGACACAGAGATCGCAACCGGTGCACTCGTTGGCAATCACGGTATGCATCGCCTTGGTGGCGCCGACGATGGCATCCACCGGGCAGGCCTGAATGCACTTGGTGCAGCCGATGCACTGATCTTCGTGGATAAAGGCGACCTTCTTGACCGGCACGGCGGCCTCGTCACTGCCCCCCAGCGGCTGGGGCTCGACCCCCATCAGATCGGCAATCTTGCGCATGGTGGCCTCGCCACCGGGTACGCACTTGTTGATCTGATCGCCGTTGGCGAGCGCCTCGGCGTAGGGTTTGCAGCCGGGATAGCCGCACTGGCCACACTGGGTTTGCGGCAGCAGGGCATCGAGCTGGTCGACGATGGGGTCTGCTTCCACATGAAACTTGACGGCGGCAAAGCCCAGGATAATCCCGAACGCCAGCGCCAGCAGGGTGAGCACCAGAATGGCAAAGAGAATATGGATCATGGTTATATCTTGATAAGGCCGGTAAAGCCCATAAAGGCCAGCGACATCAGACCGGCGGTGATCATGGCAATCGACACCCCGCGAAACGGCGCGGGTACATCGGCGGCGACCAGACGCTCGCGCATGGCGGCAAACAGGATCAACACCAGCGAGAAGCCGGTCGCGGCGCCAAAGCCGTAGATCACGCTCTGGATAAAGTCGTGTCGCTCATTGATGCTGAGCAGCGCCACCCCGAGCACCGCGCAGTTGGTGGTGATGAGCGGCAGGAAGATCCCCAGCAGGCGATAGAGGGTCGGGCTGCTCTTGCGCACCACCATCTCGGTAAACTGTACCACCACGGCGATCACCAGAATAAAGGCGAGGGTACGCAGATAGGCGATATCCAGCGGCAGCAGGATATAGTGCTCCACCAGATAGGAGCTGGCACTGGCGAGGGTCATCACGAAGGTGGTCGCCAGCCCCATGCCGATGGCGGTTTCCAGCTTGCCGGAGACCCCCATAAAGGGGCAGAGGCCGAGGAATTTCACCAGCACGAAGTTGTTAACCAGCACGGTGCCGATCAATAAAAGCAGGTACTCAGTCATCAATTACCGTCACTGAAAGTCGGGTTATCGGGGTTTGAAGGCGGGCGGTATTATCTGACGTTAGGGCCAGTTAAACAACCGCAAGGCCGCATGGTTATTATGCAACTGGATAATTTAGCCGGGGTTTTGGGCGAGAATCCGGTGGGTTTTGCGTCATATCCCCACCGGGTGAGAAGCCATACTAACCAACAGCCAGTTTGGCGGCCTCTTTCCACATAAATGGCGGCATCGGAGTAGTGAGACGCCATTTTATGTTCATCGGTTGGCTGCCTGTGTGGGATACGTACTCCACCTCACCAAAGTTCACAAAGCCAAGGGTGCGGCCAAATTCATCTTTGCTCTGCTCGCGGACGAACAGAAACAAGCGCTTACCTTCTGCTCTGTGGTTTATGTAACTCAGCCCCTTACCCCGTTCTGGGCGAGCGCTGTTTTGGCTCTGCCAATGAAACAGCGACTCGTTGATGGCGTAGTCGTGATAACGGGTGGTGGGGGAGAAGTGCTGTTCCGTTTTGTTCAAGGTCACGAACAGCAACTCGATATGTTGCTCTGCGATGAGATAGACCCCTTCGCGAGCAGTGGGTTGCTGCGCGAAGGTAGTCGCGCCAAAGCCAACCAGCACCTGCTCTCTGGCATAACGGGCATGCAGCTGCAGTGGATTACCGGGAAGGTTTGGCATGGCGCTTTGTTCGTGTTGCACCCGGTTGATCAGCATGGGCAACAGATCTGCCAGCTCGGCCCTTAATTCAGGTTGATTGAGTTGTTTCAGGCTGTGCGCCAAGGAGCTAAAGCCAGCAGTGGGGCCGCTCTGTTGCCAGAAGTCGTAATGGCACATCAAGGCCATGCGTGCATCGTGCTCGGCCGTTAAGGTAAAGGCGTCTGCCACCAAGGTTTGTAAGAAGTTCAAGTAATGGAGCGCATCGCAGCCCAATAGCCGGGTTTTGATGGCCCGGGTGTAGAGAGTCGACAGCTTTTCATCGCTCATTTCAGAAATGGTATGGTTGTGGGCCTGTTTGACCAAGGCGCTCCAATTGCAGCGCTTGTAGATCTCCTCAAGGCTGATGTGAGGGTAGAACTTCAAAAAGTTCGCCAGCGTCAGCGGTAAATCACAGTCCTGTGAGAAACGGCGGATCAGGCCCATGAGGCGTGAGGTATTGAGGGTCGCCTTCTTGATATTGCTCAGAATTAACTCTTGGGTCTGTTTTGAGAGTTCGATGCGGCAGCCCAAGGGGGAGTGAGGGAAGCCCTGTTTGATCTCGTGGCTGATCGCCTTATTAGTTTTACCCACCAGTGCCCGGAATTTCTGGGCAAAGTCATACTCAGCACGGGCATTGCCAACAAAGTCCAACACGGTGCAGCACTCTTTATCGCTCGCCAGCCGCAGGCCGCGCCCTAATTGCTGCAAGAAGATAGTGAGGCTTTCCGTTGGTCGTAAAAACAGCAAGGTATCGACTTCCGGGATATCAACCCCTTCGTTGAAGATGTCCACCACGCAGAGAATATTGATAACCCCAGTGCGCAAATCTTGTTGTTTACTATGCCGCTCGTCTCGATTATCGCTGGTGAGGATGTCAGCCTTGATGCCCTTCAATAAAAATGCCTTGCACATAAAGTCGGCATGTTCACGGCTCACACAAAATGCCAGCGCTTTGATCTTGGTAATATCGGTGACGATCTCATTGAGGCTCTGGACTATTTTCTGTACCCGCTGCTGATTGTGGGTATAGATATTGGTGAGTTCAGTGATGTCATAACGGCCATTTTTCCAAGCCACTTGGCGCAAGTCAGTATCATCATCGATACCAAAATATTGGAACGGACAGAGATGGCGACGATTGATGGCCTCGGGCAAGCGGATCTCTGCTGAGATGACACCACAAAAGTCGGCAAGAATATCACCGCCATCATGGCGCTCTGGCGTTGCGGTTAATCCCAACAGAATGTGAGGTTCAAAGGCGGCGAGCAAACCACGATAACTGGCCGCCGCAATATGGTGAACCTCATCGATGACGATGTAATCGAAATAGTCTGGGCTAAGACGTAAATTAGCCAGCTGGTTATTCAAGGATTGCACCGAGGCAAATAGCTGACGGTAGTGGGTCGGCACGGCGCCGCCGACCAAGAGTTCGCCAAAATTGGATTGCTTGAGCACTCCGCGGTATGAGGCCAATGCTTGGCGCAAGATCTCCTCTTTGTGGGCGACAAACAGAAACTTGGCGTCGGGTTTGGTTTTCAGAAAACGCGCAAAATCAAAAGCGGAGATCAGGGTTTTCCCTGTACCGGTGGCCGCAACCACCAAGTTACGGAAGCGCTGGTGTAAAGCGCGCTCCATCGCCAATTGTTCAAGGATCTCCAGTTGATGGGGAAACGGCGTGATATCAAAGAAATAGGCAGGGCTATTTTTGTCCCCATCCCCACGGGCCTCTTGCAGTGCATGCTGCAATTTTGTACGGCTTTCGAGCTTGCCATCAAACAGCTCAAAATCATCGGATTCCCAATAGGTTTCAAAGGTACTTAGAGATTTCTCGATAATATGAGGGATCTCTTGCGAGGTGATTTTTAGGTTCCACTCCAAGCCGCTAGTGAGGGCAGAGTGAGAGAGATTGGAGGAACCTATATAGCCGGTATGAAAGCCGGTATTTCGGCAAAAGAGATAGCTCTTGGCATGCAACCGCTCGCGCTGGGTGTTATAGCTGAGTTTGACTTCGGTATTTGGGAGGCTGGCTAAAAATTCAACTGCCTTGGCGTCGGTCGCCCCCATATAAGAGGTAGTAATTACTTTTAATTGGCGGCCGCTGCGAGTGAACTCTTCCAGCTCATGACGGAAAATCCGGATACCTGCCCATTTGATAAATGAGACCAGCCAGCAGATGCTATCTGCCGATAATATTTCCCGTTTAATCTCCGACTCCATCGACAAACCCGCATTGCTGCCACAAAACAGTTCGCTCTGAGTGAGACCTGTCAGAGGGAAAATATCCTCGGCATATTGTTTTAAATTGGCGGAGATGGGGTTATCCAATTGGTAGAGCGCTGTCAGAATTTTTCCCTGACTATCGATGAGGTTCTCGCTAATAAAGTCTGGGTCTTGGGTGCGATCCTTTAGCCAAAGCAATAACTGGTTAGCCAGCTCGATCTGCCGTTGCAGCTGATCCTCTCCAGTTACCGAGCCCACCGCATATTCCAAAACCCGGCTCAGAAATCTGGATAACCAAACTGCCGCTTCGGCAGGTTCAAGCTGGCGTTCCCCTACGTAAAAGTGCTCGCGGTCGAGTCGAGATGTCAGCAGTTGAGTAATGAGCTGTTCATAAATACCGCATTGTTGCATCGCACTTTAGCCTTGAACGTTGTACATGAGGGTGGCGAGAAGAGTATCATTTTTTCCAACCAAATCAGTAAGCTGTTGTCGTCTGTTGCTCGTTTGAAAATCGCTCCGGTTTTCGTGATACAGCCCGACAGTGACAACCACAGGGAGGTGGTGATGGATCCGGTTTCCTATCTTTTTTCGGCTTATCTCAATCTGGTACAGCAGCAGGTCGCGGATATCTATGGCACTGAGGCCAAGACGCTGGTGGTGCAGTATGAGGGGGAGTCGGTCCCGTTCTCTTTTCAGCTGTGGCAGATCCAGCAGCCGAGCGTTTGTCGTTCCTACCAGCAGGATGTTCGGCGTTTTAGCCAGTGCACGGTCAAGGCGTCCGCCCTGTTTCACAAGCTGTGCGATGACTTGACCCGGCAGGATGACAGCAGTTGGCAACTGCCCAAATTTCGCACCATGTACTGCTCGGCGGCCATTAGTTATCGGCCGATGATTGCCGAGATTGGGGATGCCAAACAGAGTCCGGCCAAGCTGGCGGAGCGTGCCTGCAATCAGGCGATTCTGGCGGCAATGGACAGTGACGATGGCGCCCTGCTGGCCCAGCGGAATAAAGCGTGCGCAGCGGTGCAGTAACGCGAATTTATCTGACCAGATCATTTGCGCTCGCTTTGCGCGCCACGGCACACATGGGCTTCCCCTTGCCGGGTATGATGGGGTAGCCCGCCGTGGCGACGACAGTCGGATGCTTGCGGGTATATGCCGGTCACATCAGCCAGATCACCACCAGGAGGTAACCATGATCAGCCATATCGACCATCTGGTATTGACGGTCAGTGATATCGAACGGGCCGTGGAATTTTACAGTTCGGTGCTCAATATGGAGGCCATTACCTTCGGTGCGGGGCGCCGGGCGGTGGGGTTTGGCAACCAGAAGATCAATCTGCAACTGCTGGGGCAGGAGCCGCGCAATCGGGCGCAGGTAGGGTCGGGGGATGTCTGCCTGATCACCCGCTGGCCGCTGGAGCAGGTGATGGCCCAGCTTGCCTGCCACGGGGTGGAGATTGTCGAGGGACCTGTGACCAAAAGCGGTGCCTGCGGGCCGATAGAATCCATCTACTTCCTCGACCCTGACCAGAACCTGATAGAAGTGAGCATCTACCCCTGACAGGGTTGGCGTGGCGCTTAACGGTGCAACACCTATCAGAGTCACTCTATTTCCTCGATCAGGACCGGAACCTGATAGAAGTGAGCATCTATCCCTGAGCCCACCAAGCCATCAGTCCCATCGCCATCAGCAACAGAAAGGGGCCGTTAATTGACGGCCCCTTTCTCGTATCGCTATCGCGCCAAGCACGTTGGCCGCTTGGCCGATGTGGCAGAGACGCCCTAGAAAGGTGCGCTGCTCTCGTCGCTCTCCTGTAAAAACTGCTCCACTTCTGCCTGATAGGCCGCATCAGGTTGACCACTGCTGGCCGGGGTTACGGCGGCAGGCCGGGCGACGGGAGGGGCGATGAGGGTCTCCATCACCCGCTGCTGCAGATAGGGGTAGAAGGGGTTGGAGGAGGTGCGGGTGAGGGCGCCGGGGTTGACGATCAGCACGCCGCGCTCGCCACGCAGGGCCAGACCGCCGAGATTGATGCCGTATTGCTCCCGCTGCTCCGGGCGCGCCGCCATGCCATAGAGGGGGTCGTCCATCGGGAAGGGGAGCGCCACGTGGGAGAGGGAGTAGATCTCTTTGGGATAATCGATACCCAGCAGGCGAACCTGCTCAGGTTGGTCGGCGCTGGCCAGCGTTCTGGCCTGCGTTGCGGGGGCGGTTGGCTCGACATTGCCCACCACGGTGAGGCGATAGTGCCCGGGGGCGTTTGGCAGCAAGCGGTGCAGCGCCAGCTCGGAGGCCGAGCTCATCAGCGGGCCAAACAGGGTGCTGCGGTTGATATCAAACAGCACCAGTTCGCTGCCGTTGGCAGGCAGGTAGTGGTAGAGATCGGCAATGATGGAGCGGGTGCTGACGGTGTAGTCCATCACCGACTGGAAGGTGAGGGCGGGGGGAAACGCCGCCAGCTCGCCACTGGCGGCCAGTTGGCGCACCTGCTGCTGGATGGCGTGGGTCAGGCGATAGGACTGGCGCGCCCCGTTGACCGGGAACGAGTTGTATTTGAACGGGTTGAACTCCGGCATGGTGTCGAGCCAGGCGGCGCTGGCAAAGGCGGGCAGCAGGGCAGGGACCGCCTTGAGCCCGGCGAAGCGGGCAAAGCGGGTCACCCCGATCATCGGGGAGATCAGTACCAGCCGATCCGGTTTTGCCAGCGTGCCGCTCGGGTCGGCCAGCGCATCGAGCGCATATTTCACCGCCAGCGCGCCGCCGTTGGAAAAGCCCACCAGATGCAGCGGCCGCTTGCCCGGTGCCAGCAATCTGGCCTCCCGCACCGCCAGTCGGGTGGCGGCCAGCCAGGTCTCCCAATCCACATCCACGAGGCCAGCGGGCACAGTGCCGTGGCCGGGGATCCGCAGCCCCAGCGCGATAAAGCCCTGCTGCTGATAGCGTCTGGCCAGATGGCGCAGGCTGTAGGGGGAGTCGGTCAGGCCGTGCAGCAGCACAGCAACCCCTTTGACGTCCCCCTCGGGGCGCAGCAGGTAGGAGCGGTTCCAGTTCTGCTGAAAGCGGGCGGGATTGATGGGCGCGTCCTGATAGTAGCGATTGCTGGCCAGTTGCTGCTCCGGCGGCGTCTTGGCGACCACCTCGGTGGCCACCAGCTCGAACAGCTCTGCTTCGCGGGTCAGATAGGCTTGCCAGTCGCTGCTATCGAGCTCATCGGCGCTGAGTTCGGGGGGCACCACAGTGTGCCACAGTTGTAGCGGCGCTGCCTGCCAGGCGAAGTAGGCGATCACCGCCCATGCGGTCAGCAACAGCAGCAACAGAGTTAGCAGAGCACGGCGAACAAGGCGGCGAGTGTGAGCCAGCATGGTGCAATCCTTGGCGATAGGGGGGGCCGCCTTTGGGCGGGCGAGTTCGGTGCAGCACATTGGGCGCTGCCAATCGGCTTAAAGCCTAATGGAAACAAGGTGATATGTATAGTTGATGGCGTTCGGCCGCGCTGGCTGTGGGCGCCTGATCCCGCCGCTTACATCAGGCTGGCCGTTCGAAGGCTGCATCGCGGGCCATCTGGCGGCGTGAACTTGTCCGCAGATGCCCGCTTGGGCGCTGCGGCCCTGCAACTATCTGCCCCTGAAAGGGGGCAATTATGCTACTGTAGCGGCGTTTTTTGATGGATAAGCTGGCATTGGCCTTTTTTGAAGATGGAATGGTATGCAGAACTTTGACGTAGTGAATTGGCTGATGCAGCAAACAGCCTCCCCGGCACAGCCGGAACAGGCGATGGCACAACCGGGCGCGGCCCAGAACCTGTGGCAGGTGACCCATGCTGGCTAACGAATCCATGCGCCTGAACAAATACATCAGCGAGAGCGGTATCTGCTCGCGTCGCGAGGCCGACCGCTTTATTGAGCAGGGCCACGTCTTTATCAACGGCAAGCGGGCCGGGATCGGTGATCAGGTGCAGGTCGGCGATCTGGTCAAGGTGAACGGTCAGGTGATCGAGCCGCGCGAGGCGGACAGTCTGGTGCTGATCGCTCTCAACAAGCCGGTGGGCATCGTCAGTACCACAGAGGCGGGCGAGAAGGACAACATCGTCGATTTCGTCAACCACAGCACCCGGGTCTTCCCCATTGGGCGGCTCGACAAGGATTCGCAGGGGCTGATTTTTCTCACCAACCACGGCGATCTGGTCAACAAGATCCTGCGGGCGGGCAACGATCACGAGAAAGAGTATCTGGTGACCGTCGACAAGCCGGTGACCGACGAGTTTGTGCGCGGGATGGCGGCCGGGGTGCCGATCCTCGGTACTGTGACCAAGAAGTGCAAGGTGAAGAAAGAGGCGCCGTTCGTTTTTCGTATCACGCTAGTGCAGGGGCTGAATCGCCAGATCCGCCGGATGTGCGAGCACTTCGGTTTTGAAGTGACCAAGCTGGAGCGCATTCGCATCATGAACGTCAGCCTCAAGGGGCTGCCGGTGGGCGAGTGGCGCGATCTCACCGACGACGAGCTGATCGATCTGTTCAAGCTGATTGAGGACTCCTCCTCCGAGGTGAAACCGGCCAAAGGCGACAAGCCCAAGGCGGCCAAGGCCCCTGCGGCGCAAACCGCCAAACCGGGGCAGGGCAAGAAGCCGCGCCGCGATGATGATCACGAGATTGGCGGGCGTCCCAATGTGCCGGGCCCGGAAGCCTTCGAGAAGAAGCTGCCGGTGGGCAAGGGGGGCGCGGGTAAAGGTGCTGCCAACAAGGGCGGCGCTGGCAAAGGGGCTCCCAAGGGTGGCAAACCGGCCGCTGGCAAGCCGCGCACCGCTAACACCGGACGGCAGAAGAAGGGGCGCTGAGTTGCCCCCCTGAGTGGCGTCAGCCTCGTCTTGTGATCCTCAACACTGCTATCCCCAACACACCGGCCTCAGTCCGGTGTGTTGCTTTGGGTCGCAGAGTCGGTTGGGCGGGGCGCCGAAAGAGTTGGCTCGCTGGCGGTCGGTAACCGCATAACGCGGGGGTAGTGGCGCGGGTCGAGGCGCAGCACCAGCAGGCTCATCAGCAGCAAGCCCCCCAGTTGCCACTGCCAGGCGGCAGCGAAGTCGCCCACATAGTGATAGAGCCGCGCCGCCACCCAGGGGCCGGTGGCTGCCAGCATAAAGCCGAAGCCCTGCATCAGGGCGCTCAGGGTGCCGGCGCGGCGCGGGTCGGGCAGGTGATCGAGCGCAATCACCATGATGAGCGAAAAACTGCCGCCAAGACCGGCGCCGCACAGCATGCACCAGAGAATGGGGGCACTGGCTGGCGCCAGCCAGAGACCGCCGAATCCCGCCAGCTGCATGGCAATTGCCAGCGCCATCCACGGCCGCCGATCCATCTTGCGCGCCGCCAGCAGCGGCAGACCGAGGCCGCTGGCGGTCTGCGCCAGCGCCAGCCAGGCGACCAGCTCGCCCGCTTGCGCGGCGCTCCACCCTTGCGCCATATAGGCGGGGGCCAGCCAGGCCACTACGATGCCGTAACCGCTGTTGATGATGCCAAAGCAGGCGATCAGCAACCAGCTGCGGGGCAGGGTGATCAATCGCTGCTCGCCGTCGGGAATAGCGACCGCCGCGGTGCTTGGCAGACGCACTTTCCACCCCAGCCAGACGAGGGCCAGCAGCAGCGGCAGGCTCCAGAGCGCCAGTGCCTGCGACCAGTCGAGGCTCGCTGCCAGCCTTGGGGTAAGGCTGGCCCCCAATGCCCCGCCCCCCATCATGCAGGCGGAGAAGATCCCCATCACCAGCGGTACCTTGTGGGCGAAGGCCTGCTTGATCAGTGCGGGCAGCACCCCCTGTACCAGTGCCGAGCCCAATCCACACAGCGCAGCACTGGCGATCAGCAAGCTGCCGCTTTGGGCATCGAAGCGCATGGCGCTGCCAATGCCGAGCAGCAGCAGGGCCGCCCCCAGCAGTTGGCACGCACTGGCGCGTCTACGCAGGCTGGGGGTGAGCAGCACGCCGACCCCGATGAGCCACAGCGGCAGCAGGGTGAGCCAGGCGACGGTGTCCATCCCCAGCGACAGGGCGCGGCCAATCTCGCCGCTCAACGGGCCGATGGCGGTAAGAAAGGGGCGCAGGTTAAGGCCAATCAGGATCACCAGCACCAGCAGTGCGGTCTGGCCTGCGGGTTGATCCGTATTTCGTTGATTCATCGGGTGCTGTTTCCGGTTCTGGGAGAGACAGGGGGCACTCGGGACACGGAGTCATCGGGGCTGAACATGGCAGATCACCGTCAAAGGAGGCAAAAGCGCCAGCCTAACGGGCTCGAAAGTCATTTGGAAATTAAATGATAGAATGGGTTTAAGTGGTTTTGTAAATGGAGTGCCCCATGCTGGATCCCCTGTTACTGCGCAGTTTTGTCGCCATTATCGACACCGGCAGCTTTACCCGCGCCGGTGAACGGGTCCATCTGACCCAATCCACCATCAGCCAGCAGATCCGCCGCCTTGAGCAGCAGCTTGGCTGCCCGCTGCTCGATCGTGCTGGCCGTCAGGTGGTGGCGACGGCGGAGGGGGAAAAATTGCTGGGGCTGGCCCGCCGCATTCTGGCGCTGCTGGCGCAGGCCGAAGAACAAGTGACGGAAGGGAGCGTGGCGCTCAGCCTCGGGGTGCCGGAGGATTTCGCCGCGGGTGCCATCACTCCGGTGCTGGCCGCCTTTGCCCGCGACTACCCCGAGGTGCGGCTGGAGGTGGAGAGCGGCCTGAGCCATCAAATCTGGCAGCGCTTCGCGGCGGGGGAACTGGATCTGGCGCTGGTCAAGCAGGTGCGGGGGCAGGGTTCGCCCCTTGCCAGCTGGCGCGAACCGCTGGTGTGGGTCGATAGTCGCGACTGGCCGGCGAAGGGGCGTGATCCGCTGCCGCTGGTGGTGTTCCCGAGCGAAGGGCTCTATCGGCGGCAGATGACCGAGGCGCTTGATGGTCTGGGTCGGCGTTGGCGTATCGCCTATGTCAGCGCCAGCCTTGCCAGTTTGCAGGGGGCGGTGAGCGCGGGGATCGGGGTGAGCTTGCTACCCAAACGGCTGATGCCCGCCGATCAGCTGGCCCTGACCCAGTGGCCCAAGGTGGCGCCGGTGGAGCTGGCGCTCCATGCCGGGGGAAGCGGGAGCGAGCCGCTCACCCGCTTGAGCGCGGCCCTGATCGCCCTCTGTGACGAGGTGATGGGGCCGCAGTAACTTGTGGTATGGGGAAAACTGAAGTCGGAAAGATAAACGGGGGGATCAGTGATCCTTCCCCTCCGCCAGCTTGCGCTCGTAGTCATTCTTGACGATGGCCAGCGCCGCCAGCACCAGCTCGGGGGCCAGCTGGTTGGTCTCCAGCAGTTCAATCAGATCCACCGCGAGTTTCACCTCGGGTGGGGCAGTTTCCAGTGACATGGGCAGGGTTCCGGTTGCGGGAAGAGGGGGGATTATACAGGGGTGCCGTCGTTGGCAGAAAGCGCCCGCTCTATCGGGCTGTGAGGCACCCGGGTCAGAGGTGCTGGCGCATCTCCTTGTCGATCTCCTCGCGCAGGGCGATCAGCTTTTTGGCGTACTGCTGCAACTGCAGATCGCTCTCGCTCACCGGTTGCCACTGAGGCACCGGGGTCGGTTTGCCCTGCTCATCCATCGCCACAAAGATGATGATGCAGTGGGTGGTCTTGTGGCGCTCGGTCTCGGTGGGGTGGCGGCTGTAGACATCCACCGCCAGATGCATGCTAGTGGTGCCGGTGTGGATCACCTGGGCGTGCACCTCCACCAGCTGGCCAATCTGGATGGGGCGCAAAAAGCGGATCCCCCCCACATAGACGGTCACCGCATAGCCGCCGCACCAGCCGGCAGCGCAGGCGTAGCCCGCCTGATCGATCCACTTCATCACCATGCCGCCGTGGACCTTGCCGCCGAAATTGACGTCGGAGGGTTCGGCCAGAAATTGCAGGGTCAGTTCGCGATTTGGCACAGTTACATCCTTATTGCCTGAAGGGTTTCCCTGAGCTTTGCCCCATCGGCCTGCCCGGTCAAGGGTTCATCCCCGATTCAGGGGGGCGGGGTCACTATCTTGCTCTATCGACGGGAACATAGCCGCAGGAGTGACACCATGAAACAGATGCTGGAACAGTTGCTGGGGGCTGGCAAAGGCTGGCTCAACGAAGGCGGAGACAAGCGCAAGGGGCAGATGCAGGGAGCGCTGGCCGGCGGTGCGCTCGGTCTGCTGCTGGGCAATAAAAAAGTGCGCAAATATGGCAGCAAGGCCGCTGCCGTGGGCGGCGCTGCGGCCCTTGGCGGGCTGGCCTACAAGCTCTATCAGGATTGGCAGGCCCAGCAGGCGGCGCCCGCCCAGCCTACCCATCCCATCAGCGGGCTGGAAGGCAATGCGCTGGATGCCCGCGCGGCGCTTTTGGTGCGTGCCATGGTGGCCGCGGCCCGGGCCGATGGCCATATCGACGGCGCCGAGCGCCAGAAAATTCAGGAGTACCTGACCGAACAGGGTCAGAGCGATGTCGCCCGCTGGATTGACGCCGAGCTGGCCCGCCCCCTCGATCCCCACGCGCTGGCGCGGGAAGTGACCGACATGGAGCTGGCCACCGAGGTCTATCTCGCCTCCCTGCTCGCCATCGAGGTGGATCACTTTATGGAGCGAGGCTATCTCGACGAACTGGCGCGCGCCCTCAAGCTCGATGACAACCTCAAAGGCAGCATCGAGCGGCAGGTGGCCCAACTTAACGCCCCCGCCTGATACCCCTCATCGCCATGGATTGCCGATAACGCCCCGCTCAAGGGGCGTTGTTGTTTCTGCTGCCCGCCAAAAGATACGGATGAGCCTATTTGGATTGCGGGACACAGCCCCTAAGATGGCGCAGGACCATCACCATTTTTGCAAGGAGCAACCGTTGGAGATACGCAAGGCAAGCGAACTGGATATCGACGCCATTGTCGAGCTGAACCGGCAGATAGGAGAGATCCACCATCAACACTATCCCGAGGTGTTCTGCCCCCCTTCGACAGAGGCGCGGGCATTTTTGCTGAGCGCCATTGCCGCAGAAGGGCGTCTGTTCTGCGTTGCCGAGCAGGATGGCTGGGTGGTGGGCTTTTTGACGGCGCGGATAGACATCAATGAGAGCGTGCCTTTTCTCACCCGTGCGCCGATTTGCCGTATCGGCTCCGTGGTGGTGGATGAGCAGCACCGCTCCCGCGGGATTGGCAAGGCGCTGATCGCCCATTGCGATGAGTGGGCCAAGGCCCGTGATGCTCAGCAAATCCGGCTGGAGGTGATGGCCTTCAACGAGCGTGCCCAAGCGCTCTACGAGGCGCTGGGCTTCAAGGTGCAGTCGCAGATCATGGCCAGATAACCAGTTTCTGATGGCGAGCCAAGGCGCGTCACTCCCCAACTACACAAGCCCGTTACGGGCCTTTGTTCGTTTCGTCAGCGGCTCTTTACCTCGTTACTTTTCACCGAGCTGCGCGGCAATCAGCTCCGCCAGTCGGGTGAGGGCCTGCTCCAGCTGTTCGCTCCAGGGATGGGAGCTGTTGAGGCGCAGGCAGTGGTTGTGTTGTCCCTGACTGGAGAAGAGCGCGCCGGGGGCCACTGAAAAACCGCTGCCCAGAGCCTTGGCGTGCAGGGCTCGGCTGTCGAAATGGGCAGGCAGCGCCAGCCAGAGGAAGTAGCCGCCATCGGGGGAGGAGATCCGCACCTCGTCCGGAAGCAAGCGCTGCAGGGCCGCCCGCATCTGCTGCTGGCGCTGGGCCAGGGTGTGGCGCAGGCGGCGAAAGTGGGCATCGACCCCGCCCTGGCGCAGCATCTCGGCCAGAGCAAGCTGGCTCGGTACATTGGTGGAGAGGGTGGACATCAGTTGCAGCCGTTGCACCCGCTCGGCATGGGGCCCCGCCACCACCCAGCCGACCCGAAAGCCCGGCGCCAGACACTTGGAAAAGGAGCTGCAGAGCAGGCTGTCGCCACGCTGATCCCAGTGGCGGATCGGCTTGGGGCGCTCGCGGCCGAAGTAGACCTCGGCATAGACGTCATCCTCCACCAACGGCACCCCATGGCTGTTGAGCAGTGCCATCAGCCCCTGTTTGTGTGCATCGGGCATGGTGTGGCCGAGCGGGTGCTGCACATTGCCCATCAGCCAGCACGCCTTGACCGGCATTTGGCTGAGGGCATCTTCCAATAGCGCCAGATCGATACCCACTCCCGGAATAACCGGGATCTCCACCGCCTTGAGTTTCAGCCGCTCGATGGCCTGCAGGGCGCCATAGAAGGTGGGGGACTCCACCACCACCCAGTCACCGGGCTCGGTCAGCACCTGCAGGCTGAGGGAGAGCGCCTCCATGGCGCCGGTGGTGATGATGATCTCCTGCGGATTGACCGCCACTCCGTCGCTGGCGTAGCGCTGGGCGATGGCGCGGCGCAGCGCTTCGTTGCCGGGGGGCAGGTCGGCCACCGTGCTGAAGGGGTCGAGCTTGCGCATGCAACTGGCCAGCGCCCGCCCGAGCTGGGGATGGGGGAATAGGGTCGGGTCTGCTACCGACATGCCAAGGGGCACCAGATCCCGCGATTTGCTCGCCTGCAACACCTCGAACACCAGATCGTTGATATCCACCGAGCCGCTGTAGTGGGTCTGGCTCGGCGTGTGCTGCACGACCTGTGGTGAGGCGGCTTTGACGTAGTAGCCGGACTGGGGGCGGGCGAGGATCCGCCCTTGACTCTCCAGCAGTTGATAGGCCTGCAGCACCGTCATGGGGCTGAGCCCGTGGGTCTTGCAGCTCTGGCGAATGGAGGGGATGCGCTCCCCCGGTTGCCAGATACCATCGTCGATCTGGCTTTGCAGGCGGTCGGCCAACTGCTGGTAAAGAGACATGATCTGGATCAACTGTTATAGGTGTAATTCAATATAACTGCATCTGTTATAGGTGTCATGCTCCGTGATGTACTTGTCACGCACGAAACGTGCAAGGCAAATACAACAAAAGAGAGTGACGCATGATCAATCCGGATGACGTGGTCAGCCTGTCTCGCCTGCAATTTGGCGCCACGGCCCTGTTCCACTTCCTGTTTGTGCCCCTCACGCTGGGGCTGTCCTGGATCCTGGTGATCGCCGAGTCGGCTTATGTGATGACCGGCAAGGTGATCTATCAGGACATCACCCGCTTCTGGGGCAAACTGTTTGGCATCAACTTCGTCATGGGGGTCACCACGGGGATCACCATGGAGTTTCAGTTCGGCACCAACTGGGCTTACTACTCCCACTATGTGGGGGACATCTTCGGTACCCCGCTGGCCATCGAGGGGCTGATGGCCTTCTTTCTCGAATCGACCCTGGTGGGGCTCTTCTTCTTCGGTTGGGACAAGCTCTCCCGCGGCAAGCACCTGCTGGTGACCATGCTGGTGGCGCTCGGCTCCAATCTCTCGGCGCTCTGGATCCTGATCGGCAACGGCTGGATGCAAAACCCGGTGGGGGCCGAGTTCAACCTGCTGACCCAGCGCATGGAGCTGGTGGATATCGCCGCCGTGCTGTTCAACCCGGTGGCGCAGGTGAAGTTCGTTCACACCGTCGCGGCGGGCTATGTGGCGGCCTCCATGTTTGTGATGGGGGTGAGCAGCTGGTATCTGCTGCGCAAGACCGAGGTGCAGTTTGCCCTGCGCTCTTTTGCCATCGCCTCCGGCTTCGGACTGGCGGCCATCCTCTCGGTCATCGTGCTCGGGGATGAGTCGGGCTATCGCACCGGCGAGGTGCAGAAGGTGAAGCTCGCCGCCATCGAGGCGGAGTGGGAGACCGAGCCGGCACCAGCTTCCTTTACCCTGTTCGGCTTCCCGGATCAGCAGGCGCAGACCACCCATGCCGCCATCAAGATCCCGTATCTGATGGGGATCATCGCCACCCGCTCCATCGACGAGGCGGTGACCGGCCTCAAGGATATCAAGGTGCAGAACGAGGCACGCATTCGCAGCGGCATGGTGGCGGCAGAGGCCCTCGACCAGATCCGTCGGGGCGATGACAGCCCGGCCAACCGCGCTCGCTTCGAGCAGCACGGCAAGGATCTCGGCTACGGCATGCTCCTGACCCCCTATGCCAGCAATATCGCCAAGGCCGGTGAGGCAGAGATTGCCAAGGCGGTCGATGACTCCATCCCGCCGGTGGCACCGCTGTTCTGGGGCTTTCGGGTGATGGTGGGGCTTGGCGTCACCATGCTGGGGCTGATGGTAGTGAGCTTTGTCCAGCTCTGCCGCAACCGGCTGCAAGACTCACCGCGCCTGCTCAAGACCCTGCTCTGGAGCATTCCGCTGCCCTGGATTGCCATCGAGGCGGGCTGGCTGGTGGCCGAGCTTGGCCGTCAACCCTGGACCATCAGCGACGTGCTGCCGGTCTCGGCCTCGGTCTCTTTGCTTCAGCCGGGCCAACTCTGGTTCAGCCTCATCGCCATCTGTTCCATCTACACCCTGTTGCTGGTGGTGGAGCTGTTCCTGTTGCGCCATGTGATCCGCAAGGGGCCCGCCATTCTCCATACCGGCCGCTACAGCGGTGAACAACCCGAACTTGCGAGGATCGCCTGATGGATTACGCAACCCTGAAACTCATCTGGTGGGCGCTGGTGCTCTTCATGATGGTCGGTTTTATCGTGATGGATGGCTTCGATCTCGGCATCGCCATGCTGCTGCCGGTGGTGTCGAAAGATGACGATGACCGCCGTCTGGTGATCAACAGCGTGGGGCCGGTGTGGGAGGGTAATCAGGTGTGGCTGATTGCCGGTGCCGGTGCCCTGTTCGCCGCCTGGCCGCTGGTTTATGCCGCCGCCTTCTCGGGGCTTTACATCCCCATGGTGGTGCTGCTGCTCGGGCTATTTTTGCGTCCGGTCGGCTTTGACTATCGCAGCAAGCTGGCCGATCCGGTGTGGCGCCGCTGGTGGGATCGGGCGCTGGTGGCCGGTGGCCTGATACCGGCGCTCATCCTCGGTGCGGCTATCGGTCTGGTGATGGAGGGGCTGCCGTTTCGCTTCGACACGGCGCTGCGTCTGCACTATGGCGCCTTCGACTTCCACTGGGGCTGGCTGCTCTCGGTGCTGGCCACCGCCATCAGCCTGTTGCTGCTGCACGGCGCCGGTTTTCTGCAAGCCAAGGTGACCGGCACCCCTGCGCTGCGCGCACGGGGGATCGCCATCCTGCTGGCCCCGCTGGTGAGCCTCTGCTACCTGCTGGCCGGCTGGCATCTGGTGGATCTGCAAGGGTTTCAGCTGACCGGTGTCGGCACACAACCCTTTGACCCGAATGCTGCCATCAGCCCGCTGATGAAGGGGGTGATCCCCCACGCCGGAGGCTGGCTGCGCAACTACTTTGACTATCCGCTGCTGTGGCTGGTGCCGATCATCGGGGCGCTGGCGCCGCTGGTGAGCGGGATTGCCTCCTGGCTGGAGCGGGGCCGGATTGCGCTGCTGGCCAGCGCCATTGCCTGCGCCGCCATGCTCTGCTCGGTGGCCATCGCCCTGTTCCCCTTCGTGCTGCCCTCATCCCTCGATGCGGTCAGCAGCCTGACCCTGTGGGACAGCACCTCCAGCTACAGGACCCTGGCCATCATGTTCGGCCTCGTGCTGGTGCTGATGCCGATCAACCTGGGCTACACCGGCTGGGTCTATCGGGTGGTGCGCGGCAAGCTCGACCGTGCCCGCATCAAGCGCGACAGCCATCAACTCTACTGACCTCAAGGGATCTGCTATGTGGTACTTCACCTGGATTTTGGGCCTCGGATTCGCCCTGCTGCTGGGCCTGTGCAACCTGCTCTGGCTGGAAGCGCGCTGGCAGGCGGACGAACGGGACGGTAACTGACGGCGGGGGCTCGCGCCCCGCCACGGCCGGTGGTGGGCGTTCACACGTCGCCATCGGCCCCTCTCTCCCCCTCTTTAAACGACACAAACGACACACTTTCAACCGACAACCAACCGACAGGTAATTGTGATGAAACAGAGATTGAAAGCGGTGGCGCTGGCCATCGGGTGCGCGCTCACCGTCGCCCCGGCCTGTGCCGAACCGGTACAACTGACGCCACTGGATAAAACCTTCACCCTGCAGGTGCTCGGCAGTGGTGGCCCCATCTCCGACGACCTTCGCGCCTCCTCCAGCGAGGTGATCTGGTGGAAGGGGAAATCCCGCATCCTGATCGATGCCGGTGGCGGCGTCTACCTGCGCTTCGGCCAGGCGGGGGCCAAGCTCGAAGAGGTCGATTTTATCGGCATCACCCACTTTCACACCGACCATGTGACCGACCTGCCCGCCCTGCTCAAGG
Organism: Aeromonas sp. 603079; assembly: GCF_049172135.1. Taxonomy (NCBI): domain Bacteria; kingdom Pseudomonadati; phylum Pseudomonadota; class Gammaproteobacteria; order Aeromonadales; family Aeromonadaceae; genus Aeromonas; species Aeromonas sp. 603079. Next base: position 96,237 of record NZ_JAAKPX010000011.1, on the reverse strand, counting down.
GGGCCTACTTCTTCGAGCGCAGCGATCCGCTGGATCTGGCGGGGCCAGAGGCCGGTTCGGCCTTCCCCAGCATGAGCGGCTACTTTGATGCCCTCTTCAACAAAGACAAGGGCGCTTATGCCTACCTGAGCGGTTTCAAGGATGGCACCGATGGCCTCTTCCCCATCACCTTGCACGATGTGCCCTACCAGAGCCCGCAGCCCCACACCGTCTATCAGCAGGATGGGCTGACCATCACTGCACTCGGCATCCCTCACGGTGACGTGCCCTGTCTGGCCTATCGCATCGAGAGCGCCGAGGGGACCATCGTTATCTCGGCGGATCAGAACGGCAGCAACCCGGCCTTTGTGCCGTTTGCCAAGGGGGCCGACATTCTGGTGATGCCGCTCGCCATCCACGAAGGGGCCGATCCGGTCTCCGCCTCGCTCCATGCCAAGCCATCTGTGGTGGCCAAAATTGCCGCCGAGGTGAACCCCAAGCTGCTGGTGCTCAACCACTGGATGGGGGTTGGCCTCAATCATAAGAAAGAGGCGATGGCCATCGTCAAACAGCAGTTCCACGGCCAGATCGTGGCCGCCCGCGATCTCTCCAGCTACCCCGTTTCATCCGTCAAGGAGTCCGCCCATGAGTAACTCAAGCAGCAACAAAACCAACAAACTGACCCTCTCCATCGCCATGACCAGCCTGATTGCCCTCACTCCGGGACTTGCGTTGGCGGCCACCCCGAGCGATGCGCCGGTCAAGGCCGCCCCCAGCGAACAGCACGGCGGCAAGTGTGCGGCGGGCAAGTGCGGCACCGAGAAGCGCTTCGAGAAGCAGGCCCTCGACAGTGATCCGCAGGGGCGGCTGGTGCGCGCTCGCGATGGCAAGTGTGGCGTGGCGGGCGAGGGGATTGATGGCAATACATCCAGCAAGGGCAGCAAGATGACGGAGGGGGTATGCGGCCAATAAGCTCCCGCAGTCGGGGGATCGGGCTGCGTCAGGAGCATCTGGATGCGCTCTGCTCCGGCCCCGTCCGTCCCGGCATCGACTTTCTCGAGCTGGCGCCGGAGAACTGGATGGCCATCGGCGGCGCCAAGCGGGCGCAGCTGCATCAGCTTGCCGAGCGTTACCCGCTGGTGGCCCACGGCCTCAGCCTCTCTCTCGGCGATTGCCAGCCCCTCAATCGCACCCTGCTCAGCCAGATCCGCACCTTTCTGGACGAGTTCGGAATAGAGATCTATAGCGAGCACCTGAGCTTTTCCCGCGACCAGCAGGGCTATCTCTATGAGCTCTTACCGGTGCCGCGTCAGTGGGAGAACATTCCCTATCTGGCAGAGCGGATCGCGCAGGTGCAGGAGGCGCTGGCCCGCCCGCTGGTGCTGGAAAATATCTCTTACTACCACGGCTATGACCACGAGATGCCGGAGGAGGATTTTCTCGCCGAGCTGGTGGCGCGCAGTGGCTGCGAGCTGCTGCTCGATATCAACAACGTCTTCGTCAACAGCCGCAACCACGGTTACTGCCCCAAGCGGATGATCGCCGGGCTGCCGGGCAATGCGATCCGTTACTTCCATATCGCCGGTCATCTGGAAGAAGCGGATGGCACCTTGCTGGATACCCATGGTCGTCCGGTCTGTGAGGAGGTGGTAGCGCTGGCCCGTTATACGGTGCAGACCCATGGCCTGCGTCCCCTGCTGCTGGAGCGGGATCACCATCTGCCGCCGCTGGCAGAGCTGGAGGCCGAGCTGGCACGGGTGCACGGCGCCTGTTGCGAGGCGATCGACCATCAGGTGCGGGAGGTGCGCTATGGATAGACGGTTATCACTGATCTCCTCGCCCAAAACGGCGCCGCAGCGGATGCAGCAGCAGACCGCCTGGCTGGCGAGCCGGGTGCGGCTGCCGCAGGATGGCATCGCCAGCCACTATGCCCGCAGCGTGCGTGCCAATGTGGAGTCGGTGCTGGAGAGCGCCTTTCCGCTCACCCACGCTCACTGGGCGCCGCTGGACAGAGGGCTGCTGGTGGAGGGCTTTGTCATCGCGCACGGCGCCGAGGCCCCCGAGTTTCACCATATCGCCACCGAGTTTGTCCGCTATGTGCAGCATCGCCACGGCGAGGGCTCTCTCAACTGGCCCAGGCAGCGGCTGGCGCTGCTGGAGTATGAGTGGGCCTGCCTCTGTGTCGAGATTGATGAAGGGGTAGTGCCGCAAGTTGTACCGGGGGTTGAGGTGACGGCGGAGAGTCCGCTTGTGCTCAATCCCACCCTGCAACTGCTTGAACTCCCCTTTGCCATTCGTCGCAGCGGCGTGGTGCCGACCCGGCAGGGCAACCACTTCTATGGCCTGTTTCGCAGCCCGGATCATCAGGTGGTGACTCAGCGGTTGCGCGAATGGGATGTGGCGCTGATCCAGTTGCTGCAACAGCAGCCGGGGATCACCCAAGCCGCGTTCCAGCAACAGGTGCAACAGGTTCGCAGTGATTTTGATCTGAGCGAGTGGGCACGCCATTTTTACCGGCTTGGTCTGCTTACCCTGCCCGTCGGTGAGCGCCAGCCTGGCACTCCCTTGCCCTCATTTAGCAAACACCAAGGAGAATTCCCATGAACAACACCCTGATCCAGTGGTACGAGCGGGCGGTAGCCCAGTGCAAGCGGCTCGATTTTCTGGCCCTGCTGGCCATTCGCCTCTATCTCATTCCGGTTATCTATGTGGGGGCCCACTCCAAGGTGGTGGGTTTTGCCGGCACCGTCGCCTGGTTTGGTGCCCCGGTCTCGGAGGGGGGGCTCAACTTGCCGTTCCCGACCCTGCTCGCCTTTCTGGCGGCAGGCACCGAGGTGCTGGGCTGCATCTGCATCGCCCTTGGCCTCTTTACCCGCATCATGGCCATTCCCACCATCTTTCTGATGAGCGTGGCGAGCGCCATGGTGCACTGGAAGCACGGCTGGGACGCCATCGCCACCGGCAGCATGGAGGCCACTGTGCGCCTCAACGGCTTTATCGAGTGGCTGGCCGCCAACTTCCCCGGTCGCTACAACTACATCACCGAGCTCGGGGATCCCGTGATGCTCAACAACGGGATGGAGTTTGCCGCCACCTACTTCGTGATGCTGTTGGTACTGCTGGTTTACGGCGGGGGCCGTTACGTCAGCCTCGACTACTGGCTCAAACGTGCCGTGACCGGCAAAGCAGGCGTGCAACAGGCGGCATAAGACCCGCCAACGGATAACAAAAACCATAACGACAGAGCGTGAAAAACAGCGAGCGGCCGGGTGCCGCTCGCTGTTTTTGTGCTGTGTGGGGAGAGTGTCAGCTGCGTCAGCCGTTACTGGTAGCGGCCGACCGCGATGGTGGACTCCTGCTCAATCTGGCCAAGGCGCTCGGCCCACTGGGCGAGCCAGGCTTCCCGCTCTTCTTGCGAGACCCGCACCGGGGCATAACAGATATGGGGGCGCAGCACGTCGAAGCCGACAAATTGCAGGATCCCGCGCTGGATGGGGCGCAGCACCCCGTCGATATCGCCGTTGAAGCCGTCGGGCAGATAGGTCTCGGCAGGGCCGCCGGTGGTGAGGCTCAGCAACGCCCGCTTGCCGCGAAACTTGCCGCTCTCGTAGATATGGCCCTGACCGTAGACCCGCCCCATGGCAAAGACCCGCTCCACCCACCCCTTGAGGATGGCTGGCAGGCCAAACCACCAGAGCGGGAACTGGAAGATCAGCAGATCGGCCGCCTCCAGCTTTTGCATCTCCTGCTCCAGCTGCGGGGCGAAGCTGCCTTGCTCGGTGGCAGCCAGCTCTTCGAGTTGCAGCTTGAGAAAATCGGGATCGCTGGCGGCGGTGAAGTTGCGCCGATCCGAGACGGGATCAAAGCCCATGGCATAGAGATCGCTGGTCATCACTGTGTGACCCGCCTGCTCCAGCGCCCTGATGGCGTGGCAGAAGAGGGCACCGTTGAAGCTTTTGGGTTCGGGATGGGCATAGACAATAAGCACCTTCATAACAGACTCCGTGGCAAATGATGCGAGGGTGACAGGCTTGGTTGCTGAAAAAGTTACTGAAACAGTTGCCGGGTTGGCGCTGTGTCACAGCATAGAAGCCTGCCGCGCCGATTGCAGCAGGCGCCACGCCCTTGCGTGACGCCTGCTGGCGCAGCTTATGCCTGACAGGCTGCGAGCCGGAGGGCTTCGCGGCGCTCGCTGACATGGGTCAGCCCGTAGGCCAGCAGCACGATAAGGGCGCCGATCCAGGGGGTGTGCATCAGGCCGAGGTGTTCTACCACCAAGCCACCGACCACAGATCCCAGCGCGATGCCGACGTTGAAGGCGGCAATATTGAGGCCCGATGCCACATCCACCGCCTTGGGGGTGTGCAGCTCGGCCTGCTTCACCACCAGTACCTGCAGACCCGGCACGTTGCCGAAGGCAAAGGCGCCCCACACCAGCACGGTCAGTACCGCCAGCACCGGATGGGGGGCGGTGAAGGTGAGGGCCAGCAGCACCAGCGCCAGACCGGCAAACAGCAGCTTCAGCGCCGGCAATGGGCCCATCTTGTCGGCCAGCTTGCCACCCCAGATATTGCCGATGGCGACCGATACCCCGTAGACCAGCAGGATCAGGCTCACCGCACCGGCGCTAAAGCCGCTCACCTGCTGCAGGATGGGGGCGAGGAAGGTAAAAGCTGTGAAGGCACCGCCATAACCGAGGGCGGTTTTGGCGTAGACCAGCAGCAGCGGTTTTTTGGTGAGCACCGAGAGCTGTTCGCGGATGGTCGAGGCCGCCCCCTTTGGCAGGTTGCTCGGGATCAGCAGCAGGCTACCCACCATGGCGATGAGGCCGAGCAAGCTTACTACCAGAAAGGTTTCACGCCAGCCAAAGACCTGACCAATCCAGGTGCCGAGCGGTACGCCGGTTACCAGCGCCACGGTAAGGCCGCTGAACATGATGGCGATGGCGCTCGCCGCCTTCTCTTTGGCCACAAGACCCGTGGCGATGGTGCTGCCCACCGAGAAGAAGACTCCGTGCGCCAATCCGGTCAGGATGCGGGCTACAATCAGGCTTTCATAACCGGGGGCCTGCCAGGCCAGCAGGTTGCCGGCGGTAAAGAGTGCCATCAGCCCCACCAGCAGCCACTTGCGCGGCACCTTGCCGGTCAGTGCCGTGAGCACAGGGGCGCCGATGGCCACCCCAAGGGCATAGAGGCTGACCAACAGGCCCGCCGAGGGGAGCGAGACATTGAGCTGCTCGGCGATGGTGGGGATAAGCCCCACGATCACAAATTCGGTAGTGCCTATCGCAAAGGCACTCAGGGTAAGGGCAAATAACGCCAGTGGCATAACAACTCCTTGGTTAGGGACTCCCGACGGGAGAATGGCGCCAGTATGCCGAGACAGTTTGTTGGCAAAAATGATGGTTACATCAAATTACTTTTGCCAAATAAGCAGCAATGGCGATGAGTAGGAGGGGAATGGGAGAGACAAGAGTGGCCGCAAAGAGGGGGGAAGAGAGATGAGATCGAAGTGACTGGAAAGCAGAGTAGAAGCGTGTTGAGCGAGTAGGGTATAAAGAGGAAACGGGGGCGGGGGTAATGTAAGGAGACAGGGTTGGCTGAACCTGCTGTGCGTGGGGGAATGAGCAACGAGTGAGATGAAAGGGCAAAAAAAGCGGGAGGCATTATACCTCCCGATTTTGCTGAAAAATGTCGTTGAGCGTTATTTGCACCCTTCTCCCCTTGTGGGAGAAGGGTTAGGGATGAGGGGGAGGTCGCTTGCCCCCTCACTCTGACCTTCTCCCGTCGGGAGAGGGGATAGTTCGCAGTTGCAATAGGCTCGTGAGAGTTGCCGGTATCCGCCGTCGAAGCAAGAGAGCCCATGTCTCCCTTCCCGTTTAATCCCAATCCGGGGCAAAGTCCGGGTTGGCGCAGCGCTCGCCCCGATCCAACGTGGCGATGGCGGCTATCTCCTCGCTGCTCAAGGTAATATCGAGAGCGGCCAGATTGGCGGTCTGATTCTCCCGCTTGGTGGAGCTCGGGATCACCGCCATATTCTGAGCCAGCAGCCAGGCCAGCGACACTTGGGCCGCCGAGACGCAGTGGCGCTGGCCAATCTCCATCAGCAGCGGCTCGCTCAGCACCTTGCCATAGGCGAGCGGCATATAGGCGGTGACGGCGATACCCTGGGCCTTGCAGAACTCGACCACCTTGCGGTTTTGCAGCAGTGGATGAACCTCGATCTGCTGGTGGGCGATGGCCCCAGGCCCCAAAATCTCGATAGCCTGTTTGAGCTGGGCCACGGTGAAGTTGGAGACCCCGATCTCCCGGGTCAGGCCCCGGGCCTTGGCCTCGGCCAACTGCTCCAGATATACCGCCATCGGCACTTCATCTTTGGGGGAGGGCCAGTGGATCAGCGTCAGATCCAGATAGTCGGTGCCCAGTTTTTCGCGGCTCACCTCAAGGCTCGGGATCACCTTGCCCGGCCCGAATTCGCTGGTCCACACCTTGGTGGTCAGGTAGATCTCGTGACGGGCAACAGTACTGCGGGTCAGCACGGCGCCGACCTCGGCTTCATTGTCATAGATCTGGGCGGTATCAATATGGCGATAGCCCAGCTCCAGACCGTTGGTCAGGGTGGCAAGCAGCGGCTCGCCCTTCAGGCGGAAAGTGCCCAGACCCATGGGTGGCATATTGATCATCTCGTTCCTCAATGGGGTGGTGGTTGGCCCTTGATGGGCTGAACAGAAACAGGCTCTAGGGCCAATCAGGCGCCCAGTGGCTGATAGCGGCGAATGGTGCTGCTGGCAAACCAGGGCTCGGCCTTGGCGACAAATTCGGTAAAGTGGGGTTGGCCCTGATGGGTGGTGAGGGCCGCTTCGCTCTCCCACACCTCGTAGAGCATCCAGCTGTTTGGATTGTCCAGATCCTGATGCAGCTGATAGCGCTGGCAGCCCGCCTCTTGCAAGGTGGCCGCAATCAGCGGCTCAAGGGCGGCGCGAAACTGGGCGGCGAATTCGGGTTTGGCTTCAAGCTGGGCAATCACAATCACGGGTGATGACATCTGAACCTCCTTGGCAAAAACGAAGGGTCAGTATGCCTGCCGTGACTTGCTGGAAACAGGGCGCTGGTTGCAAAACAGTATTGAGGGGAGAGCAGCAATGGGATCCGATAAATGACACCGACAAAGTCGGTGTCAAGTGATAGTTAGAGCTGTATAGACTTGCGTAGTTATTATGGAATCGCCAAGATACAGCACTTTTTTTTCAGTTGTTTAGCTTGATATCTGATGCTGTCTCTCAAAAACAGAAGCATGGTGCTGATCTATCTTTTCATTGACATAGTTGTCGGTGGCCTTCACCAAGTCTTTTATAAATCTGATTACTTTTTCAAGTTCGTCACGTTTAATCAAATGAGCTGATGGAATTCCTGAGTTTATAGGTTTTGATCGATGGGCTGCATCCCCACGCTTCTTAATCCATTGATTCAATGTTGATCTGGCTTTATCTGGCTCGTAATTTGACCACCGCCACCCTTCAGTGACATCAAACCCTAAATAGTCTTGAAAAATTCGTTTTGTTTTATCGGAGCTAGGGTTGTGGAATGTTTTCAAATCTGTATGAAGTTTTTTTAATATAAAATCACCAAGATAGCTACCTTGAACAATCGCAAGCTTTTTATGCATTTCTTCGACAACACGATCTTCTACATAGGTTTCCCATGCAGTGAGTGCCATTACAAGTCCTGCTCGTTTTAGTACTTCGCTGTTTGGTGGAGGTGGGTTTGCATTTACACTATCAAAATGGGCTAATAACTCTTCAGCATCCTTTATTGCGTATTCAAATCCTTGAATTGCTTTTGACATAATCCCTTCCAGATAAAACGGTATTTAAATATTGTATGGTTGGTATTCAATGTATGGATATGAAAAACATATATACAAGAGCAGCATCATGCTAATAACAAACATTAGCATTGAATGTCGATGATACTTCATTGTTTCCAAAGAATTGCATCGGCAAGATCACAAAACAAGTTATTAATTAGTATTTTTAGATATTTGTAAGAGATCACGGCTGATTATGGATATTGTTGGGGCGCATCGTGTGGATGCTTCTCCCACTAACCCATCACGCACAAGCCGGTTCAGCCCAGACGGCAAACTCATTACCGCTGGGCTCAACGAAGTGGAAACGACGGCCACCGGGAAAATCGAAAAGAGGGCGGTTGATGATGCCTCCGTGTTGGCTCACCTTGGCTTGAGTCGCTTCAATATCCGCGCTGTAGAACACCAGCAGGGCGCCGCCCTGAGCGGTCAGGTTGCACTGATCCGCACGATAGAATCCGCCATCCAGTCCTTCATCGGCAAAGGCACAGTAGTCGGGGCCGTAATCGACAAATTGCCAGCCAAATACGGCCTGAAAGAATGCCTTGGTCGCGGCGAGATCCTTGGCCGCAAACTCCACATAGTTCAATTTTTCATGGGCTTTCATTCAGTTCGTCTCCCTCATCATCAGCATCGCTGGGTTCAGCAAGTTGTTCCCACGGGGTCAGTTTAAGCTGCTTGCGCCGTAGCCAGAGCCAAGATGCCATGGTCAGGCCGCAGAATCCCGCAAACAAGGCTGTTTGGCGCAGGGCAAACAGCGGATCTATCCCCATGGGGTGCCAACTGAAAAACCACATCGCCATGCCCCATACCAGACCAATGCCTACCCCGAATACCAGAACGTTGGTTAGCCAACCTTCATAGTGAGGCGGTTTGACGGGATAACCGAACCTGCGCAGTAGTCTGCACAGCGGTGGATTGTAGTTGGCATGCCATACCCCTTTGTTAGCCAGCTCCTGATGGGCGGCGGCCAGCCGCTCTTCAAATGTCATGGTATTCATCCTTGTGAAATAAGTGGTGTCATACGGTGCTTTTCAGGCTGCATTGTACTGACAAATCGCGGGTATGATGTGGGCTCGCGGTCACGTTCTTTCTCTGTAGAAAAAAAGAACTGGCCTCACCGCACGCTTGCCAATCCACAGCGGCTGCGTCTATAAAGGCCCATTACTCTTGTCCGGATAACAGCAATGAAGACTCATTCTGATGAACTGACCCTGTTTGTGGCGGTGGTGGAGGCGGGCAGTTTTCGCCAGGCGGCGGAGAACCTCGGCATGGACAACTCGGTGGTGAGCCGCGGCATCAAACGGCTGGAGGAGAAGCTCTCCACCGTTTTGCTCAATCGCACCACCCGCCGGGTCAGTCTGACCGAGGAGGGGAGCTGGTTCTATCAGCGGGCGGTGAAGATCCTGACCGAGATGAGTGAGGCGGAGGGGCATCTGCTGATGCGCCGGGAGCAACCAGAGGGGATCTTGCGGGTAGATGCCGCTACCCCCTTTATTCTGCACCGGCTGGTGCCGATCATCGGCGAGTTTCGCCGCCGCTACCCCGCCATCGAGCTACAGCTGCACAGCTCGGAGGGCTTTATCAATCTGATGGAGCGGCGGGTGGACATGGCTATCCGCATCGGCGAGCTGACCGACTCCTCCCTGCGCGCGCTGCCGCTGGGCCGTTCGCGGCTGCGGCTGCTGGCCTCTCCCGCTTATTTGAGCGAGCGCGGCACCCCGCGCCAACCGGCGGATCTGCTGAGCGGTCACGAGCTGCTCGGCTTTTTGCATCCCGATCACCTCAACCACTGGCCGCTGCTAAGTGCCGAGCAGGGGGATCGCTTTGCCATCACCCCCAGCCTGCGTGCCAGCAGCGGTGAAACCTTGCGTCAGCTGGCGCTGGCGGGGCAGGGGATCGTCTGTCTGTCGGATTTCATGACCGGGCCGGATCGGGAGAGCGGCGCGCTGGTGGAGGTGCTGGCCCGCAGCAACAGTGGCGCCTCGCGCCCCATCAATGCGGTCTTCTACTCCGATGCCCAGCGGGATATCCGGCTGCGGGTCTGGCTCGATTTTCTCAAAGAGCAGCTGGGCAGCCATACCCTGTAGTTCAGGTTGGTTTGTGCGGTTTGTTTGAACGGTTCGTCGCTGCGGTTTGCTTAACGAAAAACAAGCGCGCCTTCGTTGCGGTCAATCAGCATTAGCCAGGCGGCAGATACACAGACGGCCGACTTGAGAGTTGGCTACCGGTTCGGGAAGGTGTGTGAGCTGAAGCGCAGTTAGCGGGGTGGTTTGCCCCATACCCGGCTGAGCAAGGCGCCGCCGATCACCGGCGGAATGGCCAGCAGCAGGGTCCACTGCCAGGAGAGGCCGCCGACGGTGGCGGCCAGTACGATGCTGGTGAGCACCACCAGTTGGGCCACCATTATCAGGAAGGTGCCTTCGCGGGGGGTCAGGGTCTCTTTTTGAGTGGCGACGTGAGCTACGGGCGCTTGAGTGGTGGTGGGTTTCATGGCGATATCCCTCTGTTGAGTCTGATATCACTAAGCAATGGCTGTTCCACATTTTTTCATGTTAATAATCAATGTGTTGTGCTCTTGCTCGTCATTCCCGTTCCGAGAGCGCAGGCAAAATGATTTGCAAAATGAAAACGCCACCCTGAGGTGGCGTCTTGGTTATTGAGAAGAGGAGGGGGAAGCGCCGGGCCTAGCCAATCCGGTATTGGCGGATCTGCTCGTCGATGGCTTTGGCCAGTTCGAAAAGTTCGCGGCTGGCGGCATTGCTCTCCTCTGCGTGTTCACGCTGATGCTCGGCCACCATGGCGAGCTCGTCAAGCGCAGCTCTGGCTTGCCCCATCTGTTGATCCTGAGCTTGTGCCAGCGCGCTGATTTCGTTGAGTTCCCTTGCTGTCTGGTTAATTTGGCTGGTGGCATCGACCAGCACCTCTCTGGCTTGATGCATCCGGCTATAGCCCTCTTCGCTCAGGGTGTGGGAGCCTGCCATCGAGCTGCTGGCCTGCCGGGTACCCTCCTGCAGACGCAAGATAAGATCCTGCACGTCCTTGGTGGCGGTCTGGGTGCGCACCGCCAGTTGGCGCACCTCGTCGGCCACCACCGCAAAGCCCCGCCCCATATCCCCTGCCCGGGCAGCCTCGATAGCGGCATTGAGGGCCAGTAGGTTGGTCTGGTTCGAGACATCGCGGATGAGGTTCATGATCTGGGTGATGTTGTTGCTGTCCCTGACCACCTCTTCAAGCAGCGCGGACGAGGTGCCGATGCTGCTGCGCAAAGTATCGAGACGATCGGCACTTTGGATCACATCCTGTTCGACACTGAGCATGTGGTCAGCGATGCGCCGGGTCACGTCGTTGACCCCCTCGGAACGGCTGGCGATCTGCTCGGCATTGCTGCCGATGGCAGCGACTACGTTGGTCAGTTCTTGGATGCTCCTTGCCTGCTGGCACGCTTCTCCCGCCAGTGCCTGCGCCTGATGAAGGGTTTGCGAGGATTGGGCGGAGAGGGCACTCCCCGATTGTTGGAAGCGGGAGAAGCTCTGGTTAAGACTCTGGATCAGCCGGTTGAAGCTCTGGGCCATCTGGCCCAGCTCCGACTCGTCGGAGAAGTCGAGGCGGGTCGCCAGATCCCGATCGGCGGTGATGTGGTGCATGCCATCGGCAGCCTGACGAATCGGGCGACTGATGGAGTGAGCCAACCAGGCGGAGGCCAGCATCGCCAGAGTGCCGATGGCGAGCGACACCATGATGATGAGCTGGCGTGACTCATGTAATCCCTCTTCCAACTCGGCGCTGTTGATCTCGCCAATCAGCAGCCGGTTGAGGGTGGGGATGTAGCGTACAGCAAGAAGGTAGGTTTCTCCCTCCAGCGTCAGTGCCTCAACTGCCACCTGTTCCCCAGCCTTGGGGATAAGCCGTTTGACGGTATCGAGAAAGGATTGTTGATGGTGAGCGGCATCTTTTTGCTCCAGTGCGGGGTGGATCTCGATATTGCCTTCCATGTCCGCCAGATAGACCTGACCGCTCTTGCCGATCCGATAGCTGCTGATGAGCTTGCTCAGGGTGCTCATGTCGATGGAGGTACCGGCCACCGCCAGGGTATTGCCCTCGTGGGTGACGGCGGTGTTGATATAGAGGGAGGCTCGCTGGTTGAAATCGGAGATGTCGAGGTTCAGTTCGTAAGGTTGATTGCGCTGGAGAAAACCGTAAAACCACTCATCTTTCGGGTCTGACTCGCTCAGCGCTTTCTGGGCGGTGGGGCCGTCACTGAAGTTGAGCAAGGTGTTGGTCTGGCGAGGGGCAATAAAGACGTTACCGCCGAGACGTCGTTGCAGAGCCTGAAAGTAGCGCTCCATCTCGGGCCACTCAGCTTCTGGCATGCCAGCGGTCAGCCAGTCGATGACGAAGCTGTTGCTGGCGAGCGCTTGCGCCTCTGTCAGGTGCTGGGTCAGCTGGGCGGTCAGCTGGTTGGCAATGCGGTCCACACTGCTTGGCAGCTCATAGCGTTCGACCCGCTGCTGTGCCTGCGTGTGGGATATCTGCTCGAGGATCAGGGTGATGCAACTGATGGCGATAACCATCAGTATCGCTACGCCGGAGAGGATCCGGGTGCGGATCCCGAGCCCTGACCAGAGTGAGTGCAGTGTAAAACGGTGTATCGCCCTCTCCATATTTCTCTCCTCCATAAAGAAAGGCCGCATATGCGACCCAGATGATGATTATAGATAGAGAACTCAATTGTGTTGTGACGGTTGGTGAGAACAAGATTCACCAGATAAAAACAGGGGGAGCAACGGGAGGGGAGGGCCGGCAAGGGGTAGACAAAAAGAGGCCGACGTGATGGTCGGCCTCCTTGGTGTTTATCTCAACGGAATGTCGGGAGCCCGATCACTCCTCTTCTGCCCAGCGGCGTGAACGTTCCACCGCCTTCTTCCAGCCGTTGTAGCGCTTGGCGCGATCGTCGCGGTCCATCTGCGGGATAAACTCACGGTCCACGCTGAACTTGTCTTCCAGCTCTTCCGAGCTCTTCCAGAAGCCGACGGCGAGGCCAGCCAGGAAGGCAGCGCCCATGGCGGTGGTCTCGATACGGGTCGGACGCACTACCGGGGTGTGCATCATGTCGGCCTGGAACTGCATCAGGAAGTCGTTGGCTACCGCGCCACCGTCGACCTTGAGGGCGGCCAGCTTGATGCCGGAGTCTTGCTGCATCGCATCCAGCACATCGCGGCTCTGATAGGCGATGGATTCCAGCGCGGCACGGATGATGTGGTTGCGGTTGGCGCCACGGGTCAGACCGACCATGGTGCCGCGAGCATACGGATCCCAGTAGGGGGCACCCAGACCGACGAAGGCCGGTACCAGATAGACGCCGTTGGTATCGCCAACCTTGGAAGCGAAGTAGTCAGTATCGCGGGCATCGTGAATGATCTTCAGCTCGTCACGCAGCCACTGGATGGTGGCGCCGCCCATGAATACTGCCCCTTCCAGCGCGTAGTTCACTTCCCCTTTCGGGCCGATGGCGACGGTAGTCAGCAGGCCGTTGCTGGAGCGAACCGGCTCGGTGCCGGTGTTCATCAGCATGAAGCAACCGGTGCCGTAGGTGTTCTTGGCCATCCCTTTTTCAAAGCAGAGCTGGCCAAACAGGGCAGACTGCTGGTCACCGGCAATACCGGCGATGGGGATGCGGGAGCCGCCGCCACGGGTGGTGTAGCCGTACACTTCGGAAGAGGGTTTCACTTCCGGCAACATGGACATGGGGATGCCCAGCTCGTCCAGCATCTTCTCGTCCCACTTCAGCTCGCGGATGTTGTAGAGCATGGTACGGGAGGCGTTGGTCGGGTCGGTGACGTGCACTTCGCCATTGGTCATCTTCCAGACCAGCCAGGTGTCGATGGTGCCGAACAGCAGCTCGCCGTTCATTGCCTTCTCGCGGGCACCTTCCACGTTATCGAGGATCCACTTCACCTTGGTACCGGAGAAGTAGGCATCCAGCACCAGACCGGTGTTCTCGCGAACGTACTCTTCCAGACCGCGTGCTTTCAGCTCCTCGCAGATGGCGGCGGTACGGCGGCACTGCCAGACGATGGCGTTGTAGATGGGCTTGCCGGTGGCCTTTTCCCATACCACTGTGGTTTCACGCTGGTTGGTGATACCGATGGCGGCGATCTCTTCGCTGCGAAGGCCAGTCTTGGCCAGCACTTCGGTAAAGACAGAGGATTGGGTCGCCCAGATCTCCATCGGGTCGTGCTCTACCCAGCCCGCTTTCGGGTAGTGCTGGGTGAATTCGCGCTGGGAGGTACCGACAATATTGGCATCCTGATCAAACACGATGGCGCGGGAAGAGGTGGTTCCCTGGTCCAGAGCGACGACATATTTCTTTTCAGCAGACATGATGTTCTCCACGTTTCTATTTTCCACGTTTTTATACGTTGGAGGGGGCCGCTCTTATGCGGCAGCCTCTTCTTTGGCGGTTTGGGTCGCTTGCTCGGTGGTGACGACACGGTTGCCCGGGACGCAGGGAGCCAGCACTTTGACATACAGAGCGGTACCAATCTGGGCGCCAACGATGGGGCCAAGGATCGGAACCCAGAAGTAGGGGTTGTCACGACCACCGGTCAGGGCAACATCACCCCAGCCAGCAAAGAACGCGAACAGTTTCGGACCAAAGTCACGGGCCGGGTTCATGGCAAAACCGGTTAACGGGCCAAGGGAGGCACCGATCACCGCGATCAGGATACCGATCAGCAGGGCGGCAGCGAAACCCTTGGGGGCGCCGTTGTTGTTGTCACCCAGCGCCATGATGCCCAGCATCAGGACGGCGGTGATCACCAGCTCGACGGTAAAAGCTTGCATGTTGGTCAGCAGGGCATTGGGGTAGGTGGAGAAGATCCCGGCGGTGCCGAGGCTCTCGACACTGCCGCGCACCACGTTATGGGTCACTTCCCATTGGGTGAAAAGGTTACCATAAAGGAAGTAGACAAGGGCGGCGAAGCAGAAGGCACCGGCCATCTGGGCGATGATGTAGGGCACCACCTTACGCTTGTCGAAACCGCAGAAGGTCATCAGCGCCAGGGTGACGGCCGGGTTCAGGTGGGCACCTGAAATACCGCCGGTCACATAGATGGCGATGGCCACGCCCAGACCCCAGGTAATGGAAATTTCCCACTGCCCGAAGTTGGCGCCTGCCAGCACCAGTGCCGCCACACATCCGACACCGAAAAATATCAGCAGGCCGGTTCCGATAAACTCGGCGATGCACTCGCCAAGCAGGGTATTGGGTCTTTGTATGCTCATACTTTTGTTCCTTATATCCACCCGTAGAGGTTTGATGTTCCGTTCTATCTTTTTGTGTCTATCCGTTGCTGCCGAAAACGTTTCCTTGTTGTTTTTGCGTCTTGCGCAAACGTTATGCTCGTTTGTGCTCGTTATCGGTCGTGACAGAAAATAACCCTTCCCAATAATTTCACCATCCCCCCTCCATAGGAAATGTGGACAAGATCCCACTCATTGCTAAGAAAATGTGACGTAAAGCATCTTGATAACAGCTAGTTACCACTTAGGGGGTAGCTTGCAACCCTTGCCACACAAGGGCTGGCGCTTGCTGAGCAGTTTCTCATTTGGAGCTTTTATTTGTAATAAAACTGCAATATTTGAGCATGCATCACAGATTAAATGAGCGCATATGAGCACAATTGGCTCGCTTGCGAATCGGTGGACTCACATGATTCGTTGGAATGGTCAGGGCATCCTCAACCGCCCATAACAACAATAAGGAAGCAGAACATGCTTAGTCTCTTCAGGCCTGCGGCGCACATCGACAGGCTCCCGGCTGACAAGGTCGACCCCTTCTACAAACGCATGCGTTGGCAGGTGTTTTTCGGGATCTTCTTCGGTTACGCCGGCTACTATCTGGTACGGAAAAACTTCAGTCTGGCGATGCCCTATCTGATCGAGCAGGGCTTTTCCCGTGGTGATCTCGGTTTCGCGCTCTCCGGGGTCTCCATTGCCTATGGTCTCTCCAAATTTCTGATGGGGAACGTCTCTGACCGTTCCAACGCCCGTTACTTCCTCTCCGCCGGTCTGCTGCTCTCGGCTGCCATCATGTTCATGATGGGTACCATGCACTGGGCCACCTCCAGCATTGCCATCATGTTCGTGCTGTTGTTCCTGAACGGTTGGGCACAGGGCATGGGCTGGCCGCCCTGCGGTCGCACCATGGTGCATTGGTGGTCACAGAAAGAGCGCGGCGAAGTGGTTGCGGTCTGGAACGTGGCGCACAACGTGGGTGGCGGCATGATTGGCCCGCTGTTTATCCTCGGGATGGGTTGGTTCAACGACTGGCGCAGTGCCTTCTATGTGCCTGCGGCAGCGGCGGCCGCCATCGCAGTGATCGCCTTCTTCGTGATGCGTGATACCCCGCAATCGGTCGGTCTGCCTCCTATCGAGGAGTACAAGAACGACTATCCGAAGGATTACAACGAGAGCCACGAGCAGGAGTTCTCCGCCAAGGAGATCTTCGTCAAGTACGTGCTGCACAACAAACTGCTGTGGTACATCGCGATTGCCAACGCTTTCGTTTACCTCATTCGTTACGGTGTGCTGGACTGGGCGCCAACCTACCTGAAAGAGGCCAAGCACTTCACCGTCGACAACTCCTCCTGGGCTTACTTCCTCTACGAGTGGGCCGGTATTCCGGGCACCCTGCTGTGTGGCTGGATCTCTGACAAGATGTTCCAGGGCCGCCGTGCCCCGGCCGGTATCCTGTTCATGGTGCTGGTGACCCTGGCTGTACTGGTTTACTGGTTCAACCCGGCCGGCAACCCGACCATCGACATGATGGCGCTGGTGGCTATCGGCTTCCTGATCTACGGCCCTGTCATGCTGATTGGCCTCTATGCTCTTGAGCTGGCACCGAAGAAAGCAGCCGGTACTGCGGCAGGTTTCACCGGTCTGTTCGGTTATCTGGGCGGCGCGGTCGCGGCCAACGCCATGCTGGGTTATACCGTTGACCACTTCGGTTGGGATGGCGGCTTCATGGTGCTGACTGTCTCCTGCGTGCTCTCTATCATCCTGCTGGCGATGACCCTCAAGCACGAGAACATTGCCGTTGCGGCCAAGAAAGCGGCTGCCCATAAGGCATAAAACGTGATCCTCAGCTTATTGAGCCCAAAGGGGATCAGGTAAACTGCCAAAAGGCCCCGCATCTGCCGGGGCCTTTTTTTGTCTCATCATCGGAGTGCAAGCGTGAAGCAAACCCAACGACATCTGGAGATCCTGGACGTCCTGACGCGGCAGGGATTTGTCTCGACCGACGATCTGGTGACCCACTTTGACGTCAGCCCCCAGACCATTCGCCGGGATCTGAACGATCTGGCCGAACAGAACAAGATCCGGCGCCATCATGGCGGTGCCTCCCTGCATTCGAGTACCGTCAATACCGCCTACAGCGCCCGTAAAGTGATGCAACTCAAGGAGAAAGAGCGCATCGCCCGCGAGGTAGCGGCCAATATTCCCGACGGCTCATCGCTCTTTATCGACATAGGTACCACCACCGAAGCCATTGCCCGCGCCCTGCTCGATCACCGCGAGCTGCGCATCGTCACCAACAACCTCAACGTGGCCAGCATTCTGACGGCCAAGGATGACTTCACCGTCATCATTGCCGGCGGCGAGATCCGTAACCGCGATGGCGGCATCGTGGGGGAGGCGACCCGCGACTTTATCGGCCAGTTTCGCATGGACTATGGCGTCATCGGGATTTCGGGGATCGACAACGACGGCTCCCTGCTCGATTTCGACTATCACGAGGTGAAGATCGCCCAGGCCATCATCGCCCACTCCCGTCAGGTGTTCCTGGCCGCCGACCACACCAAGTTTGGTCGCAATGCCATGGTCAATCTGGGCAATCTCAGCCAGATCCACGCCCTCTTTACCGATCAGGAGCCACCGGAAAAGCTGGCGCGATTGATGGCGCAACACCAGATCGCCTGCCACATCTGCTGACGGCGAAACACGCCAAGGCTGTGCCGGTCGCCCGTCAGGGCGGCCTCCTTTCTC
Organism: Aeromonas sp. 603079; assembly: GCF_049172135.1. NCBI lineage: Bacteria > Pseudomonadati > Pseudomonadota > Gammaproteobacteria > Aeromonadales > Aeromonadaceae > Aeromonas > Aeromonas sp. 603079. The sequence goes on along the minus strand of NZ_JAAKPX010000011.1, from coordinate 78,342 downwards.
TTTCTCTCCCCCAGTCCCGCACTCATCTCACCCCTTTATGGGTATTGCCAAAACCACTATTCAATCAGGTTTTTTTGGCTATTAACCCGCCGGTTTTGGCCCGACGCCATTCGGTCACTTGCCGTATCACTTTTGCCACCTCTGGCGGGCTGTGGCGATCACACTTTCGCCATAAAATGTTCGTTTGTTGTATTTTCATGTTCTAAAATGAGCGAAATCAAACATTGCTGTTATAGCAATCATAAAAATGAAAGTAGGTGAACATGAGCGAACATTATGATCTGGTCGTCGTCGGTGGCGGCATCAACGGGGTCGGCATCGCAGCCGATGCGGCAGGACGGGGTCTGAAGGTTGCCCTGTTTGAGGCGCAAGATCTCGCCTCTGCCACCTCGTCCAACTCCAGCAAGCTGATCCACGGCGGTTTGCGCTATCTCGAGCATTACGAATTCCGGCTGGTGAAAGAGGCGTTGGCGGAGCGTGAGGTGCTGCTCGGTATGGCGCCTCACATCGCCCGTCCCATGCGTTTTCGCCTGCCGCACCGCCCGCACCTGCGTCCGGCCTGGATGATCCGCGCCGGTCTGTTCCTCTATGACAATCTGGCCAAGCGCGACAAGCTAAAGGGGAGCTGTGGCGTGCGCTTCCTGCCGCAAGATGGTTTGACCGCAGGGATCAACAAGGGGTTTGAATACTCGGATGCCTGGGTCGACGATGCCCGGCTGGTTGTGCTTAACGCCATGATGGCCCGTGACAAGGGGGCCGACGTGCAGACCCGCACCCGTTGCATCAAGGCGGTGCGCGGATCCAAACACTGGACGCTCACTTTGGAGCGGGAAGGGGGCGAGCAGTTCACCGTCACCTGCCGTGGTCTGGTCAATGCGGCGGGCCCCTGGGTCAAGACCTTCTATGACGAGAGCCTGCACGAGAAATCCCCCCGCGGCATTCGCCTTATTAAAGGCAGCCACATGATAGTGCCGCGCATCCATGAGCGCGAAGAGGCCTATATCCTGCAAAACGAAGACAACCGCATCGTCTTCGTCATCCCTTATCAGCAGGACTACTCCCTCATCGGCACCACGGATGTGGAGCACCACGGCAGTCCGCGGGAAGCGAAGATCAGCGAGGCCGAAATTACCTACCTGTGCAAGGTGGTCAACGCCCACTTCACTCGCCAAATTGCGCTGAAAGATGTGATCTGGACCTATGCCGGGGTGCGCCCGCTCTGTGACGACGAGTCAGACTCGCCGCAGGCGGTGACCCGCGACTACACCCTCGAGCTCTCTGGCGAGTCTGACGGTGCGCCGCTCTTGTCGGTGTTTGGCGGAAAGCTCACCACCTATCGCAAGCTGGCACAGGCCGCCTGCAACAAGCTCAAGCCCTGGTTCAGCCAGATGGGGGATGACTGGACGGCGACCAGCCGTCTGCCCGGCGGCGAGTTTGACTGCTCGGTACGCGAGCTGGCCCGCGCCTTTGCGCTGGAGTTTGACTGGCTCGATGATCGCAGCGCCCTGCGCATTGCCGAGGCCTATGGTGCCCATGCCCGTCTCTGGCTGAAAGAGGATCGCGGCATTCACTTCGGTGGCGGCCTGTACGAGTCGGAAGTGCGTTATCTCATCGAGCGGGAGTGGGCCTGTTCACTGGACGATATCCTCTGGCGCCGCAGCAAGCTGGGGCTGCGCCTGAACGAGTCAGAGCAGCAAATGCTGCAGATCTGGCTCGACCAATACCATCAGGCTCTGCGCAAGGCGAGCTGATGAGTGACGGTGGGCAGTGCGCTGCTGCCCACCGCTTTTCACCGTAAATATGCAACAAACCTCTGATAGAACAATTACCTACACAATAATAAAGAGCATCACATATGAAAAAACTCGCCGTTTCCCTCATCGCCTTGAGCCTTGGGGCATCCCTCTCATTACCCGTGTTGGCTGCCGATGAAGGCAAGGTGGTGATCGCCCACCGTGGCGCTTCCGGCTACCTGCCCGAGCATACCCTGGAGTCCAAGGTGCTGGCTTATGGCATGGAGGCCGACTATCTGGAGCAGGATCTGGTGATGACCAAGGATGATCAGCTGGTGGTGATGCACGATCACTTCCTCGATGGCATCACCGATGTGGCGGCGCGCTTCCCCGGCCGTGCCCGTCCGGACGGCCGTTACTATGTGGTGGATTTCACCCTGGACGAGGTGCGTTCCCTGCGCATGACCGAGCCGTTCCAGCTGGTGGATGGCAAGCAGGTGCCGGTCTATCCGGCCCGCTTCCCGCTCTGGAAGTCAGACTTCAAGATCCATACCTTCCAGGAGGAGATCGAGATGATCCAGGGGCTCAACAAGAGCACCGGCAAGAACATCGGGATCTATCCGGAGATCAAAGCGCCCTGGCTGTTCCGTCACGAAGGTAAGGATATCTCCAAAGCAGTGCTGAAGGTGCTCAAGGAGTACGGCTACACCGGGAAGGATGACAAGGTCTATCTGCAGTGCTTCGATGCCGATGAGCTCAAGCGCATCAACAGCGAGCTGATGCCCGCCATGGGTATGGATCTGAAACTGGTGCAGCTGATGGCCGAGACCGACTGGAACGAGACCATGGTCTACGACGCCAAGGGCAAGGCGACCCCCTACAACTATGACTGGATGTTCAAGCCGGGAGCGATGAAAACCATCGCCAGCTATGCCGAAGGGATTGGCCCGTGGAAACCGATGATCGTCACCGAGCCGGGCACTTTGGGCAAGCCGGTCTTCACCGGCATGGTAAAAGAAGCCCACGCGGCGGGCCTGAAAGTTCACCCCTATACCTTCCGTCAGGATGAGGGGCAGATCCCGGCCTATGCCAAGGACTTCACCGATCTCCTTAACATCTTCCTCTATCAGGCCGATGTGGATGGGGTGTTCAGCGACTTCCCCGACAAGGCGGTGGCCGTCATCAAGGCCCATCAAGAGGCGGCCAAATAGCACTCTGGCGCCATTTGAATGCAAAGCGAGGCTAATTGGCCTCGCTTTTTGTTTCAGGTTCCCGCAACGGGAGTGTGCGCCCTGTCAGAAAATAGCCAGATCACGTCATGGTGTGCCGGATCTGCATCATTTTACGCAGTTTTTACGTAGCAGATCGCTGGCATGAAATCGGCAGAGCGGTTAGTCTAGCGGCGTTGAACCAACCCCATGAGGTACAGATGAAAACCGTATTGCGTTTTAGCCTGCTGGGCGCCTTGTTGCTGGGTGGCCATGCCTTCGCCGCCGAGCCGAAAAAATTTGATATCAGCATGTTCCCAGCCGCTGACGTGAATCAGGAACGTGTGGTGATCCGCCTGCCTGAAGTCGAGAAAGAAGCCGACATGATGGTCGAGCTGCAGGTCGGCAAAAAGATGATGGTTGATTGCAACGTACCGCGTTTTGCAGGCAACCTGGAACAGCACAGCGTTAAAGGCTGGGGCTACAACTATCTGAAACTGGGCAAAGTCTCCGACCCCATCAGCACCCTGATGATGTGCCCGGATAACCAGCAAAAAGAGACCTTCGTCCAGATCTACGGTCAGGGCTTCTTCGTGAACTACAACTCAAAACTGCCGTTCGTGATCTACGTGCCGCAGGAGTATGAAGTGCGCTACCGTCTGTGGCGTGCCGACAACCTGGCCCAACCGGCCATGATTGAGTAAGCATGTTTGAACCAAAGGTTCAGCTGGTTCACCTGATGTGATAAATAAAGCGCCGTATGGCGCTTTATTTTTGCCTGCACAGTCCAGAAAGTGACGTGTAAATTGGCTGCACGTTTACATAAGTTTATTATTTATCAACGTTTTTTGTGTGTTATGCCACAAAATCGGCGTCAGCGATGGGGCAAAGTGACATCGATAAAAGATATTTATTAACATAGTGAGAAAATTGATTTTGCACTCGGCGATGGCCTGATGATACTTGCCCGCAAAGGTCAAACTAACCAGAAAAAAGAGCACTATGAGCTTCGAATCAGACAAGCGTTTCAACGACTTCAAACATTTTCCCCGTGGCCTGCGTCGCAGTGGCGAATTCACTGTGGCCGAAGCGGACAGTCTGGAAAAGTATGGTACCGCCATGCTGGCACTCTACCAGGGCAACCTTGCACCCCGTGACGATGTCGAGTCCGCCTTCGTCGAGCAGGTCAAATCCGGCGAAGCCGGTGCCAACCCCCATGCCAAGGTGTGGTTCAAATACCTCAAGGTGATCGGTCCCAAGCGCGTTCATCGCCTCTGCACTGTCGTTGGCGGCGCCAGCGAAGAGAGCAGCGGTGGCGGCAGCTTTGATGTCGGTGGTGGCAGCGGCGGTGGCAGTGACGAGTCCATCGATTAATGGATACCGAGCTGCTTCGGACCTTTATCGAGGTGAGCAAGACCCGGCACTTTGGCCGGGCTGCTGAAAATCTCTACCTGACCCAGTCGGCGGTGAGTTTCCGGATCCGCCAGCTAGAGCAGCAACTGGGTGTCAGTCTGTTTGCCCGTCATCGCAACAATATCCGTCTGACCGCCTCCGGTGAGCGTCTGCTGCCCTACGCAGACGCCATCTTGCACACCCTTGGTCGTGCCAAGCAGGATGTGGCACTCTCGCCGGGATTCAGCCAGCAGTTGGCCATCGGCGCGCCCGCTGTGTTCTGGGAGCTCGATTTCAACGACTGGCTCAATCACATCTATGCGCTGGCGCCCGGTTTGGCGGTGCGGCTGGAAACAGCCTCCCGCGAGCACCTCTGCCGCCAGTTGCTGGAGCGCTCCCTCGATCTGGCCCTGCTCTCCGAGCCCACCAAGATCGACGAGATTGCCCTGCATCCCATCGGTGAGCTGGTGTTCGAGCTGGTGAGCCGGGATCCGGCCGCCAATGCCGACAACCTGATGCAGATGCCGCACATCCACCTCGACTGGGGCACCAGCTTCGAGCCGCAACCCAGCCGGTTGCAGAGCCTGCAAAAGACCCCGGTGCTGCACTCCAGCTCCGCCAGCATGGCGTTGCAGTTCGTGCTGGCCAACGGTGGTGCTGCCTACCTGCCACGGCGGATGGTCAGCCCCTTCCTCGAGAAGGGGGCGCTCCATCTGGTGGAGGGGGGCCAGCCGCTGAGCCGTCCGCTCTATCTCGCCTATCTGGAGAAATCCGATCGCCGGGAGCTGATCGATCAGTTGCTGACCCTGCCACTGGGTTGGCACGATGCCGAGTTGCGCCTCAACGTCGAATAAGCGTCGAGTGTTATCCAAGGAAGAGCCCACCCCACGGTGGGCTCTTCTGTTTGGGGAAAATTGCAGGGAGCGAGGTCACGTAATTGGCGTGGGAGGCTTGGCGTCATCGGCCTGTAACGGTACCTTTTCAGGCTGTTTATCCGATTGAGCACTGACAGGGATGGATTGTAATTGATCGACTTTAGTCACCCCGAATGGCGGGCGCTGGCGCAGCAGTTGCTGAGCCACTCACCTGTGGTGATCCGTGGCCGCCAGTGGCAACCGCTGGTGGGCCTGCTCAAGGATAATCAGCTGCTGCTCGCCCATGGCAGCCACAGCTATGAGCTCACCCCGGCCGGACGGCGCTATCTCACCCGCGAGCTGATGCTGGCCGAGATCGCCACCGCTCCCCCCGAGCCCGAGGAGTGGTTACATGCTCAGGGCTGGCAATTGGGGGAGCAGGTCAACGAGCGGGTGTTGGCGGCGCTCTATCGCAAGAGCGAGGTGAACTTCACCCCCAACGAGCAGATCGATTTCGAGGACAAGGGGATCCGGCTCTGTGCCGATCAGCTGTTGCGCTTGCGCGCAGCCCAGCCGTTCAGCCTCTTTTTCAGCGGCGGTACCCTGATCGACGCAGCCCCCTGGTTGCAGGCGCTGGGGGAGGTGGCCTTGCCCGAGCGCACCCTGGCGGGTCTTGGCAAGATCCTGTGGGGGGAGGGGAGTATCGAGCGGGTGATCACCACAGACAGCGTCGGCGCCTTTGCCGAGCTGCCTCTTGAACCCGGCACCTTGCTGGTGTGGGCCCCCCCATCGGCTCCTCTTGCCTTGCAGCAGGTGGTGGCCGCCTTGCCCCCCAATGTGCTGTGGAGTCATCTCACCGCCCTCGACCCTGCCGGGGTGGATCGGCTGCAGGCGCTGGCCCAGCGCTTGGGTCGTCCGGCCAGCTGGTGGCTGCCTCGTGATCTGGCCCCCATCCTCAGCGCATATGCCCAGCCTTTGACTGAGGCTCGGCACTGGGAGCCGAGCCGGATTCCCAAGCCATTGTTAGCAGTTTGTAGCGGTTTGGTTGAGTCCAATGGTGGCTTGTCGGCCGAGGTGTGCGCGCTGGCACCAGCGTGGCATGCCGTTGGTTGAAATTGGCCCGAAAGCGAGCCAAAAAGCGGTTTTCCCCCATTGAACGCGGTGATATAAAGAGTTGACGAAGCGCTCGCCAGATGAGCGCTTTTGTTTATCAAGCCGCTTTGCCACCCAACGAACTCAACGGAATACAGGGAATACCATGTTTGAAAAGGTTGTTGCCGCCCCAGCGGATCCGATCCTGGGCCTGACCGAAGCCTTCCGTGCTGACTCTCGCAGCCACAAGATCAATCTGGGCGTAGGGATCTACAAGGACGAGTCCGGTGCCACCCCCATTCTTCACTGCGTCAAGAAAGCCGAGCAGAAGCTGCTGACCGACGAGAAGACCAAGAACTACCTCGGTATTGAAGGCAATATCGAATATGGCCGTATCGTGCAGCAACTGCTGTTCGGGCAGCATTCTGCGCTGGTTGCCAGCGGTCGTGCCAAGACCGCCCAAGCGCCGGGCGGTACCGGTGCCCTGCGTATCGCGGCCGAATTTGTGGTGCGCAACGGTCTGGCCAAGACCATCTGGATCTCCGATCCCACTTGGGCCAACCACGTCAGCGTATTCCAGGCCGCGGGCCTGACCGTCAAGTGGTACAAGTACTACGACGCCGCCACCAAGGGGCTCGACTTTGCCGCCATGCAGGCTTCGCTGGCCGAAGTGCAGCCGGGTGAGCTGGTGCTGCTGCACGGTTGCTGCCACAACCCGACCGGTATCGATCCCACTGCAGAACAGTGGCGCGCGCTGGCCAAACAAAGTGCTGCCGCCGGCTGGTTGCCGCTGTTTGACTTCGCCTATCAGGGTTTTGCCCGTGGTATCGAAGAGGATGCCGAAGGCCTGCGTATCTTCGCCGAATGCCATGACGAGCTGCTGGTGGCGAGCTCTTTCTCCAAGAACTTCGGCCTCTACAACGAGCGGGTCGGTGCCTTCACGCTGGTCAGCGCGACCAAGGAGATCGCCGATGTGGCCTTCACCCAGGTCAAGACAGTGATCCGTGCCAACTACTCCAACCCGCCGTCACATGGCGCCGCTGTGGTCACCGCCGTGGTGAGCGATCCGGCTCTCTATGCCGAGTGGGTCGAAGAAGTGGCCGCCATGCGGGTGCGGATTCGCGAGATGCGTGAGCTGCTGGTCGAGAAGCTGGCTGCCCTCGGTGTGAGCCAGGATTTCAGCTTTATCCGCGAGCAGAACGGCATGTTCTCCTTCTCCGGTCTCACCAAGGATCAGGTGGAGCGCCTCAAGAGCGAATTTGCCATCTACATCGTCGGCTCAGGCCGGATCAGCGTAGCCGGTATTACCCGCGCCAATATAGATCCCCTGTGCGAGGCCATTGCCAAGGTGCTGTAATCGCATTGCCTTGTGCTCTGGCACTATGCGGCACTATGCCATGAAAAAGCCCGTCACCTTGGTGACGGGCTTTTTTGATCGCCAACGGCTGATCGTCAAACGATGGGAAGGGGAGCTCACTGGTGGCGGGCACCTTGCCACAGTTTGCGCAGTTGCAGCAGCAGCGCGGTCAGGGCGCCGCCACTCAGGGCGGTGAGTACCGCCAGCAGCAGGCTGCCGAGCAGGAAGGGGGGCACCAGGGTGGCAGCCTCCTGCTCCAGCCAGTGGAGGGTCCAGCTGAGGTGGAAAGGCTCCGGCGTCTGGTGCAGTACCAGACAACCGGTGCGATAGGCGTAGAGATACATGAACGGCAGGGTCAGCGGATTGTTGAACCAGACCGCCAGCAGCGCCAGTGGCAGGTTGAGGCTGAATGCCAGCGCCAGACCGACTGCGATGAGCGAGTGCATCGGGATTGGGAACCAGCAGGCGAAGATCCCGGCCGCCACCGCGCCACTCAGGGCGCGAGTGCCCCCTTGCCAGAGGGCTGGGGCAAGCAGTCGCTCACCAAACAGGGCAAACCACTTCTGTTGGCGCAGGGTATCGGGATCTAGCTTGAAGCGGGCAAACCAGCGACTCAGCATGGGCGGGCCATCTTGCGTTTTTGCCACTGGCGCACCGTGCTGATCCGCCAGAAGGTGCGGATCAGGGTGTAACCGATAAGAGAACTGAGCAGGGCCAGGATGAGCGAGCCCAGCAACAGCGGCGGTGCCACTGTGCCCAGTACCGAGACCAGCCACTCCCAGGTGAATTCAATCTCTATCTGCTGCGCCGAATGTCCCAGCAGCTGGCAACCTACCAGATAGGCACCATAGAGCAGGGGCGGCATGGTAAAGGGGTTGGAGAGCCAGACCAGCGCCACCGAGAGCGGCAGATTGACCCGGCACAGGATGGCGCCACCGGCGGCCAGCAGCATCTGGCAGGGGAGCGGCACCCAGGCCATGAAGAGGCCCACCGCAAATGCCCCGGCTGCAGAGCGACGGTTGAGGTGCCAGAGGTTGGCATCGAGCAGCAGTTTGCCGAACAGCCGCAGGTGCTTGTGTTCTTTCAGGGTTTGCTGATCGGGCATCCAGCGTTTAATGAGTCGTTTGGGCATATTGAAACCTTGCTAAATACTTGCTCCATGGATCTGCGTCTGTTGTCGTTTGCCCTGGGGGCAAGCTCCTCACTGCTCTGGCCATGGTTACCTTCACTCGCATGGGGGGGCCTGTTGCTGTCCCTGCTGATCCCCCTTGCATATTGCCGTGCCTGGCGGTGGCTGTTTCTCCTGCTCGGCATCCTCTGGATGCAGGCCAATCTTGCCTATCGGCTGGCCTGGCTGGAGCGGCTGGGCGATCAGACGAGCCACATGATAACCGCAGAGCTGCAAAGTGCAGAGCCCGAGGGGGATAAATTTGTCCGGCTGCTGCTGCGGGTGAGCATCCTCGACGAACAACCGGTGACACCTGAGCCCCTGATCCGGGTCAATGCCTATCAGGCATTGCCCGCCATGACGGTAGGCAGCCGGATCACCCTGGTGACCTCGTTGAAACCGGCTCACGGTCTGGCCAACGAGGCGGGGCTGGATGGGCGGCGTCTGCTGCTGGGCAAGGGGATCACCGCCACTGGCAATCTGCGTCGGGTGATAGATATTCAACAGGCACCTGCGGGTTGGCGTGAACGTTGGTTGGGGGCAGCGACCGAGAGTTGGCGTCCACTTGACTATGCCCCCTTGCTGGCGGCGCTCGCTTTTGGCGAGCAGAGCGGCATCACGGATGCCCAGTGGGAGCTGTTTCGCGGCAGTGGTCTGACCCATATCATCGCCATTTCAGGGCAACACATTGCGCTGGTGGCGGTGCTCGGGTGGTGGTTGGGCAGGCTGTTTGGCCTGCGTGGCGCCATCATCACCTCCCTGCTGTTTGCCGCCGTCTACAGCGCGTTGGCCGGGTTTGCGGTGGCCACCGAGCGGGCCCTGATCATGGTGCTGGTGTGGAGTGTATTGCGCTGGAGCCGGCGAGAGTGGCCGGCCTGGCGCATCTGGCTGTGGGCCTTTGTGGTATTGACCCTCTGGGATCCCTTCGCCCTCTATTCGGCCGGCTTCTGGCTCTCGTTTCTGGCGGTGGCCATCTTGCTGCTGGTGGGATATGTACACGACAAGCCGGGGCTCTGGCAGATCCAGCTCTGGCTGCTGCTTGGTCTGCTGCCGCTGCAACTGGCATTGTTCGAGGGGATAGCGCCTCTTGCCATGGTGATCAACCTGTTGGCGGTACCGCTCTTTTGTATCGCCATCATCCCGCTGGCCCTGATCAGTGTGCTGCTGGCGCCGCTCTCCACCTCGCTTGCCTATGTCCTGTTCTGGCTGGCGGATCTGGGGCTCGGGTGGGTGCTGACGATCCTGAATTGGCTGGCCGATCAACTGCAACTGTGGTGGCCACTACCCGGCTGGTGGCTGCCGCTCTGCACCCTGCTGTTGCTGCTCTGGTTCGCCGCAAAGTGGCGCCCGGCACGCTGGCTCTGGTTACCGGGCACCCTTGCGCTGGTGTTGGCGTGCTGGCCAGCTCCCGCCCGCTGGCAACTGCGGGTGCTGGATGTGGGACAGGGGCTGGCGGTGCTGATCAGCAAGGGGGAGCGTGCCATCCTCTATGACACCGGCGATCGTTATCCCGGAGGCTACAACATGGCGGACGCGGTGATCCTGCCCCAGCTAAGCCATCTGGGGATCCGGGTCATCGATCGCCTCATCATCAGCCACAAGGATCGGGACCATGCCGGCAATCGCAAGCGACTGCTCAGCGCCATGCCGGTGCGTCACGAGTTCTCCTCTTACCCCTTCAGTGAGGGAACCACCCTGTGCCAGCGTGGGCAACAGTGGCGCTGGCAGGGGCTCTCGTTTGTGGTGCTCTGGCCCGAATACCCAGGCGGTGGGCGTAACAACGATGGCTGCGTGGTACGCATCAGCGATGGCGAGCGCAGCATATTGCTGAGCGCCGATATCGAACGGCAGGCCGAACAACGACTGGTGGCGCTGGAGGGGGAGGGGTTGGCCAGCACCTTGCTGGTGAGCCCCCATCATGGCAGTCGCACCTCCTCCACACCCTCGTTTGTCGCGGCGGTGGCGGCAAAGGATGTGATCCACAGCGCCGGTTTTATGAATCAGTGGGGCTTTCCCCGTCCCGATGTAGTAGCCCGCTATCGGGATGCCCGCCAGTGGATCACCGGTCAGCAAGGGGCGATGCTGGTCGAACCCACCGCAGAGGGCTTGAGCGTCACCGCCGAGCGAGATCTGGGGCCTTGGTACCGGCGCAGTGGCGAGTGGTGGCGACCGCGAGTGTGGTTTGAGCAATAATCGGCCATTTCTGCCGTGTAGGAATGCGATATAGGTGGCGGCGCTTGGTGTAAGCCTGCGCTTTGGCTAGAATAGCCCGTCATTTCCATTACTAACGGCTATTCATGCAACAAGAAACCTCACAAGAGAGCTGGCCAGTATTCAAGCGCCTGCTCGGTTATGTCCGTGATCGCAAGCTGGGCCTGGTCGGTGGCATCATCGGGATGCTGGGCTACGCCGCCGTGGATACCACCTTTGTCTACTCCATCAAGCCGCTGATCGATCAGGGCATCAATGGCAACGACAGCACCGTTTTGAAATGGATGCCCTTCTTCGTCCTCGGCATCGTGGCCCTGCGCGGTGTCGCCAACTTTCTCTCCAACTACTGCATGGCCTGGGTCGGCAACCACGTCGTGATGCGTCTGCAACAGCAGGTGTTCAATCACATGGTGGCGATGCCGATGAGCTTCTTCGACCGTCAGAACACCGGTCATCTGCTCTCCAAGGTGACCTATGACGCCAGTCAGGTCTCCTCGGCGGCGAGCACCACGCTGGTGACCCTGGTGCGGGAAGGGGCGACCGTGGTCGGTCTGCTCGGCCTGATGTTCTGGCACTCCTGGCAGCTGTCGGTGATTTTCCTGGTGGTTGGCCCGCTGGTGGGGGTCATCATCGGCCTTATCAGCCGCCGTTTCCGCCAGATCAGCCGTCACATCCAGCAGGCGGTAGGGGATATCACCACCTCCACCGAGCAGATGCTCAAAGGGCACAAAGAGGTGTTGATGTTTGGTGGCCAGAAGGTGGAAGAGAAACGCTTCTTCCAGGTCAGCAACAACATGCGCCAGCAAACCATGAAGATGGTCGCTGCCGATGCCATCGGCAGCCCTGTGGTGCAGATGGTTGCCTCCATCGCGCTGGCTGCCTTCCTCTATGTAGCTACCATCGACAGTGTGCGCAGCGAGCTGACTGCCGGTACGTTTACCGTCATGATCACCTCCATGATGATGCTGCTCAAGCCGCTGAAAAGCCTGACCGACGTCAACAACCAGTTTCAGCGCGCCATCACTGCCTGCCACAGCCTGTTTGGCCTGCTCGACAGCGAGCCTGAGCAGGATACCGGCACCCGTACTCTGGAGCGTGCTCGCGGCGAGATCGAGTTTCGCAACGTCACTTTCACCTACCCGACCAAGGACACCCCGGCGCTGCACAACGTCAGCTTCAAGGTGGAGGCGGGTAAGTCGGTGGCGCTGGTGGGCCGTTCCGGCTCTGGCAAGAGTACCATTGCCAGCCTGCTGACCCGCTTCTACGACATCGATCAGGGCGAGATCCTGCTGGATGGCATCAACATCCGCGAATACAAGTTGAGCGAGCTGCGCAAGCAGTACGCGCTGGTCTCCCAGCATGTCCACCTGTTCAACGACTCGGTGGCCAACAACATCGCCTACGCCGCGGAAGACAAATACAGCCGCGACCAGATCGTGCAGGCTGCCCGCATCGCTCATGCCGACGAATTCGTCAGCAAGATGAGCAACGGGTATGACACTGTGGTTGGCGAGAACGGTGCATCCCTCTCCGGTGGTCAGCGTCAGCGTGTTGCCATTGCGCGCGCCCTGCTGCGCGATGCGCCGGTTCTGCTGCTGGATGAGGCCACCTCGGCCCTCGATACCGAATCCGAGCGCCACATTCAGGCGGCTATCGACGAGCTTTGCAAAGCGCGTACCTCGCTGGTGATCGCCCACCGTCTCTCCACCATCGAGAAGGCGGACGAGATCCTGGTGATCGACGAAGGCCATATCGTCGAGCGCGGGAACCACGAAGCATTGATGGAGCAGCGCGGCACCTATGCCCAGCTGCGCGCTATTCAGTTTGGCAACGCGGGAAGCAAGGCCTGATGCTGGAACGGCTCTGGTATCGCAAAAGTGGCTGGCGCTGGTTGCTGGCCCCCTTTGCCCTGCTGTTCGCCATCATCAGCGGCACCCGCCGCTACGCCTATCGTCATGGCTGGCGCAAGGGGTATCGCTCCTCCTTGCCGGTCATTGTTGTGGGCAATATTTCGGTGGGGGGCAACGGCAAGACGCCAGTGGTGGTCTGGCTGGTGGAGCAGTTGCAAGCCCGCGGCTATCGCCCCGGGGTGGTGAGCCGTGGTTATGGCGGCAAGGCGCCCCATTACCCCTATCGGCTGGATGAGACCAGCACCACGGCGCAGGCCGGAGATGAGCCGGTGCTGATTGCCCGGCGCTGCGGCTGCCCCGTGGTGGTTGCCCCGAAACGGGCCGACGCGGTACGACTGCTGGAGCAGAGCGGTGAGGTGGATATCATCATCACCGACGATGGTCTGCAGCACTATGCGCTGGCCCGCGACATCGAGCTGGTGGTGGTGGACGGAGCGCGCCGTTTCGGCAACGCCTGCTTGCTGCCGATGGGGCCGCTGCGCGAGCCGATCACTCGGCTCAAACGGGTGGACGCCATCATCTGCAACGGCGGCGAGCCGGGCAAGGGGGAGTACCCCATGCAACTGGTCGCCGACACCCCGCGACGGGTGCGCGACGATGCACCGCTTGCCGCCCCCTTGTCGGGGCCGGTTGATGCGCTGGCGGGGATCGGTCATCCACCCCGCTTCTTTGCCACCCTAGAAGGGCTCGGCTATCAGCTGGATCAGCAGGCCGCCTACGGCGATCATCACCCCTTCGATCGGGATGAGCTGGTGGGGCGCTTTGCCAGCAAGCCGCTGCTGATGACCGAGAAGGATGCGGTCAAGTGCCGCCCGTTTGCCCTCGATAACTGGTGGTATCTGCCGGTCAGTGCCGAGTTGCCCGCCTCCCTGCTCGATGCCCTGCTGCACAAGCTGGGGGCGAAGGCAAAGGGTGCGACTAAGGCGCAAGATTAATCTCCCTTGCCTGAGCGAGGGAGAAGTGGACCAATAGCGGTCCCGTATGGAATATCTGGTTGCTCGACATCCATCGCTGGCGTGATGAAGCCGCCAGCGCGACATCGTTGAAGGAGTATCGTTTTGGCTTTGGACATCAAGTTGCTCGACATCATCGCCTGCCCGGTCTGCAAGGGTAAGCTGCACTACAACAAAGCAGTTCATGAGCTGGTCTGCCGCTTTGACAAGCTGGCCTATCCGCTGGAGGAGGGGATCCCGGTGCTGCTGGAGAACCGTGCCCGTCCGCTCAACAGCGATGAGCTGCCGTCATGAGTTTCGTCGTCGTCATTCCTGCCCGCTATGCGTCAACCCGTCTGCCGGGCAAGCCGCTGGCGGATATCCATGGCAAGCCCATGGTGCAGCACGTGGTGGAGAAAGCCCTGCAATCGGGTGCCGATCGGGTGATCGTCGCCACCGATGACGAGCGGGTGCAGCAGGCACTGCTGAGCACCAGCGTCGAGGTGTGCATGACCTCACCGGATCATCAGTCCGGCACCGAGCGTCTGGCCGAGGTGTGCCGTCACTACGGCTTTGCCGCCGATACCATCATCGTCAATGTGCAGGGGGATGAGCCGCTCATTCCGCCCGCCATCATTCGTCAGGTGGCAGACAATCTGGCTGCCGCCACGGCGCCGATGGCGACCCTGTCGGTGCCGATCAAGGATGCCGAAGAGGCGTTCAACCCGAACGCAGTGAAAGTGGTGACTGACAAGGATGGCTACGCCCTCTATTTCAGTCGCGCCAGCATTCCCTGGGATCGGGATCGCTTTGCCAAGAGCCATGAGCAGATTGGCGACCACTACCAGCGTCATATCGGTATCTACGCCTATCGCGCCGGATTTATCCAGCGTTACGTAGACTGGGCACCGAGCGTGCTGGAGCAGGTCGAGGCACTGGAGCAACTGCGGGTGCTCTGGTACGGGGAGAAGATCCACGTCGCCCAGGCCTTTGAAGCGCCGCCGGTCGGGGTGGATACCCAGGCCGATCTGGAGAAGGTGCGCGCCTTTTTGGCCAAGTGATGGCCACAGCACTAACGTCATGAAAAACGGTGTCGCAAGGCACCGTTTTTTGTTTTGAAAATTTATATAATTATTTGATTTTAAACGCTAAACATGGGTTTTCTCAAACTTTTGGCGTGCATGGTTTGCCAAAGCGACGAGTTTGGTTATGATGCAAGACGCCCTGTTAACCCTAACCGGGCGGCTAAAACGAGATAAAACGGGGTGTTTGGGTGATAAATGTATTCCTGGTCGATGATCATGAGCTGGTGCGTACAGGGATAAGACGCATTCTTGAAGATGTGCGCGGGATCAAGGTGGTAGGCGAGGCACAGAGCGGCGAGACCGCAGTCACTTTCTGTCGCCAACACCATCCGGACGTGATCCTGATGGACATGAACATGCCGGGTATTGGTGGTCTGGAAGCGACCCGCAAAATTCTGCGGATCCGCCCCGATGTGCGCATCATAGTGCTGACAATTCATTCAGAAAATCCGTTCCCCACCAAGGTGATGCAGGCCGGCGCCGCCGGTTACCTTACCAAGGGGGCTGCCCCTGACGAGATGATCCAGGCGATCCGGTTGGTGCACTCCGGTCAGCGCTACATCTCCCCGGAGATTGCCCAGCAGATGGCCCTCAGCCAGTTTGCCTCCGCTGACGAGAATCCCTTCAAGTCCCTCTCCGAGCGCGAGCTGCAGATCATGATGATGATCACCAAGGGGCAGAAGGTGACCGATATCTCCGAGCAGCTCAACCTGAGCCCGAAGACGGTCAACAGCTACCGCTATCGGCTGTTCAGCAAGCTGGGGATCAACGGTGACGTGGAACTGACCCATCTGGCCATTCGCTATGGCATGCTGGATGCCGATACCCTCTAATCGGGTGGCGTGTGGTCACAAAGGCGGCGCGTGCCGCCTTTTTGCTTTTCTGCCCTTTTGCTTTTCAGGCGGCGGGGGCAGTATGCTCTGCCCGTCAATTTTTGCCTTTGTGTGAGCCGAGTAGCTGATGACCCTCTCTCCCGAACCTCTCTTCGATAGCAAGGCGTTTCTGAGCGCCGTCACCCATCAAAGTGGCGTCTACCGCATGTATGACAGCGGTGGCACCGTGATCTATGTGGGCAAGGCCAAGGATCTGAAAAAGCGGCTCGCCTCCTACTTTCGCACCAACGTCGACAGCATCAAGACCCGCACCCTGGTGCGACAGATCGCCGATATCCAGGTCACCGTCACCCACACCGAGACCGAGGCGCTGATCCTCGAGCACAATCTCATCAAGCAGTACCAGCCCCGTTACAACGTGCTGCTGAGGGACGACAAATCCTACCCCTGGATCATCATCACCGCGCACCAGCATCCGCGTATCGGCGTCCATCGCGGTGCCCGCAAGATCAAAGGAGAGTACTTCGGCCCGTACCCCTCTGGCGGCGCGGTGCGCGAGAGTTTGCATCTGATGCAGAAAATATTTCCGGTACGCCAGTGCGAGGATGCGGTCTATGCCAACCGCACCCGTCCCTGTCTGCTCTATCAGCTCAAGCGTTGCGCTGGCCCTTGCGTACCCGGGTTGGTGAGCGAAGCCGAATATGCCCAGCAGGTGGAGCTGGCCAAGCTGTTTCTGGCGGGCAAGAACCAGCAGGTAATAGGCGAGCTGGTGGGCAAGATGGAGTCCGCCAGCGGCGATCTGCGCTTTGAAGAGGCAGCCCGCTATCGGGATCAGATCCTGGCGCTGCGCCGGGTCACCGAGCAGCAGTCGGTGAGCGGCAACGTGCTGGACGAGCTGGATGTGGTGGGGGTCGCCTTCGAGCAAGGCGCTGCCTGCATCCACGTGCTCTTTATCCGTCAGGGCAAGGTGCTGGGCTCGCGCAGCTACTTCCCGAAAGTGCCGGCTGACACCCCGCTCGACGAGGTGGTGCAATCCTTCCTGCTGCAGTTCTATCTGTCGGGGCAGGGGGGGCGGCAGATCCCGAGTGAGGTGCTGCTCGATGTGGCGTTGGAGGATGAGAGCGTCATCGCCGAGACCCTGAGCCAGACCGCAGGCTACAAGGTGCGGGTGGTGAGCCGAACCCGCGCTGAACGGGCCCGCTTTATCAAGCTTGCCTCCATCAATGCCGAGACGGCGCTGCGATCGCGGCTGGCTCACAAGAGCACCATTACTGCTCGCTACGATCAGTTGGAAGAGCTGCTGGAGCTGGAGCGCCCCATCGCCCGCATGGAGTGTTTCGATATCTCCCACACCATGGGGGAGCGCACCGTGGCCTCTTGCGTGGTGTTTAACCGGGAGGGGCCGCTCTCATCGGAATATCGTCGTTTTAATATCGACGGTATCACTGGCGGTGATGACTACGCGGCGATGGAGCAGGCGCTGGAGCGCCGCTTTGGCAAGCAGCAGGAGCCGGACAAGGTGCCGGACGTGCTATTTATCGACGGCGGCCTTGGCCAGTTACGCCGGGCCGAAGAGATCCTGGCTCGTCAGCTGGAGTTCCTCGGCGGCAAATACCCGCTGCTGGTGGGGATTGCCAAGGGGGTCACCCGCAAGGCGGGGTTGGAAACTCTCATCATGGGGGAGAGTCACGAAGAGTTGCATTTACCGGCAGATATGCCCGCTTTGCACCTTATTCAGTATATTCGCGATGAATCCCACCGTTTTGCTATTACCGGCCACCGGGCCAGACGGGCCAAGGCCCGCACCAGCAGCAGTCTGGAGGATATTCCGGGGGTGGGGCCGAAACGGCGGCAGGCGCTGCTCAAATATCTGGGCGGCCTGCAGGAGGTCAAAAAGGCGAGCGTGGATGAACTGGCCAAGGTACCCGGCATCAGTCAGGAGCTGGCCCAGACCATCCACGATGGCTTGCACAGCGCCTGAGCAGGGTTAGCGGTATGGCAAAATCGCTAACTCCTTGATGCACAAGAGCCGTGACGCGGGGGGGCCGTAAATGCCATAATGGCCCTCGCATTTTGAGAAGATTGATGGATTAAAAAGACCAAGACGGGCGCCAGTGCGGTTGCATCGCAAATCGGCTTTGGCGCACTATGTAGCGACGTACAAGAAGTGGCTGAAAATAATGACAAACATACCTAACCTGTTGACGTTTTTCCGGATTTTGCTCATTCCCGTCTTCGTCATCCTGTTCTATCTGCCTTATCAATGGTCCTATCTGGCTGCCGCCATCATCTTTATTCTGGCTGCTGCTACCGACTGGTTTGATGGCTATCTGGCTCGTAAGCTCAATCAGTCCACCGCCTTTGGCGCCTTCCTTGACCCGGTTGCCGACAAGATCATGGTCGCTGCCGCACTGGTGGTCATCGTCGAACACTACAACACCATCTGGGTGACCATCCCCGCCATGACCATGATTGGCCGAGAGATCATCATCTCCGCCCTGCGCGAATGGATGGCCGAGCTCGGCAAACGCTCCTCGGTGGCGGTCAGCTGGATTGGCAAGTGGAAGACCATGATCCAGATGGTGTCGCTCACCGGTCTTATCTGGCAATACAACGTCTGGATGGTGTGGCTCGCCTATGTGATGCTCTATGTCGCCACCGTGCTCACCTTCTGGTCGATGTTCCAGTACATGAAGGCCGCCTGGGGCGATCTGACCCACCACGCCAACCTGTGAGTCACTTGCGCCGCAAGGTGAGGTTTCCACTGATTTGAGGCAGGAAACGGCCAAAGGCGCTAAAACTGTTCAAAAAGGGTAAAAAATGCCCGAACGATCAGGTAATTAAATATTTCTGGTTGACTGGGCGAGGAACATCGCTAGAATGCGTTCTCGTAGTCAGGCAGTCAGCCAGACCAATGCGGGAATAGCTCAGTTGGTAGAGCACGACCTTGCCAAGGTCGGGGTCGCGAGTTCGAGTCTCGTTTCCCGCTCCAAATTCAGACAATAGAGAGCCAACTCTCTTTTGCATGGCGCGTTAGCAAAGCGGTTATGCAGCGGATTGCAAATCCGTTTAGTCCGGTTCGACTCCGGAACGTGCCTCCATATTGACAAGCCCGCCACGCGAGCTTGATACCGATTGCGGTGCCCGAGTGGTGAAATCGGTAGACACAAGGGATTTAAAATCCCTCGACGTTCGCGTCGTGCCGGTTCGATTCCGGCCTCGGGCACCATTAAAATCAAAGAGTTACGAAAGGCCACTAGAAATAGTGGCCATTTTCTTTTTCCTAAATGGCGCCAAAATGGCGACAGCGATTGTGTCGAGTCCACTGCTTCATAACAACAAAGCCTGCTGAAGGCAGGCTTTTATAGGGGTCTGTATATAGCCGAGGGATTTACCTCGTGGGGCAGGGTATGGCCGCTTACTTCCACCACTCCTTACCCGGTAAGTTATTCCATTCTCCAACCGGGTATTCATGGCCATGAAAGCGCTGCGTGGTGCCTAATGTTCTCTGACTGGTGGTCTGAGAGGCTCCGTCCTGCTCTACGGTCCCTGTTTTCGCTTTGGTTACTACTCTCAGATCATTTAGCCCGTTAGATATCCCTGACAGGACTTGGAGGAAAGCCCTCATCACTTTGGTCTGCTGCGCTTGCGATGCTCCCTCGTTCTGTTTTTATGATTATCTGGTTCGTAGGAGAGTAATTAACCGTGAGTGCATGCAACAGTGCCGTTAGTTGCGCCGTTTGTTCAAAGAGAGCCGGGATTCCGCAGGCAGTCGCGCCTTGATGTCGATGATGCGAACGCTGGGGTATCAGATTGGCCGATTCAAAGTCCGTAACCTGATGAAGGAATCCGGGTTGGCATCCAAACAGCCGGGCGCACACCGTTATAAGGTGCCCGGTCTGCACGACCGGATATTCCCGATCTGCTGGCCCGCAAATTTGATGTCCAGCAACTCAATCAGGTGTGGCTATATCACCTAGGTTTGGGCAGGGGCTAGTTGGCATTATCTGGCTGTGATGCTCGACCTGCATACCCAGCGAGTTGTGGGCTGGACGATCTCTGGTAAGCCTGATGTAGATCTGGCCATCAAAGCTCTGGAGATGCCCTATCAGCAGCGGGCTTGTCAATCAGGGTGTGCTGTTTCACTCCGACCAGGGCAGCCAATAGGGCAGTCGGGCATTTCGGCAACGACAGTGGCGCTATCGCATGGCCTGGAGCATGAATCATGGTGGTAACTGCTGGGATAACGTCCCGATGGAGTTGCTGTTCAGAAGCTTGAAGTCACAGTGGCTCCCAGCAACGGGATACCTGAACCTGCGGGAAGCGAAGCTGGATATCAGCTATTACCTGATGGATTGCTAGGCGTTGTTGCCCAAATCGATGCAGCTTGAATGGAACTAGCTGAGGACTCGGTGATCTGCTCATCACCATCCTCTTCAAGTTTGCATCATGGGCATTTCGCTGCACCCCATCACCAACTGGCCTAAATACAACAAGTCTTTGATTCACCGTGGTTCACCCACTTTCTGGGTTGATGCCGAGGCCATGAGCAACTGGTTTCACCACGACTATCACGGACGGCAAGGCCGCAGCCAGTTCTACACCAACCAGACCATCTGTACCTTCCTGATGCTCAAGGGAATTTTCAACTTCACCCCGCGGGCCACTCGGGGACTACTCGACTCCCTGCTCGAGTTGAGGAATCTGGCGTTGTGCGCACCGGACTATAGCTGTGTCTGCAAGCGAGCCCGTATGGTGAAAGTGGCTTATCGCTCCCCCCAAGGGGACGCGTTACCGACTTGGTTATCGACTCAACCGGGCTGAAGGTGTTTGGTGAAGGTGAGTGAAAGGTCAGCAAACACTGCGCCGAAAAACGGCGAGTGTGGCGCAAGTTGCATCTGGCGGTAGATCCGGTGAGCCACGATATCGTGGCGGCGGAAGTCTCGCTGGGACATGTTTATGCGGATGGCGCCGACGACAGTAAAGCCAGCCATCAGCTTATCTAGCGCACAGGGGGCGACAGCCTGTATCCTGACTAGCGAAAGCACGGCGTTATGGAAAAGGGACACCCGAGAAATGATGCTGTGTTGTGATGCGCAAGGAAGGGCTAGCGGACTGGAAGAAGATATCGGGGTATCACCGTCGCTCGCTGGCCGAGACGGTGATGTATCGGTTCAAGCAGTTGTTGGCGGGGAAAATCAGTCTGCGTAACTAAACGGCCAAGTGGGAGAAGTCATGGCGTATGTAAGCGCCATAAACAAACTCAATACCCTGGGTCTACCTGTCAGAAAACCCCGAGTGTTGCGGTCACCAGGGGCCGGGGAAGTCATGACTTGCTGGGGGATTTGGGCAACAACGCCGATTACTACAACTGGCGGCATCCACATCAACACAATTACGGGGTCACGCCAGCAAAAGCCGAGGATCCGCCTAATCAAGAGTCCGGATTTAGTTGACCACTACAGACTGTGCTTGAGTTCATGTTACAATTTGTCAATCTTTCACTATCTACGTCAACCATATGCAAAACCAGAAAAGCAATAGGATTGATTTCGCAAACACTCTAAGAGGCTTTGCTGCATTAGCTGTAGTTATTTCACATTACTATGGCGTTTTTTGGTCAAGCCGTGCAGCTGTAGAGGTGTTAACAAATGCGCCAATGCTTCCCTTTGAAACGCATGCAATTCCTATTTATGTTTCATTATTAAACGCCTTTTCATTATTTAATTGGGGGGCATATGGTGTAGCATTATTTTTTATCATTAGTGGCTTCGTAATTCCATTTTCTTTGCAAAAAACAAGTTGGTTTGGTTTTACTATCAATCGAATGCTGCGAATTGTGCCAACATATATTGTAGGTTTTAGTATTACGTTGGTTGCCATTTTAATTAGCTCGCATTATTTTTCAAGGGAGTGGCCATTCACTACTCAAGAGGTATTGATTCATTACATACCTGGTATTAGAGATGTCTTATGGTCAAGAGGTATTGATGGAATAGTGTGGACGCTAGAGATAGAAATGAAGTTTTATTTTGTCTGTGCGTTATTGATTGTGCTATTTCGAAAGCAATCAACCATGGTTTTTTTAGCCCCGATATTTATCTTCATAGCATCGATTGTTATTAATAAGTATATTCCCGGTTGGGGTAATACGGATGCAAGGTTGTGGCAATTGGCAATGACCTTTATGACAGTGTCGCAATATATTATATATATGTTCATTGGGGTGGTGTTTCACTATGTCCAACGTGGTCGTATTGAAAGAGACAAAGCATATCTTTTAATTGGAGTGATTTTTTGCCTTTTCTGTTTGCAATGGTATATTGGCCCCGCAGCTGCCGGAATAACGGTAGCATGGAGCTATGCATTTGCATTGCTGACCTTCATTTTTGCATTTACGTATCAGGATTTTTTCAGGTCAAACAAGTTCTTCGATTTCCTGGCAGATATAAGCTACCCACTTTATGTGATACATGGTGTCGCTGGCTATGTAGCGCTTAGAATCTTACTCGATCTTGGCATGAAAGCTTGGGTTTCACTGTTGATTGTGACTGGTGGGTGCATATTTTTATCTTGGGTTTTACATAAGCTAGTGGAAAAGCCATCCCAACGAGTTGGTAAAAAATTGGCTGGCTACTTTATTATCAAAAAAAATGACTGTAGAGTTAATAATGAAGTGGCCGTTAGTCATTTAAATTAAGTCTATTAAGCTGCTGTACAGATCTAGTTATCACCTGACACCGGCCTCAAGCCGGTGTCTTGTTTACGCTACTTTAGAGCGCACTTCCTTCGGTATCAATTTCAGACCCTTCTTGAACATGCTGTAGGGCGTCAGTCCCTCCATCATCCTGCCCTGATGCGGCCGCTGGGTGTTGTAGTGCGCCAGGTAGCTACCCAGGTCTGTCTGCATCTGCTCTACCGACTCATACCAGGTCGTCCTCCCCTTGATACGGAAGTGTTCATCCAGCAGTGTGCGATGCAGCCGTTCGATAAAGCCGTTGCTCTGCGGCCTGCGTACCTTGGTTGTCCGGTGCTCAATCCCCTCCAGTTGCAGGAACAGCTCGTAGGGATGATGGTCTGGGCGCCCACAGAACTCGCGCCCGTTATCCGACAGGATGGTATAGACCCGTGCCTCGTGGGCCTCGAAAAACGACTGTACCGTTTCATTGAGCACATAGACCGAGGTCACCGGCAGCTTGCTGGTGTAGAGCCGTCCCCAGGCGTGGCGGCTGTAGCAGTCCAGCACGGTTTGCAGATACACCTGCCAACCCCTTGGATCGCGCCGACGAAGAAGGTGCCGACAGCCACCAGTTCTCCGGTGTAGTGGACCTCAATCTGACGTTCTCGAAACTCTGGGCTGAGACGCTCGAACAGGCGAAGTTACTCGTCATTGAGCTCTTTGGCGAGCTCTGGCAGGCTGAGTTTTTCTCGTTGCAGGTCTACGGTGACTCCAGATAACACAGTAGGGGGCTCTGTTTTGTTATCCGGTTTGAAGCCATATGACCACTCCCTTTTGTGGACAACTGTCAGGTAATACCAACTCCATACAGCCAGGGAGTGGCACCAGAGTCGGCTAGCCATGCACCAGCGCGGCGGCGGCCACCTTGTGACGGGCAATAAGCTGCTCGATATCCAGCCCCTCGATGGCACCATCCACCACCCGCCACTTGCCACCCACCATCACCCGATCGGCCCGCTCGGCGCCGCACAAGATCAGGGCCGCGATGGGGTCGTGACTGCCGCTAAAGCGCAGGTCGTCGAGCTTGAACAGCGCCAGATCTGCCTGCTTGCCGGGCAGCAGCTCACCGAGATCGCCGCGCCCGAGCAGCCGGGCCGAACCTACGGTCGCCCACTCCAGCACCTTGCGCGGAGTGATGCGCTCGGCGCCGTAGCGCAGCCGCTGCAGATAGAGCGCCTGACGGGCCTCCTGCATCAGGTTCGAGGCATCGTTGGAGGCCGAGCCATCCACCCCGAGCCCCACCGGCGCACCAGCCGCCTCCAGATCCAGGGTCGGGCAGATGCCGGAGGCGAGCCGCATATTGGAGACCGGACAGTGGCACACCCCGGTGCCCGCCGCCCCCAGCCGCGCAATCTCGTCCGGATTGAAGTGGATGCCGTGGGCCAGCCAGGTGCGATCGCCAAGCCAGCCCACCTTTTCGAGATAATCGACGGTGCGCAGGCCAAAGCGTGCAAGGCAGAACGCCTCCTCATCCAGCGTCTCCGCCAGATGGGTGTGCAGCCGCACATCGAGCTCGGCCGCGAGTCTGGCGCTCTCCACCATGATCTCCTCGGTCACCGAGAAGGGGGAGCAAGGGGCCAGCGCAATCTGGATCTGCGCCCCGGCGCCGCGCTCGTGATACTGGCGCACCAGCCGCAGACTGTCATCGAGGATCTGCTGCTGCCCCTGCACCGTGTGGCGCGGCGGCAAGCCCCCCTCATCCTCGCCAAGGCTCATGGAGCCGCGGGTCAGCATGGCGCGCATCCCCAGCTCACGCACCGCCGCCACCTGAATATCGATGGACTCCTCCATCCCGCGCGGGAAGAGGTAGTGGTGATCGGCCGCCGTGGTGCAACCCGAGAGCAGCAGCTCCGCCATCGCCACCTTGCTCGCCAGCGCCAGCGCGTCCGGCGTCAATCTGGCCCACACCGGATAGAGGGTCTTGAGCCAGGGGAAGAGCGGCTGATTGACCACCGGCCCCCAGGCACGGGTCAGGGTCTGGTAGAAGTGGTGGTGGGTATTGATAAGGCCCGGCAGCACCACATGGTCGCGGGCATCGAACAGCTGATCACACGGCCGGGCAGGCTGCTGGCCTGCCGCCAGCACTTCGCTGATCAGGCCGTTCTCAATCACCAGCCCGCCGCGGCCATCGACCGTTTCGGGGGTAAAGGTGGCAAGGGGGTTTTTAATCCAGATACGGGTAGCGGACATGGCCGACTCCTCCATCAGTGACACATAGGGGTGAGCCAGCTCAGTTATACCCTGTCTGCTGATCCAGAGGCGGCGGTCAGCGACCGCGGCCAACCCAGTCTAGGCATACGGCGCAAAAAGTCTGTGATCGCCGTTTTAAATCAAGGTGATAGCAACGGATTGCCCAAGGCGACCAACCGCACAAGGTTTACCCCGCAATTAATCAATCAGTAATTAACAAAAGCTTGTGCCAGCGCAAAAAAACCTCTGGTTTCTGATAGTTGCGTGATGGCCGCCATAGTTAAGCGCTCAATGAATCCGTAAGATATTTGGTGGCGCCTGTTGGCCCCTTTTCCCAAACCAAGGTCAACGGCGCAATGTGGCAGCGACAGTCAGGGGCGGTAGCGTCTTTCACGGAGACCAGCCGGTCTCCCGCCCCTGCGCCAGGGTAACCGTCCCCTCTCCCCTTGCGGGAGAGGGCTAGGGTGAGGGGTCGCCAACCCCGTTGGCATGACTTCGCCAGCAGGCTCGGTAGGGTCGATTAGCGAAGCGTAATCGTCCGCGGTAACTCTCTCCTTGCGGGAGAAGCGTAGGGTGCAATAAGCGCAGCGCATTGCACCAAGGTAACCGTCCCCTCTCCCCTTGCGGGAGAGGGCTAGGGTGAGGGGTCACCAACCCCGTTGGCATGACTTCGCCAGCAGGGTCGGTAGGGTCGATTAGCGTAATCGTCCGTGCTAACCGCTCCCCTTGCAGGTGAAGCCCATGGCGCAATCCGCAAAGCCTGACGCTGCAAGCAAACCCGCGTCGAATAGAGGTGCAATTCACTTCGTTCATTGCACCCTACGATAATGGCCAAACGGGCTCACCCCGGCGAACAACAGGGGGCAACAGCCAACCCGCAGCCCCGAGGCCGGTAAACAGACGTAGGGTGCGCCAAGCGCAGCGCATTGCACCGCGCTAACACTCCCCAGCCTATTCGGGGCACAGATCGGGCGGGTGGTTAGCTCGCAGCCACCCCCTCGCCCACCCCATGGTGAGAGCTAATTGTCGCACCTATGCAACAAGCGCCATCGACATAGTTGCATAGGTGAAAAAATAATGGCGGGTATAACGGCAAGCGGTGCCCATCCCTATCGGGAAACGGTTTTATATTGAAGGCCCGATAGTGAGTACTTCACCGTAATAACACCTTATTTCTCGAACGTCCGATTACGCTTAGCTAATCGAACCCACGGCCCTAATAAAACCACTCTATGTCGAAAGAACCATTATCAAGGAATATAAATTGAAGTTAATACACATATATGTAGAATCATATAAACACCTAAAGAATATTAATATTAGATTACATGGTGGATTCAAATGCGAGCATGTGGGCGGCGTTCTATCAATAGCAAGTTCACCAACCATAGATACCTATTATAAAGGTTCATCATTTCAAGCCATCATAGGCAAAAATGGTGTAGGAAAAACAAGTATTTTGGATTTAATTTCTTCTGACGGAACAGATCCAAATCAGCAACTATTCATGGTCTGGTATAACGATAAAAATGAATATGAGATCCATACTAGATACTATGCACCCAAAGATGTAAATGCCGATAAAAAATATAAAATTTTACATGAATATTTAGATGGCAATGTGCGCATTGCGAAAATAAATAACATTTCCGAGCCATTTTCATCATTAAATAAAAACATGGGCACTGTATCAACGCTTACTCCATCTATTTATAAAAGCACAAAAGCCAATAGACGTTATCAAAATAAAATATTGTCTAACTTTTTCTCATCATCTAGATATTATCAAAATGAATTAAGACCAAAATATAAAATCACACTATACAAACTGGACAGCCAAAAACTATCAAAAATCTTTTATAATATTGAAAGAGATAAGGCAACACACAAAATATTAAATGAATTACTCTTGAAGAAAAATTTAAACATTCATGACATAAAGAACACATTTATATCTTATGAGAATGATAATGGTATTTCAGTTAGAAATAACTTTATTCTAAGCATCAGCTCACAAATTGCAAAAAATAATCCCCAGTTAATTAATGGCAGTCAAGTTCAAATTGCAGCGATACTTCTAGCACATATATTCTCAACTCATGGCATTAGTTTAACAAGCATTGACCTATGGGAGAGAGAGTACATTGATAACATAGATAAATGGAGTGATGATGTCGGTAGATCAAATTCATTTCGACCAGAAAAAGAAAATACATATTTGACGCTAAAAAATAATATCACAGCAATAGATAATATTATTGTAAACCTGAGCAACTATGATAATAAAAATTATCATAACATTGATGAGTTTCCAGACAGAACGACTTTTATACACTCCGAGCCAAACCAGATTCAATATATAATGGAAGGTCTGGAACGTTCTAAATATCACTTGAATGATGCCTTTGAATACGGTTGGGATGGTTTGAGCTCTGGAGAACTTGCAAAAGCACTGCTGCTTGCAAATATATTCAGATATATTCAAAAGACTAAGGGTGTGACTAACCATATAATTTTAATGGACGAGATTGACATCTATCTACATCCAGAATGGCAACGAAAAATAATAAGTGAGATAATATCATTAATATCTACAGAGTCAGTTGCAGAGAAGTTTCAATTTATTATTACCAGCCACTCCCCCATAGTAATCAGTGATTTACTTCCAGAAAACATTGTTAGTTTGAGCAAGCGAGATAATGGTGTTGTTTTCATTAGTGACTCACCTGGCTATGCAACACAGATCACAGATCTATATCTTCAAGGTCTGCATATTTCGTCTACTTATGGTGAAATAACGAATGACACACTAACTAGATTACTTAACAAAAACACACGAACTCAAGATGACATAGACATTATATCTAGAATATCGAGCAACAACATTAGAAGTCTTTTGGAGCGGATATGATACATATTAATGCCAATCTAAACCGTAATCTCATAAATGAGATCGAGCAACATGTTAGACTTAATGTTATCCCTCATGTCAGAGCATTTTCCGAACAGATACCAGAAAATCATAGGAATATATTTAACGAGTTATTTAGCAATGACAACATCATGTCTTTAATTAATGCATCTCCAACTGAATTAGAGAATATTGCAGATCACGTTTATACGACACTGCCGCAGCTTGCAGAACGATACCACCCTTATAGATACTACTCGCAAATAAATGAAAATCTAACTGGCATAGAAGATATTGACGTCAGAGGAAATGAAGAACTTATTATTTTAAAAGCTACTCGGGTTCTTGGCGAAATTACTAATCTTAATCAAGGCAATCAAGAAAACCCATTCAGCTATGTCAAAGATAACTTATCAGCAAATGCTCTTGGGAAAAAACTCACTGCTCTTAAAAGGGTACAAAACTTTAAGAGGTCACGATATAAAATAACTAAAAAATATATAGAAAATTTGTCACCATGGCTTCAATCCCCATTTAGTATGTTTGACTATGACACTTTCAGAGGTATATTTAACGAGAGAATTATTGAATCTTACAATCTAACACCATGTCCATTCTGTGCATATGATTCTGTTGAAATTGTTAGAACTGCAAGAAAAACTTATATTCCAGCACTGGATCATTTCCTACCAAAATCAAAATATCCATTTCTAGCATTATCAATTAATAACTTACTTCCATCATGCTATCGCTGCAACTCTTCTTTCAAAAAAGAATCTGATATGCTTGAACACTTCCACCCTAAGAGAGATTCAGTGGAGCAAATAGATATATTTCAATTCAGTGTATTACCTGACACTCCATTCAACTCACCAGAATCGTCAAGAATAACTGTAGTTATTAATAATAATTGCCCTAAGTTATTGAAGAATTCAGTTATTTTTGAACTTGAAGGAGTTTACAATCTAAAAAATATTAAGAAAAAATTCTTGGATATGAGGGAACGTATTGAACTATATAAAAGTATGGGTGGTACACACATTGATGATATTTTAAGTAACCCAGAAAGAATCCGCTTACTATTAAATGTTGATTTAAATGCTAGCCCTCAAGATATTCCATTGCAAAAATTTAAAATTGAAGCTCTAAAAAGCTTGCGTCCTTAATCTAACAAGCCATGCGAATACGACTTTTTTAGTATCTCTATTTCCCCAGGGGCGAGGGGATCAGACCGAAGGATGCCGAGGCTTCGGCAAACCCAAAAAAAACCGCAGCCTTGAGCTGCGGTTTTTATTTACATTCCCCAAACACGCTTCTATTCCAACCAAAACCCTATTTCCCCAACCCCTTGCACTGCTCTCCCCCTGCGGCGGGATAGGCGGTGAGCGTCTCATAGAGAGCGGCGCGCAGGCTGCCGGATTGGCAGAAATCGCAGCTGCCGCCAGCGTCGATATCGGTGATGCGGGCGCCCTGCGGCCCATCCAGTACCAGATAGGTGCTGACAAAACGGTAGGTGCCGCTGGGGGCGTCGAGCGGGGTGCCCGGCTCGCCAAAGGTGAAGCGCACCTTGACCTCGCTGCGATCCCGGCTGCCGGCGATGGCGCGCGAGGAGAGGATCTCCGAGCCCAGCAGGTTATCCCAGGCGTTGGGCAGGAAGGGGTTACCCTCGACAAAGGGGGGCTTCTCGTCGGGGGCCTCGCGAGTGGCTATTTCGCGCGCCTTTGAGGCGGCATTGAGCAGGCAGAGCAGCTCGGGGGAGACGATAGTGGGCAGCGCGCCGCCAAGATCGCTCTGATAGAGGCCACTCGGTTTGACTTGGCGCTCCCAGTCGAGAAACTGGGCCACCTTGGCCTTGGCGCGGGCACTGGCGGCCGGATCGAGTTTGCCGCTGGTGGTGGTGCCCGCATGGGCCGGGGCGATCAGGGCCGCCGCAGAGAGGGCCAGTGCCAGCACGGGCCAGCTGGATATCTTCATGGTGCCATCTTCCTTATGTTTGCTTGCATGGGCCGCGCCCTGAACAAAGCGCCGGGCCCTGAAAAAAAGAGCGCAGCCCAAGGGCTGCGCTCTGCGTCAGGTCGTCAACCGGCAGCCCTTAGGCACGGCGCCAGCTGGTCTTGCCGGCGCTGTCTTCCAGCACGATGCCCATCTCGGTGAGACGGTTGCGGGCGGCATCGGCAGCCGCCCAGTTCTTGTCGGCACGGGCCTGATTGCGCTCGGCGATCAGGCGCTCGATCTCGGCAACCTCTTCATCCGCTTCGTCACCCTTCAAGAAAGCCTCGGGGTCTTGCTGCAGGATGCCGAGCACGGCGCCCAGCTCGCGCAGACGGGCACCGAGGCCAGCGGCAACAGTGATGTCTTCCGCTTTCTGGCGGTTGATCTCGCGCACCAGATCGAACAGGGCGGAGTAGGCTTCCGGGGTGTTGAAGTCGTCGTCCATCGCTTCCTTGAAGCGCGCCACCTGCTCGTCACCACCGGCAGCGGCGGCCACCGGCAGATCGCGCAGGGCGGTGTACATCCGCTCCAGCGCGGCGCGGGCTTGCTTCAGGTTATCTTCCGAGTAGTTGAGCTGGCTGCGGTAGTGGCCAGACATCAGGAAGTAACGGACGGTTTCGGCGTCGTAGTGGGCCAGTACGTCGCGGATGGTGAAGAAGTTGCCAAGGGATTTGGACATCTTCTCTTTATCCACCATCACCATGCCGCTGTGCATCCAGGTGTTGACGTAATCGCCACCGTGGGCGCAGCAGGACTGGGCGATCTCGTTCTCGTGGTGCGGGAACTGCAGATCGGAGCCACCGCCGTGGATGTCGAAGTGGTTGCCAAGGTGCTTGGAGTTCATGGCGGAGCACTCGATGTGCCAGCCAGGACGGCCCGGGCCCCAGGGGCTTTCCCAGGTCGGTTCGCCCGGCTTGGACATCTTCCACAGCACGAAGTCCAAGGGGTTGCGCTTGGCATCGACCACGTCAACGCGGGCACCGGCTTGCAGCTGCTCCAGATCCTGACCGGAGAGCTTGCCGTAGTCGGCGTAGGAGTCGACGATAAACATCACATCGCCGTTATCCGCCACGTAGGCGTGCTCTTTTTCCAGCAGGGATTGCACCAGCTCGATGATCTCTTCGATGTGCTGGGTGGCGCGCGGTTCGATATCCGGGCGCACCATGCCGAGGGCGTCGAAGTCGGCGTGCATGTCGCCGATCAGACGCTCGGTCAGCTCGTCGCAGGTGACGCGGGTTTCAGCGGCACGCTTGATGATCTTGTCATCCACGTCGGTGATGTTGCGCACGTAGGTGAGGTCATAACCGGCGTAACGCAGGTAGCGAGCGACCACATCAAAGGCGACGAAGGTGCGGCCGTGGCCGATATGACAGTGATCGTAGATGGTGACACCACACACATACATGCCCACCTTGCCCGGGTGGATAGGTTTGAATTCTTCTTTTTGACGAGTGAGTGTGTTGTATATCTTCAGCATCTTCTAACCACTGCCTGTGAGTAAAATGGTTGGTCATAATACCCCGTTCAGGGGCAGAAAACGAGGCAGAAAACGTGGCCAATCCCGCCTGCCAGCACGGTTACGGCGCCAGAGAGACTATGCCGCCAGCCCCTGATGGGCTAGAATTGCCACCACTTTATGCCATACACCTGCGGGCACTTCGTCGTCCGCATCAAATGAAAGGACATATCATGGTCACTCTGCACACCAATCACGGCGACATCACCCTCACCCTGAACGCTGAAAAAGCCCCGGAAACCGTGGCCAACTTCCTGCAATACTGCCGTGACGGTCACTACGACAACACCATTTTCCACCGCGTCATCGACGGCTTCATGATCCAGGGCGGCGGCTATGCCCCGGGCTTTGAAGAGAAAGACACTCGCGCTCCCATCAAGAACGAAGCGGCCAACGGTCTCTCCAACAAGATCGGCACCATCGCCATGGCCCGCACCATGGAGCCGCACTCTGCCAGCGCCCAGTTCTTCATCAACGTGAACAACAACGACTTCCTCGACTTCAAATCCGCTACCACCCAGGGTTTCGGCTACTGCGTATTCGGTGAAGTGACTGCCGGTATGGACGTGGTCAACAAGATCAAGGGCGTCAAGACCGGTAACTACGGCCGCATCCACCAAGACGTGCCGGTAGAAGACGTGGTGATCACCAAGGTGACCCTTGCTGACTGATCTCTGCCGACTCGGCACTGACAAAACTGCGGCCCCGGCCGCAGTTTTTCCATCTGCCTCCTCCACTGCCAGCCCAAACTGGCGCCGCCTCGACTATCTGGCCCACGGAAACCCGCGCCAGCGCTCGGCCCATGTCCTGCTCACCGCCGGTGTGTGGGATGAGCTGGCAGCGCAGTGCGCCGATCTGGCGCTGGTGAGCACGCTGGCCATCGGCCTCGATCGGCCCGGCAGCGATCTCGATATTCTCTGCCAGCATGCTGATCCCGCCGAGTTTGCCGCTACTTTTGCAGAGCAAGGCTGGCAGGCGAGCGACAAAGGCGACAATGTCTGGCTGCTGGAGCGCACCTTTTCCTGCCTCGAGCAGAAGAGTATCGATAGCGATTGCTACAAGAGCGATGCCTGCTGGCTACTGGAGCTCTATGTCACCCCAGCTCCCATCGAGATGCAGAACGGCTGGCGCCACCTCACCTTGATGGCGGCCCTGCTAGAGCGTTTTGGTGATGCCTTCTACCGTGACGTGCTACGTCTGCGCCTTGAAGAGGGGCTAAAAGGGGAGGCGGCCATGTGCCGGTTGCTGGGGCTGGAGGGCGCTCCTTATGAAGCGCTGCTGACGCTGGAGGGATGCAATCTGGCCGAGCTGTCATGGCAGCCGCCATCCCGTGACGATATCCATACCTCAACTAGCGCGATGGCGCCCGCAGCACACGATCCGTCCCCTGTTGTGTCTACTATCTCTGCCACCCCTGTTTGCCCTGTTTCGACCGAGAGCCCGATCCCCACATCATGAGCACCCTCTTTATCAGTGACATTCACCTCTCTGCCCAGCGGCCCGATATGACCGCGGCACTGGTGCGCTTTCTCGAGCACGACGCCCCCGGCGCCGATGCCCTCTATGTGCTGGGGGATATCTTCGAATTCTGGATTGGCGATGATGACCCCAATCCGCTCCATCAACAGATGGCCGATGCCTTTTTGGCCCTGAGCCAGCAGAACGTGCCCATCTACTTTATCCACGGCAACCGTGACTTTCTGCTGGGCCAGCAGTTTGCCAAGCGCGCGGGGATGACCCTGCTGGGGGACCCCTGCGTGATCGACCTCTATGGGGAGCGGGTGGTGCTGAGCCACGGCGATCTGCTCTGCACCCTGGATCTGGGGTATCAGAAGTTTCGTCGTATCACCCAGCTCAAATGGCTGCGCTGGCTCTTTTTGCGACTGCCGCTTGCCCGCCGTCAGGCCATCGCCAGCAAGATGCGCGGCCAAAGCCAGATGGAAAATGCCCACAAGAGCCAGATCATCATGGATGTAACGCCCGCGGCGGTGGACGACACCCTGCGCGCCCACGACTGCCGGATGATGATCCACGGCCACACCCACAGACCCGCCATCCACGACTTCATCCTCGATGGCCACCCCGCGCGGCGTATCGTGCTGGGGGACTGGTTCGAGCAAGGCTCGGTGCTGGTCTGTCGCCCCGGCGAGCAGCAGCTGGAGATGCGGGCGCTGGCAACGATCGACCCCGCCGCTCATCCATCCGTCTGACATCCCCCCTGCGAGGGTTGCAGGCAAAACCTGCGGCCCAGCATCCCCTGTTAACCCGGTGAAGCGACTCATTACGGTGAGCTCAGGCTGGTATGGCCTGTGCTGATGGGGTGCTCGCCCCATCCCTATCGGTTCTGCTGCGCTAGCAACACCAAATACGGCAAACGCCGGCCAAAAAACACATCCAACATGCTGAAAATAAAGATAATTAACCATTCAATCAGCGTTGAAATAAACGAAACCGCTCATTAGACTACCGACTCCTCCCACCCGTCGTAACACAAGGAACGTATCAGACAATGAAAAAGACGGTTCTCACTCCCTTACTGGCGCTGTTGATCACAGGCTGTGGCGGCGGTGATGGCGAACAGGAAGAGACCCCTGTCACCCCCAACTATTTCGAGGCATCCAGCCAGAGCAGCGCGGGCGGACAGTTGAACCCCACCAGCCTGCGGTTGGCGGCGGGTGAACAGGGGCGCTTCTCGGTACAGGCTGACAGCGGTTACCTCCTGACCGGGATAAGCGGATGTGATGGCACCCTGGACGGCCTCACCTATACCACTGGCCCCATGAGCAGCGATTGCCAGATCTCGGCCAGCTTCACGCAGGAGAGTGCCGCCGTCTATTTCAACGCCACCACCCAAGCTTCTCAGGGGGGCGTACTCAGCCCCGACGCCCTGCGTCTGAACGCCGGTGAACAGGGCCGTTTCACCGTGCAGCCCGAGAGTGGCTTCGTGCTGGCGCAGATCGCTGGGTGTGAGGGCACACTGACGGGCAACACCTATACCACAGCACCCATGCGCGCCGATTGTCAGATCTCGGCTCGCTTTATCAGCGATGCCGCCAATGCGATTGCCCGGGAAGATCATACCCTTGCCAGCGAGCAATCCCTGATCGCCCATGCCCGTGCGGCGATTGCCGACAGTGAGACGCACCGCACTGAGCTGGTTCGCAGCCTCTATCAGGGAATGGCACAGATCAGCTGGAACCCGAGCCACGACTCCATCACCTTTTCCAGCTTCCAACCGGAGAGCACGGTGACCCTGCTCCCCTCCAACATCAATGGCAAGGGGGAGAGCGAGATCCGGGGGCTGGTGATGGTCTCCGAGCAAGCCGATTACCGTCAGGCAGCCATGGGGGCGAACCTGTTTTCCGTTGACCGCACAGCGCAGAGCGAGGCGCTGCTCAAGGGGCTGATTGGCTGGCTGACCCGGGGCAAGGATAGCGATGGCCTGCGCATCCTCACCGCCCAGATGCCAAGCCGCACCGATAGCTGGTATTTTCCCCATAACGAAGGCGTGCGGGACTGGCTCAAGGCGATCTATCCCGACAAGCACAGCATCAACCCGGCCAATACCTGCGATTATCAGGCGTTGAGTGACTGCATCGATACCATGGCGCCGGAGCTTATCGTGATCAGCGATATCGACCGCCAGGGGCTGGGGTATCAGGGGATCGCACAGGGGATTGCCAAGGCCAAAGCGGCCGGGATCCCGCTGCTGCTCTCCAACTATCGGCGCGATGCCAGCCCGCTGCTAAGCCCCCTCTATCTCGATATGGGGCTGGTTACCTGGGGCAACTACTGGTCAAAACTCAGAGCCAGCGATCTGGCAGTGAACACCATCATGGCACCCGACGCCCAGCTGATGGCGGTCGATACCCTGCTTGGCAACCTTCTGGATCGCAACTTCACTACCCAGTGGCTCGATAGCTGCGGCGGCAACTTTATCAATTGCGGTGGCTCGGAGAGCTTCAACCAGCAGTTCAAGCTGGGTGCCGACTGGCTGAGAAATGGGGCCATCACCCTCGACAAGGCCGGGATCAGTCCCTTTGCCCGTGACGGCGTGACACTGTTGCCCGCCACCCTGCTGCTGGCCGACAAATACCGTGCCGCCATCGACTACCCGATTGCCTGGGATGAGCATCAATCCTGGCAGCAGGCGATGTTTGCCGACTGGCTGGTGAGCTATGCCCGCACCCGTACCCCGGCCCAGCCCGATCTGGGGGAGTACGTCACCGATCGCAACAAGGTGGTGAAGGGACAAGCGGCTCACTACGCCTATCCCGCAACGCTCACCGACAGTCGGCGCATTGCGGTTCCCTACAGCGGGCAGTGGACCACCACCGGCTGGTATGCCCTGCCGGGACAAACCATCACCCTGAGACGCACCGATAACGCCGATGTGTCCGCTACCGTCCGACTCAACTACCACAGGCCCAATACCAATCGCGCCTATGAGCAGAAGATCTATCGAGCCCCGCTGGAGCTGGCCACCGGGCGGCTGATCTTGGCCAAGGGGGGCAGTGTCACCTTCACCTCGCCCTATGGCGGCCCTATCTACCTCTATCTGGAAGGGGCGGCTGCATCGCTGGCCGTCCAGGTGAGCGCCACGGGCGTCACCCGTCATCCGGCCATCATGGATTTCAGTGATGAGCAGCAGATACGAGAGTTCAACGAGCGGCTGGAACAAACCGAGCTGCCCCATATCGATCTGCGGGCCGATGGCGCCGAACAGCATCTGCGCCGGGATCGCTTCACCAAGGCGGTTGGTGGCGTCATCCCCGACACCAATGCCCTGCTCGACAGCATCGCCCGGGATCACATCAATGGTGTCTACACCCTGGCGGGCCTGAAAATTCAGGGCAAGGGGCTCGATGAGTCGCTGCCTGCGGATGTTAAAAACGCCTGCGTGGCACTGTTGGGGGAGGGGTGTCTCGATGAATCGCTCCATACCCGCACCATCATCCAGCATGCCAACTATGACCAGAATGCCCATTGCGGCAGCGGTTGCAGCGGCAACCCGTGGGACTCTTCCGGCAGCATCAGCCCGACCGGCTGGCTCGACAATCACGAGCTGGGCCACAACCTGCAGACCAACCGGTTGAACGTGCAGTACGCTGCGGCAGGCGATGCCGACAACTGGAGTGGCTACGGGAGCCGGGCGGGGGAAAACTCCAACAACATCTTCCCTTATGTGGTGAAGTGGCGCGCCCATTATCTGAGGGATGGCAACACGGCGCCCATCAAGGATGGGCACATGAATCACAAGGATCTCTTCTATGTGTTCATGTCTGATGCGGCGCAGGTAAGGGACAGGAGTGGCAACCGCCTCGTGCTCGGGGCCAACTGCAAGGTGCTCGATACCGGCGAGAGTCGCTACGAAGCCCCCTGGAAGAGCAATGCCTACGCCGTCCACAACGGCTATCGCATGGCGTTTTATATCCAGATGGCATTGCGCGCCCACGGTATGATCCTGACTGATGGCACCCGGCTGAACGATGGCTTCACTCTCTTCACCCTGCTCTATCAGCATTCACGGATCTTCGGCGCGGCAGCCGACAGTGAAGTGCAGTGGAATGCCAGCAAGGATAGGCTCGGCTTTAGCCTGTTCCCCTACTCGGGGCATGCGGTCTATGGCGGCAAACGGGTGCGCGACATACCGGGCAATGACTTTATGCTGGTTGCACTCAGTCGGCTCACCGGTTGGGACTGGCGCAATCATTTCGATCTGCTCGGCCTGCGTTACTCAAGCCTCGCGGTCGCTCAGGTGCAGGCCAACCAGCGTTATGGCAGCCTGCCGATGGGGATGTATGTGCTGGAGGATGACCTGCCCCCAGCCAACATGAGCGAAGGCGTCACATTCCTGCCGCTCTCTGAAAGCGACGGATCCACCCTCTGGCCCCGCAACAGTGGCTCGCCAAGCGCCTGCCCAACACCCTGAATCCGGTCATCACGATAACCACAACAAGCGCCCGGCTGGGCGCTTGTTGTTTATCCGGCCTTTGGCCCCATGGTGGATGCCGAGAAGGTTGGGGAGTCTGCGTGGAGAAGAACGAGCCGAAAATGTGTAAGCCTGTATAAGGACTAAACACATCTCTGGCCCATCCACGCAGCAATGTTACAGCACCGTCATCTGACCGGCATAGAGGATGAAGTAGCGCAGCAGCAAGATCCCCACCAGGCTCAGGCTGCAGACCAGCACCAGGTGGGAGTGCTGGTGCTGGCGAGCTGGCGAGCTGAACAGCCCCAACAGTTGGGGAAGCAGGATGCCTATGCCAATCACGCCAAACCAGAAGACCTGCGACCAGAAGCCGCCGCCTATGGCCGCCCACATCGCTGCCTCCCGCTGGCCGCCACCGAAGTAGAGGCCGGTGAAGAAGCAGACCAGCAAGAAGATCTCGATAGCCACCATGGGACGCTCGAAGCGGTGCACAAAGCTCACCCCCTTGCTATGGCTGCTCTCCTTGAACAGAGTCACCGCCAGCAAGATGGTGGAGGCTACCCCCGAGCTGATACCGGATACCAGAAACAGCGCCGGCAGGATCGGGTTGTTGAGCATGGGGTAGGTCTTGAGCGCCGAGAGCAGGAAGCCGGTATAGGCCCCCAGCAGTACGGCCAGCAACAACAACAGGGGAGTAAGCAGTCGCTCAAGCTGTGCCACCTTGCCTATCAGGGTATCGATGAAGGCGAACCTGTCCGCCAGCAGGTGTCGCCGCAACCCCTCGATCTCGGCTCTGAAGACCACCGCCAGCCAGGCAAACAACACCGTCATATAGACCTGAAACAGCATGACCCCCATCGACATCACGGAATCGAACTGATAGTGGAACATCAGCTTCCAGAAGGTCCAGGGACGAGCCAGGTGGAAGATGAGGATCAGCAGCCCCAGTATCACGCTGAGCGGGGCCAGAATGGCGGTCGCCCTGATGATGCCGTTCTCGCTGCCGGCCCCGCGCTGGCGCAACAGCACCGAGAGGGTGACTGAACCGGCGGAGATCCCCAGCAGAAAGAGGTAGATGGCGATGGGACCATCCCAGACCAGTGAGTCGAAGTGAAATGCGTTATGCCACATGGTACACACCTCCCGTTTCGCTACTCACCATCTGCAGAGGGATACCGCCATGATGCGGGTTATGTGGACTCATGATTTTATCTCCCCTTTTGGTACCCGATACATCTTGGGCGAGGTGCCGAGGAACTGTTTGTAGCGATAGGTGGTTTCATGCACCAGCCGTCTGGCGATCGGGCTGTGAGGATCATCCAGATTGCCGAACACCAGCGCCTTGGTAGGGCAGGCTTCGACACAGGCGGGTTGCTTGCCGTTGGCCAG
Organism: Aeromonas sp. 603079; assembly: GCF_049172135.1. Taxonomy (NCBI): domain Bacteria; kingdom Pseudomonadati; phylum Pseudomonadota; class Gammaproteobacteria; order Aeromonadales; family Aeromonadaceae; genus Aeromonas; species Aeromonas sp. 603079. The sequence continues at coordinate 39,898 of NZ_JAAKPX010000011.1, read as the reverse complement.
ATTGGTTTTGCGGCAAAAGTCGCACTTGTCGGCAATGCGGGTGACCGGGTTGATAAAGCGTACCTGATAAGGGCAGGCCGCCAGACAGTAGCGGCAGCCGACACAGAGATCGGGGTTAATGTCGACGATGCCATCCTCGGCCCGGATATGGGATGCACCCGTCGGGCAGACATGCACACAGGGGGCGTTATCACAGTGCTGGCAGGACTTGCGGAAAAACCGGTACTCCTGATCCGGATATTCACCCACAGGGCCGGAGCGCAGGATCTGCAGGCGGGCTACCCCTTGTGGCACCTGATTGACTTCCCGGCAGGCATCCATGCAGGCGGTACAACCGATGCAGGCTGTCTCATCGTGGATCATGCCGTAGCGCACCCCCCCGATGGTCATGCTGTTGGCCAGGGCGCGGGGCGACCCCGTCATCAGGATCAAGGCGCTGGCACTCATCCCCACCATAAACTCGCGACGGGTCGTGCTCATGCGCCCTCCTTGGCCGCGGCTTGCTGCCTGGCCTCATGCTGCTTGCTGTGGCAGTCGACGCACAGCTTGATGCGGGCCTTCTCGGGGATGCCGACCATGGGCTCTTTGGCCGGGTGCAACTGATGGCAGCTGGTGCAGGTCACGCGAGTCGCATGCACGTCGTGAGCCCACAGCGCCTTGCGCAGATCATCGGGCTCATGGCAGCTCATGCAGACGCCGTTTTGCTGGCTGAGCGGGAAGGCATCGTCGCCAAAGCGCATCACGTCGACAATGCCGCCACGCTGTTTGCGGTGCTGGGCTGACGGGTTGCCGTGACAGTTGGTACAGGTCACCGCTTCATTGGTATTGGGGTTGGTGACGCTGGCATGCTTGCCATGCATCCCCTCGTTTCCGTCGTGGCACTTGTCACACTTGGCGAAACGGGCGGCCGCTTTTTTCTCGGCTGCGGCTTTCTTCGCGGCTTTGGCCTGGCGTGCGGCCAGTGCATCGGCGGCACTGCTATCGGCCACAGTGCTGACGGCAGCAGACGCTGGTTCGACGGCGGTCGCTGCGAGGGCAAACTCGCTTGCACCCAGACAGATCGTGGCAAGCAAGGCCCACTGCATTATTTTTTTCATACTGGACTCCGGATCAAAGAGGTTCAGCGGCGTTATCCACCCCCTGACAAGAAAAAGAGCGACAAATACCTCCCAAAATGCCAGAAACGGGCAAGAGTCCCCCACCCACGACAGAGTGGGGGCTTGATCAATGGATAAACCTGACCGCTTTGGTTATTGCTGGCTGGCGTAGTACTCGGCCAACGCCTGGAGATCGGCATCACTCATGGCAATGATGGCGTTATTCATCTTCTCGTCATTGCTGCGCTTGCCGGCCTTGAACTCTTGCAGGGCCATCAGTATGTAACCTTTTGGCTGACCGGAGAGGATGGAGGCTTCATCGTCGGCAACGGAGCCACCTTCGGAGTGACACTTCTTGCAACCAGACTCTTCATGCAGTTTTTGTCCTGCTTTGGCCAGTGCGGCATCGAACGGCTGCTTCATCGGCTGGTAGGGCAGTTCGGCATAGTAAGCTGCCAATTCGTCGATCTGATCGTCGCTAAGACCCTTAACAATGTCGGTCATGTTTCCCTGTTTGCTGGTGTCACCGGTGACATGATTAACGGTCTTAGCAGGGCGGCCATCTAGGTAGCTTCGCATCTGCTCCGCAAGATTAGATTCTGCTATTCCGGCGATTGTCGGAATATCTGTATGTGAGCTGATCCCCTGATTACCGTGACATGCGTTACATGTTTTGGCCATCTCGTCGACCCCGGCAAAGGCTGGCCCAATTGAACCAATCAACAGAGATAACCCCACCACTTCCCATTTCATGCTTCGCTTCATTTTGCACTCCTCTTGACATAAAAATCGCAAAAGACAGCTTATACCGTTTTTTTATTCGAAAAAGTGGGCTTAGTCCCGCTTTTGAGACTTCTGTCAACGTCGAGAGCCACATAAACCTTATAATTCGGGGGGGAATGGTTTTTGACCAAGGCGGGGCTCAAAAGGCTCCAATGTTGCATGTTTTTGGGACTTTTCTGAGACAGCTCATACATGAAATAAAAAATCCGATAAAAAAGGATAAACAAGATGAAATACTGGAAAGCGCTGGTGGCAGCTGCAATGGTGCTCACCCTCTCGGCCTGTGGTGGCGGGGGGGATGGCAGTGACAAGAGTGAGCCACCCACCCCTCCTCCAGGAACCCCTGGATCTCTGATTATCTCGGCGTCGACACCGGTTCTCACCCCGGATGGTCAGCTCTCGGTACAGTTCAACGTGACGGACAAACAGGGCTCGGGTTACGACCTGGGCGCTACGATCCCCTCATTCACCCTCAACAAGGTGATCCCCGGCCGCGATGCCACACGTGAAGACCCGGCCATCTGGAAGAGTTTTATCTACCGTTCCGGCAAAGCCACCAGTGAAAACAGCGGCAAGCTGGAGTCACTGGGCAATGGGCAATATCGCTACACCTTTGCTATTAACCCCACCACAGTGCCGGATCCCTATCCTGCTGATTCACAGAGCAACAATGGCGTGATTAGTTGGGATGAAACGGCGACTCATCGTGTGGGTATCTTTTTTGGTGGCAGTAACAATGTCCCCGTCACCAACTATGTGCTGGACTGGGTGCCGGCTGGGACGCGCGCCGCTTTGACCCGGGATATCGTGGATCAGAGCAGTTGTAACAGTTGTCACATGAAGCAAGCGATCAAACACGCGGATCGCGCTGACCCCAAACTCTGTGTCACCTGTCACAACGAGAGCAATCCGGCCATTGCTACCCGCCGCTCTCTGACGACCATAGTGCACAAGTACCATGGCAATCTGGATAGTACGGATACCAAGACGGTCAGCCACTTCCCGCAAGACTCGCGCAACTGCGATACCTGTCACAAGGACGCCACGCCAGCCACCCTCAATGCCGGTAACTGGCAACATGCCCAGGAAAAAGCGTGTGGTGCCTGTCATGCCGATTCAACCAGCTCCACAGGTTTTGATGCTCACATCACTGGCAAGATAAACAGTGGCGCAGTCTGCACCCAGTGCCATGGCGCTGATCCGGCCAGCAGCAAGTCCCCCTACATGGTCCACCTGGGTTACATGGCCAACGAGGCGATTGGACGCGACAAGCTGCAGTTCACGTTCGATGACGTTCGCTATGCCGCTCCCAATATCGAGATCGAACTGACCGTCACCGTCGACGGTACGCCGGCCGAGAGCGTTAATGACGTGCTGAAATATGTCAAAGATGGCAATCCGGCCATTCTGGTCAATTGGGATCAGGGCCAGGGATTCGAGCTGGCCACCACCAACCCGCAGACTTTCGCCACTGGCAACAAGATCGAGTTCAGCAAGTGTGTCAGCCAGGGCACAGGTCGCTTCCTGTGCAGCAAAGAGACAGGCAACGAGGTCAACGGCACCCTGGCCGCGACCATCGCCGATCTGAGAGTCTGTGTGGCGCGTAAAGCCGATCGCAACGGGGCGTTTGCCGCAGGGGATCTGCTGCCTTGCAGCAGCACTGCCAGCGCACTCTCCCTGATCGCCATCAATCCGGTCAACGCCTACTTCCGTGCCGAAGGGGGCATCGACAGCAGCTATCTGCTCAAGGCCGGTGCGGATCTCGCTTCCTGCAACAGTTGTCACAAGGATCTGGCAGTCCACATGAGCAATCATGCGGCCAAGGATATGAGCCAGTGCACCAGTTGCCACAACGCGACCCGTACCTCGTTCTATGCGGGGGTGCCGGGGGACCTGAAATATCACGTCCACTCCTTCCACGCGCTGGGCGCCAAACATGGGGGAAGTGCTACCTTCCCGGGCGATATCAGCAACTGCGAGTCCTGTCATACCCAGGGGCAATACAACCTGCCCAACCAGCAGAACGCGCGCCCCTCTCTGGTCGCCACCACGGCTGACAACAAACAGCCCAAATACTTCAGCCCGGTGCTGGTGGTCTGCTCCAGCTGCCACCTCAAATCACCGCTGGGGTTGGTCAAGCCGGATAGCCCGGTGGCAGGGGATGAGTGGGCTACCCACATGAAGAATAACGGCGCCGTCTTTGGTGCAGAGACGATCGAAGCCGCAACCGGTGTTGAACAGTGTGCCTCTTGCCATGCCGTCGGGCAGGAGCAGGGTGTCGACAAGGTTCACAAGGTCTACGACTTCCGTTGATGAAATCCTGCGGTCAGGGGGTAACCCCTGGCCCTTCGCCGTTGAAGGAAACAAGATGAAAAAGACCATCACGCAGTGGTTATTGGCTGGCATGCTGGCCCTGAGCTGCCTGTCAGCCTGGGCCAAGAGCGATGCCGCGCAACCCGCTGGCGATGCAGATCCGCGACTCCAGATTGAATCGGCTCTGGACAAGAAATTTGACCAGGGAAAATACTCCCCGAAGGGAGCTGATACCTGCCTCAAGTGCCACGATTCAGATTCACGCAAACCCGCGACCGGCATATTCCACAGTGTGCACGGCAATCTGGGCAACCAGAATGGCCCCATGGCCGACCGGCAGTGTGAAGCTTGTCATGGTCCGGCAGGCAACCACACGCGCAATCCTCGCAAAGGAGAGAAACGGGAGCCGATGATCACCTTTGGTCCCGATTCACCTGTGCCGGTCGAGAAGCAGAACAGTGTCTGTCTCTCCTGTCATACCGATACCAACCGGATGGGCTGGCATGCCAGTGTTCATGCGGTCGAGGATCTCTCCTGTACCAGCTGCCACACATTGCACCAGGCCAAGGATCCGGTGATGGACAGCAAGAAACAGGTCGAGACCTGCACCAGCTGCCATGCCGCAGAGAAATCGGATCTGCACAAGCGCACCAGTCATCCCATCCTGAATGGCGAAATGCCCTGCTCCAGCTGCCACAACCCGCATCAGTCACAAAATGAGGCCAGCCTGAAACAGCCAACCGTCAACGAGAGCTGTTACGAGTGCCATGCCGAGAAGCGGGGCCCCTTCCTGTGGGAGCACGAACCGGTGACCGAGGATTGCTCTCTATGCCACAGCCCCCACGGTTCCATCAATCAGGCGCTGCTCAACAAGCGCGTGCCCCAGTTGTGTCAGGAGTGTCACAGCGCCCCCCATGCCAACGTGTCCATCACCGAGGGGGATCTCAAGGTGCGCGGCGGCAGTTGCCTGAACTGTCATAACCAGATCCACGGGACCAACCATCCGAATGGGCAGTCCCTGCGACGTTGAGGAGAGAAGTCATGAAACATTCAACACTTTGGCTCTCCTTGCTGACCATCTTCTCGGCCCATGCCACCGAGGAGCCGCTGGCTGTCGAGGATTACTCTCTGCAATCGGCCAGGGAGGCCAAAACCGCGCGCTGGCGCTGCGCATCCTGTGAAAGCGAGAGTGGCTGGTTTGGTGAGGTGGGGCTGGGGACAGGCTACATCAACGATGATGGCGCGACCCGTTTTCGCAACTGGGTGCCCGCCGCCAACGATACCGGCATGCAGGGGATCTTTAACGCTGACCTGCAGTATCGGGGAGAGGGATCCCGTTATGGCGCACTCGAGGCCAGGGATCTTGGAATGCGCCGTTTCAGCATGTCACTGGAGCAAGGGTTCTATGATGGCGCGCGCGCCAAAATTGGCTACTCCGAAACCCCCTTTTACTGGAACAGCCATGGCAAGAGTGTCTATCGCTCTGACGATGCGCCTATGGCGGCTGGTGCGCTGGCCGAATTTGACAAGGAGGTGGTCCGCAAGAAGCTGACTATGGGGCTTGCCTATACCCCCAAGAGCCCATGGCGCCCTTATGCCGATTTCTCTTATGAGAAAAAAGAGGCAACGCTGGCCACTTATCAGTCCAGCATCCCGGGGATAGGCAGCATGCCGGGCTTTGTACCCAAGCTGGTCGATGGCAGCAGTACCACCCTGGTCAAGAGTGGCATCAGCTACCTGGGTGAAGGCTGGCTGGTTGATCTGGCCTACAACGGCTCACTCTATCGCAACGAGGAGACCGCATTCTATTTCGGTTCGGCCAGCGACCCCTATGCCAATGAGCGGGCTTACGAACCCGACAACAGCTTCCATCAGGTCAGTTTATCCGGCCAGTACAACTGGAACCGGCAGAGTCTGAGCGGTCGCATTCTCAGCAGCCGAACAACGTCGGATGGCAATCTAGCCGCCTTCCGGCAGGTGCCGATCACCCAGAGCGATTTCCACGGTGAGATCGATACCATCCAGACCAATGCCAAATGGGTGGGGCGTTTTGGCCGGGATTTGACTCTGCGGGCCGGGGGCGAATACCGGGATCGGCAGGACAACTCGGACAAGCAGGTTGTTATTGGCAAACAACGGCAGCCGGGGGATCGTTCTCACAGTAAAGCCAATCTGGAAGCGGATTACCGCCTGAGTCGATCGGTCAAGGTAACCGGGGGTTACCAGTATCGTGCCGATGAACGGGAGTACGCGGATCGTCGCAAGACGGATGAGCAGACATTGTTCCTCAAGAGTCGCTATCGCCCGGTGGGTGATCTGCAACTGGGGGGGAAACTCTCCTGGAGCACCCGGGATGGCTCTGAGTGGAAGAATAACAATACCAATGTCAGCCCGACCTTGCGTCAGTTCTATCTGGCCAATCGTGACAGGTTCGAGCTGCGTGGCGATCTGCAGTATGCCTTCAGCGAGCAGTTAAGCTCCTCGCTGGAAGGGTGGTGGGCACGGGCAAACTATCCGGAGCCTGACATCGGACTCAGTGAAGGGGAGGATTACGGTATCGATCTGACCCTTAACCAGCAGTTTGATGAGAATCTCAGTGGCCATCTCTTCAGCAATGTACAGTGGATCACCTCAAGCCAGAACCATGCTTACACCGGTGCCCCGGACTGGGATCCCTATTCGACCCGGGTTCGTGACCAAATCACTACTCTGGGAGTGGGTCTAAGCCAGAAGAAGGCGTTTGATTTGGCGCTGGAACTGGGGGTGGATTACAGCTTCTCCTATGGCCGTGGCCAGACAGATGCCAGCAAGGGTTATGACTACCCCGACCTGACCAGCAAGCAACACCGTCTGGAAGGCTATGCCCTCTATCAGCTCGACGAGAAGCAGTCACTGCGCTGGGATATGCGCTACGAGTTCTACCACGATGTGGACTACCTCTACACCGGTGAGGAGTACAGCATGGGTCATGTTAACCAGAACTATAACGGTTACTTCACCGCTATCTCCTGGCTCTACAAGTTCTAACGCCGCAAGTGCCACAAGGGGAGCCTGGCTCCCCTTTTTCATGCCCGGCACAGACACCCGAATGCGGATAGCAATTGATGCCTGGATGCCGCGAGGCATGTTGCTATCTAATTGATTTTCTATATTTCAGATCTTCCCAGCAGCTGGGTTGCGTGGCGGCACTGCGACGTTAGGCCGCTGATCTTGTGTGGCGCCGAACGGGCCGATCGGTTGATGGTGGGCGACAAGTGGCGGGTGTGAATGGCGCCGTCGTGGGGCTCGATATCGAACAGCTTATCGCCCTTCACAAGGTGGCTGCTGCTGTGCTGGTACGTGGCCAGGTGAGAGCAAACGGTAAAAAGCGAAGGGGTCCGCAGCGGGCCCCTTGTTGTTGGCGCTTTTCGCTGCGCCGCTATTTGGCGGCGGGGGCAGGGAAGTATTTGCTGTGCAGCAGCGGGTATTCACTGCTCGCCAGCACCTGGGTCAAGCCGGTCTGGAACTCTTTGACCAGTTCGTCGCTTACCGGATGGCTGAAGGCGAAGCAGAACTGCTCCGAGCTAAGTACCCACTGCTCCTTGAAGCGGGCGGGGTCGAGTTTTTGCTCCACGATCAGCTGTTCCATGGTGGTTTTGTTGGTGGAGACCAGATCGATCCGACCTGAGGTGAGCATCTTCAGCGCTTGTGCCAGCCGATTGGCTGCCATCAGCTTGGTCTCGTCAAAGCCGTTGTTGAGTAGCAACTGTTCTCCCACATCAGCCCGTACCGCCCCGATATTGAATGCTTTGGCATCATCGAGCTTGGTGATAGTGATATTGCGCTCGGCCAACCCTACCAGCACGATTTCGGCGTAACCAATGGGACAGGCCCATTTGAACAGAGGATCCCGCGCCTGGGTGCGGGCGGTGGAGAAGAGTACCGCATTGGGCTTTTGGGTCAGCAGGTAGTAACCGCGCGCCCAAGGCATGATGGTGATGGGCTGCGCTGGGGTATTGGTCTTTTTCCATACCAGTTGCAGCAGTTCGACCGCGAGGCCGGTGGGGGCGCCACTTGCATCGGCGTAGTTGTAGGGTTTGTACTCTTCGGTAATGTAGTGAAGCTTGGCCAGCTCGGGGCTGGCGTTGGCAAAGGAGGTAACAAGCAGTGTGGCCAACCCGATCCATGGTTTCATTTCTCTATCCTGCTCAAGGGAATACCTATGCTCAATTGTGACCAAGCCGGATGATTTCGCCAAGGCGGGTTTGCAGTTTGGCAAAAAGTGCAGGAGGCCGCCGGCATGTTGTGCTGTGTTGCGAGGGTCAGAGAGACTGGCGCAGTGGCAGGTATTTGGCTTGCAGTTGCGAAAATTGAGGGGAGGCCCGGGCACGATCCAGAGCTTGTTGAAAGCGGCTTATATCCCTGTCTGGCACCTGACGGCTAAAGGCATAGCAGAGTGGCTTGCTGTCGAGCACAAAGGCCACATTGAAGTCATTCAGATCCATGTTGAGGTCCTTGAGGGTTTGATAGCCGACCAGCTTGTTGGTAGCAAAGAGATGGGTACGGCCCGAGGCGAGCATTTTGGCCGCCTGGCTGAGACGGTTTGCCTCGACAAGGTTGCTTTCATCCAGACCCCGCTCCTGCAACAGCTGACTCGATACGGTCGAGCGCACCACCGCAATCTTGTATTGTTTCATTTGTTCGGCAGAGACAAGGGTCAGCTTGTCAGCTGCGCGGCCAAGAAGCACAAAGTCCGAGTTGTCGATGGGGCAGGCCCACTTGAAAAGCGCTTCCCGTTCGGGTGTCCGTGCGGTGGCAAACAGCACCACATTGTGCTTGCTGCTTAGTTCTTTGTAGCCGCGGGCCCACGGCAGAATGCGTATTGGTTGGGGGGAAAGGTCACTATATTGCCAGATCATCTGCAGCAGTTCGACGGCAAGGCCGGTGGGCTGACCCTCTGCGTCACTGAAGTTAAAAGGCGGGGAGATTTCGGTGCAGTATTCGAGCTTGTCCAGATCTGCACGGGCAAAGCTGGCCCACAGAAGGAGTAGGATGTGGGAGAGATGCCATTTCCGCATGGAAGAGATCCTTCACTATATCGACAATGCCAAACAGTGTGACGGCTCGAGTTCGCAATAGCCAGCTCCTTGAGGGCAACCATAGTGCGACTGAGGGACCATCCCAGCCGCAGCCGAGAGTCAGCGCACCGGCAGGTATTTGGCCTGCAATTTGCGAAACTCCTCCGAGGCGAGGGCGCGGGTCAGGCCCTGCTGAAAGAGGGTGATCTCGCTGTCAGGCACCTGACGGCTGAAGGCGTAGCAGAGCTGCTCGGCGCTCAGCACCATGGCCACGTTGAAGTCATCGCTGCTCAGCTTCAGTTCGCGGACGGCGTCATATCCCGCCAGCTTGCTGGTGGCGAGCAGGTCGGCGCGGCCGGAGAGCAGCATCTTCAACCCCTGCGACAGGCGGTTGGCCGGGATGATGTTGTTGTCATCCATGCCGTTGTTGAGCAGCAGCTGTTCGGCTGCATCCGAGCGCACCGCGCTGATCTTGTATTGGCTCATCTGATCGAAGGCGGTCAGGGTGATGTTCCGCGCTTTGCGGCCCAGCAGTATGTATTCCGAGTAGCCGATGGGGCAGACCCACTTGAAGAGATCCTCCCGCGCCTGGGTGCGGGCGGTGGAGAAGAGCACCACGTTGGGCTTCTGGGTTAGCAAGTAATAACCTCGCGCCCAGGGCAGGATGCGCACCGGCTGGGGCGTCACGCCGCTGTGTTGCCAGATCATCTGCAGCAGATCGACCGCAAGCCCGGTGGGCTGGCCTTGCGGATCGCTGTAGTTGTAGGGGGGGGACTCTTCGGTGAGGTACTCGAGCTTGCCCAGATCAGCCCGGGCCGTCGAGGCCCAGCAGAGCAGCAACAGATGACAGATCAGCCATATCCTCATTGGGAACATCCTTAGCGATCAACCTTCCCTTGAGTGTGACCATGAACAGAGTAAATAGCCACTCACGGCCGTTACCAGCGGGCGCGGGTCTGCCCGATGGGCTGGTAGGCCTCATCCCGCAGCCCCACCAGCAGGGTCTTGCCATCGGCTTGCAGCCGGAACTCGCCGTAGCGGGCTGTTTCGTACTGCTCCCCCGTGCCCTCTTCAAAGAAGTAGGCATCGGGGCCGATCTGCCACTGCCGCTCGCTCTGGTGTACCTGCAATAGCCGCTCATCGCTGGCGAGCCGATCCGGTTTGCCATCGACCACCAGAGTGGCTACCTGATGGGCATCGAGGCGGATCACCAGGGTGTCGCTGCCCTTGTCTTGAGTCGCACGGGCGTCGCGGCTGGTCAGCTCGCGGGCAATTTCATAGTTGAGCCGCATGTAATCCCCCTGCATCAGAGAGCGGGGATCGACCGGAGCGAGCCGCAGCAGCACCACTTCGCCGCTGCTCATGGCGTGCTCATAGCGCCAGACGGTGGCATTGATGCCTGCCAGGATGGCGAGGCCGCTCAGCAACAGGGCGAGTTGTCGGGTGACGGGTTTCATGAGTCGCTCCTTGCCGCAAAGGTGGTGAGCAGCTGGCGGGCACCCAGCAGCAGGATGCCGGAGCCCAGCAACAGCCAGGATTTGGTCATCAGGGTGAGCCCCAGGTCGTAGTAATAGAGCGAGCCATAGCCGAGCAGCAGCAGGGCCGAGAGGGTCATCAGCCCCAGACTGCCGGCATAAAACCCGAGGATCAGCACCAGTGCGCCTGCCCCCATGCCGGGGATGATGGCGCTGATCAGCACCAGCGGCAGGCCAAACAGCAGGGGGAGCTTGAGCTTCACCATCACCGCCAGCAGCAGGGCGGCGCAGATCAGGGGATTGAGCCAGAGCGGCAGGCGGGACAGCCCCAGTTCGTCCAGCACGCTGCTGCCGCCATCCCACAGTGGGTGGTGCAGGCGGCCCAGCACCAGCAGGGAGAGGGCGAGCCCCAGCGTGATGGAGTGGTAGAGTTGGTGACGGGCGGGATCCCTATCTGCCCGCAGCCAGCAGAAGGTGATGGCCGCCATCACCAGCGGCAGCGCCAGCAGTTGCAGCCCGATGCAAGCGAGGCCAAGGGTGAGCAGCAGGGCCGCCGCCACGCTGTGAAACAGCCGCACCAGCCAGTGATCGAACAGCACGGCGATGGCAAGGGACAGCAGGCACAACCCAAACCAGAGCAGGGCATGATGGAGATCAAGCTGATCGAGCAGGCCATAGAGCAGCCAGGCATCGGCCGCCAGGGTGAGGGCCAGCACGAACTGATCCCAGAGATCGCCGCTTTGGCTGCGATTGAGGGCGTAGGCCCCCGCCAGCAGCACGGCCCCCAGCAGCAGGGCGCTGTTGGCCTCGCGGGTCAGCTGTTCGAAGGTGAGAAACAGGAAAAAGAGCAGGAACAGGGCGGCAATCCACCCCACCAGCCCCAGCATAAAGCGGCTCGACCAGTGGGGCTGGGTATCACTGGGCTGATCCCCTTCCACCAGATTGGCCTGTTGCAGTGCTTGCCAAAGGGTCAGATCACTCATGAGACCTCCGTTGTTGTTGCAGCCAGCGGGCGGCGGTGACAGAAAGGCCGATGGCAATCAGGCTCAGCAGCAAGAAGCCGTTGATGTCGGGCTCCATCCACTTGCCCAGCGCCGCGAAGATGACGGCAATCAGGCTGAGGCACCCCATGGCGAGTCCGGCGATAAATCTGTGGTGCCACAGGGCATAGGCCGCAGCGAGCCAGCCAAGCCAGAGCGGCCACACCAGCGGGGAGGCGACATCAAACAGCGCCAGCAGGGTGAGCAGGGTGGCCCCCAGACCGGCAGCAAGGCCCGCCAGCCAGCTTGGCATCAGGCGCCAGCGGTTTGGCGCCAGCAGAAGCAGAGCCCAGAGGACAGCGTTGAGAAGGGTAAGGCACCAGCCCAATCCCTCTTCATCGAAGGTAAAGAAGAACGTGAACAAACCGAGCCGCCAGTAGAGCACCAGCGCCAGCTGGCCGAGCAGCCAGCTTAAGGTCCAGAGCAGGGGACTTTGGCCAAACGCCGCCAGCGGCACCAGCATCAGCGCCCAGGTGGCGAACAGTTGCCAGGGATCGGCGCCGGTCTGGTAGGTCTGACCCACCAGCGCCAGCAGGGCACCGATATTGAGGGCGATGGCGAGCAGCAGCGCCTGACGGGGGGTATCCCCAAGGGGTTTGCGCCACAGCAGAAGCAGCATGGCGAGCAGCGGCGCCTCCAGCAGGGCGAGGCGGGAGACCCGGCCCAACTCCTGCCAGTTGAAGGCAACGAAGAAGATGAGGCCAGCCCCGATGCAGAGGGCGCCGAGCCAGAGCAGCAGCCGGTCAAACAGCCACTGCCAGCGCGCCGGATGGGGGGGAAGATCGGCGAGGGTCAGGGCGTCCGCCAGCTTCTCTGGCGCCAGCCGTCCCTGTTTGACCCATTCGAGAAGCGTCTCTCTTGATACGTTGTGCATGGGGGGACTCCACGAGGTTTGCCCCATTATGGCATGAGGTCCCCGCAACCGTGCACTGCCCCTTGGCTGTAGGGCAGGTGGTTGCGACAGCGGGTTACGCACTAGACAAAGCAGCAAACAAAAAAGCCCTCCGAGGTGGAGGGCTTGGTCAGCGGAAAAGGCGATCAGGCAAAGATCAGGGTGCTCACCCCGAGGCCGACGAAGAGGATGGCGCAGGCGATGCGGATCCCCTTGAGCGGCAGCTTGTCTGCCCCCAGCTTGCCGATCAGCACCACCGGCACGTTGGCCAGCATCATGCCGAGGGTGGTGCCGGTAATGACCTGTACCAGCGAATCATATTTGGCGGCCAGCAGCACGGTGGCGATCTGGGTCTTGTCGCCAATCTCGGCGATGAAGAAGAGCACGAAGGTGGCCATAAAGGGGCCGTATTTATCCAGCGAGCTCTCCTCGTCATCCATCTTGTCCGGCACCAAAATCCAGATAGCCATGGCGATAAAGGCGATGGCGACCAGCCAGGTCATTATCTTGGGATCGAGCCAGCGGCTGATGAACTCACCAATCCAGGCAGCGCCCGCATGGTTGAGCAAGGTAGCCGCCAGCATGCCGGCGATGATGGGCCAGGGCTTGCGAAAACGGCAGATGAGCAGCAACGCCAACAGCTGGGTTTTATCGCCGATCTCGGCAATAGCGACGCTGAGGGTTGAGGTTAACAAGGCTTCCATAAAAATGACCGGGGGACGGAATTGTTATAAACCAAAGACAAGCCTGCGCCATCCGTCCCCGGTATTGGCACTGGCCCGTCAAAGGTCTTGTCAAATCCATGGCTGGCATGGATCACCCTGACCATGGTGATTTGGCACCAAGTATGTTGATCAGGGTCGCAAACCGGTATTCATGCAATGGATGGCACCGGCGTGCGAGACTACTCCCCCTCGATGGGAGCGGGCATTCTAGGGAAAAACCGCATGAGTGACAAGGGGATCAGCCACCCACCAGCTTGACGCTGAAACCGGCTTTCTCCAGCTCGGTTTTGATCAGGTCCCGTTTATCCCCCTGGATCTCGATCACTCCCTCCTTGATACCGCCTCCGGTGCCGCACTTTTTCTTGAGCAGGGTGGCCAGGGATTTTTGCTGATCGGCGGGTACGCCATGAATGGTGATCACCCCGGCGCCCTTGCGCCCTTTGGTCTCGCGGCGCATGCGCACGGTGCCGTCAGTGGGGAAGGGGGAGGCGGATTGGGGAGCGCTCTGCTCCTTGATTTGACCGCCATCTGTGCTGTAAACAAGGCGGCTGTTGCTGTCGTGACTCATGAGGTTACTTTACGGGTTAGCTAAGCGGAGTTTGATTTTACTCAAATAAAAGTTGAAGACACAGCTTATAATGCCCCAAGTAAAAGAGAATTATTATTGTTTAACTTCAGGAGTCAGTCATGGTACTCACGCAGTTGTCACCGGGACAGAGTGCTCGCATCAAGAATATGAATCAGCTCGCCCGGCCGCTGCGCCGCAAACTGATGGTGATGGGCCTGTTGCCCCAGACTGAAGTCATTTATCTGCGCTCCGCCCCCCTGGGGGACCCGCTCCAGATCCAGTGCCAGGGGATCTGTCTCTCCATGCAAAAGAGTCTGGCCCAGCAAATAGAAGTCGAGCCGGTATAACCCCCTGTTCGGCTACCGCTTCGGTCAAGAAAGTCACCGGGAGCGGTTCAGAGACAAGAAGTCGAACCTGCAAAGCAGCTTGCCACTCGCACGCGGTGGGTTCAGAAGAAAATAGAGGTAGAGCTGGTATGAATTATTCCCTGGTAACGGTAGGTAACCCCAATAGCGGTAAGACCTCCCTGTTCAACGCCCTGACCGGCGCCCGCCAGCAGGTAGGCAACTGGAGTGGCGTCACCGTAGACAAGAAGATGGGTGAGTTCAGCGCGGGTGAGCATCACTTCAAGCTGATGGATCTGCCCGGCATCTATAGCCTGGCGGGTCAGGATGGCAGTCTGGACGAGCAGATCGCCAGCCGCTTTGCCCAGGGCCAACAACCCGACCTGCTGCTCAACGTCATCGACGCCGCCAATCTGGAGCGCTCCCTCTACCTCACGCTGCAACTGCGCGAACTGGGCCTGCCCATGGTGGTGGTGCTCAACAAGCTGGATATCCTGCAAAAGCGCCGCATCGTCATCGACGATAGCAAGCTCGGCAAATCCCTCGGTTGCCCTGTAGTGGCCCTCTCTGCCCACAACAGCAAGCAGGTTGCCGCCTTCAAGCAGCAGATCCGGCAGTTTATCGGTCAGCCGCAAGCAGCCTTGCAACTCGATTACGGCCAAGAGCTTGAAACCGATCTGGCGGAGCTGGAGACCCTGCTCGCCCCGCATCACCTCACTACCCGTGGCCGCGCCCTGCGCCTGCTGGAAGAGGATGCGGTGATGCAGGAGACCCTGCTGCCCGGTCAGCAGGCGGCCGCCGCCAATGTGGTAGCTCGCGCTCATCAAGGGCAGGATATCGACCTGCAACTGGCAGATATCCGCTACGGCCATATCCACCAGTGGGTACAACAGGCTCGCCAGCAGAAGGGCAAGCTCACCGAGGCCCAGAGTGAGTGGCTGGATCGGGTGCTGCTCAATCGCTGGATTGGCATCCCCTTCTTCCTGTTTGTCATGTACCTGATGTTCATGTTCGCCATCAAGGTGGGCAGCGCCTTTATCGACTTCTTCGACATCATGGGCGGCGCCCTGTTTGTCGATGGGGTGCACCACCTGCTGGGGCTGATCAATGCCCCCGAATGGTTGGGCGCCATTCTGGCTGACGGCTTCGGGGTTGGTTTGCAGACCGTGGCCACCTTTATTCCGGTGATTGGTTGCCTCTATCTGTTCCTCGCGGTACTGGAGAGCTCCGGCTATCTGGCCCGCGCCGCCTTCGTGGTGGATGCCCTGATGCGCCGCCTCGGCCTGCCGGGCAAGGCGTTCGTGCCGATGCTGATGGGCTTTGGCTGTACCGTCCCCTCGGTGATGGCGACCCGTACCCTCAACTCCGAGCGGGAGCGGCTGATGACCTCCGCCATGGCCCCCTTCATGTCGTGCGGTGCCCGTCTGCCGGTTTACGCCCTGTTTGCGGTGGCCTTCTTCCCTGAATCAGGCCAGAACCTGGTGTTCGGTCTCTACCTCATCGGTATTCTGGTGGCGGTGCTCACTGGCCTGCTGCTGCGCAATACCCTGCTGCCGGGCAAGAGCGACTCCATGGTGATGGAGATGCCGGATTACGAGTGGCCGCGTCCTGTCAACGTTGCCATCAAGACCTGGCAGAAGCTCAAATCCTTCGTCTTTGGCGCCGGTAAAACCATCGTGCTGGTGGTTGCCGTGCTGAGCGTGCTTAACTCCCTGGGTACCGATGGCAGCTTTGGCCATCAGGAGCAGGAGAGCTCGGTCCTTAGCAAGATCAGCCAAGCGGTGACCCCGGTGCTGCACCCCATCGGTGTGCGCGATGACAACTGGCAGGCTACGGTCGGTATCGTCACCGGTATCTTCGCCAAAGAGGCGGTGGTCGGTACCCTCAACAGCCTCTACGCCGGTGGTGGCGCAGATGAAGAGGAGGCGAGCGAGTTCTCGCTGGTGGCCAGCTTCCATGAGGCGATCGATGCCGTGGCAGCCAATCTGGCGGAGATCAACCCGAGCGACCCTATGGGGCTTGATGTTGGCAACCTCGACGACCAGAAAGCTGCCGCCGAGGCGCAGGAAGTGGATGTCTCCACCTACGGCAACATGCAGACCCACTTCGATGGGGCGGCTGGTGCCTTTGCCTACCTCTTGTTCGTGCTGCTCTACATGCCTTGCGCCGCCGCCATGGGTGCCCTGGTGCGGGAAACCGGTCGCCAGTGGGCCCTCTTTACCGCGGCCTGGTGCAACTATATGGCCTTTATGTGCGCGACCCTCTTCTATCAGGTGGCCACCTTCGCCGCTCATCCGGAGCAGAGCCTGTTCTGGATCGTCAGCTATGGCCTCTCTCTGGTACTGCTCTGGTGGGCCGGTCGCCGTCACGGTGACATCGTCGCCCGCAAGGTGGTGACCTTATGATCCTGCGCGAGCTGGGGGATTACCTCGCCGCGCAGCAGAAGGTGAGCCGGCGTGATCTGGCTCGCCACTTCCACACCTCGGAAGATGCGGTGGAGGCCATGCTCGGCGTCTGGATGCGCAAGGGGCGGGTCATCAAGCGCGAGAGTCGGGTCTGTGGTGGCAGTTGCTGCGGCAAGAGCGAGGAGGTGATGTTCGAGTGGTGTGACGCGGGCCAGATTGGCATCAAGATCCGCTAAACGACTACCCAACCTCATCACCAAACATCGAACAATAAAAAACGGCAGGCCCTGCTTTAAATGAGGGTCTGCCGTTTTTATTGCTGCACACTGGCGGGATCAGGCGCTCTGGCGAGCCTCGCTCAGCAGTGCCAGCGCCGGTTGGGCGTTGTTCGGCATCAGCCGGTAGGCTTTGTGGTGTTTGACCAGGGTGGTCTTCTTGTTGCCCTGGCTCAGCAGCAGGCCGTGCTTGAAGGCCGCCTCGGCCAGCACCTGCTCATCACCGCGCACATAGAGGGTGAGGGGTTTGACAAGCTCACCGTCCTCGATATGGCCTTCATATTCGCTATGGCTTACCACCAGACTCGCTTGACCGCCCGATTGCAGGCGCAGCTTGGCGTTCACCTCGCTCTCGGTCAGCACCAGCCAGCCTGCCGCCGTCAGATCCTCCAGCAGGGCCGCCAGCTTGGCTCCCAATTGCTGCGGATTGGTCATGGCGCACTGGTATTGGAAGGCGATGCGCTCCAGCAATCCCTTGAGATCGGCGCCCGCACCCAGCGTGCGGCCAAGCTGCACCCAAGCTTTCAAATCTTCCATCACCAGACGGGAGAAGCGCTTCTCCTTGAGGGAGTCGGCCATCCAGGTGCAGAGAAAGTGGCTCTCTTGCGCCGGAGTGCGCTTGCCCGCCTTTTGCTCGGCGGTGCGGGCCAGTTCGGCCAGGCTCTGGGTGGCCATCTCGAGCAGGGCCTGATTGTAGGTCGGAGAGGTCATAAGCAATCCTTGAGTTGACCACCAGGGGTCAACACCGATGACAGAGATGGCAAAGGCGCCAGTGGCGCCTTTGCGGTTCAATAGAGCAACTGTCCGCCTTATTTCGGCTGGCGGGGCTTCTTGGCGGCGGCCAGACGCTTGAGGCGCTGACCCTGCAGCTTGGCTTCGGCCATCACCTGGGCCACGGCGTTATCTTCACGCTGCGGACGCTTGCCGAAGCGGCGACGCTCCTGCAGCTGTTTGATCAGCTCGTCACGGCTGCTCACCTCATAGCCCGGTACCATGATGCGGCGGATCTTCTGGCCGATCAGGGCCTCGATCTCCAGCAGGGTACGCTCCTCTTCACGGCTGACGAAGGAGATGGCCATGCCGCGCTTGCCGGCACGACCGGTACGGCCGATGCGGTGCACGTAATCTTCCGCCAGGAACGGCAGATCATAGTTGACCACGTACTCCAGATCCGGAATGTCCAGACCACGGGCTGCCACCTCGGTGGCGACCAGTACCCGTATCTTGCCTTCCATGAATTCGCGCAGGGCGCGGCGACGGTTGCCCTGGGCCTTCTCGCCATGGACAACGGCGGACTTGATGCCGTCGAGGTTCAGCTCCTCGACCAGCACATCACAGCTCTCGCGGGTACTGGCGAACACCAGCACCTGCTGCCAGTTCTGCTTGCCAATCAGCTCGGAGAGCAGCTCGCGCTTGCGCTTCTGCTCGACCGGATAGACGGTGTGGCTGACGGTGTCGGCGGTGGAGTTCTGCTTGTTGACGCTGACGATCTGCGGTCTGTCCAGCATCAGGTTGGCCAGCTTCTTCACCGCGTCGGAGAAGGTGGCGGAGAAGAGCAGGTTTTGACGGGTCTTGTTGACCGCTTGCAGGATCTTCTGCACATCGGCACTGAAGCCCATGTCGAGGATGCGATCTGCTTCATCCATCACCAGACACTCCACGGTGGAGAGGCTGAGGTTGCAGGCGGTGAGGTGCTCCAGTAGACGGCCCGGGGTGGCCACAATGATGTGAGCGCCCGCTTTGAGCTTCTTGGCCTGCACGTCCTGCTTGCCACCGCCGACGATGGTGATGGTGGTGACATCGAGATACTTGGCGAAGTCATTGATGTTGCTCGCCACCTGAGCCGCCAGCTCGCGGGTCGGGGTCAGGATCAGCACCCGGGCGTTGGAAGGCTGGACCGGCGCCGGATTGTCTACCAGACGCTGCAAGATGGGCAGGGCGAAGGCGGCGGTCTTGCCGGTACCGGTCTGGGCGCTGGCCAGCACATCGCGGCCACGGCGAATGGCCGGGATCGCCTGCTGCTGCACAGGGGTCATCTCCTGATAACCGCACTCCGAGACTGCGCGCAAAATCTCGGGGGCAAAATCGAATGCTTCAAATCTCATATCGGTTTCCTGTGATCCAACTGGATTGTGTTCGGCTTGACAAGCCGGCATGGGCGAACGGTCGCGGATTGCCACTGGTGGCCGACCCTGATAAAGCATCAGCGCAGCCTGAAAATGGCGGGCGCGAAGTGTAACAGATAGGCGCAGCAAATTCTGCCTCAATTGGCCAGAGTTTTTTATCGGTTTTTTTAACCGGCGCAAGGTTTTGGTCGCCGCCATTTGACTCCAAAAATGCCAGCCGTAAGGATAGTGGCTATTGATAGTCATGAAAGGAGAGGGCGATGACCGGGTGCGAGCGCGGTTTGCCACTGCAGACGGCGAGGGCCAATACCCCCCTTGAGCGTCTGAAGCAGGCGCTGGAGCAGTTTGGCGAGCAGCACGACCTGGCGCAGACGGATCGCGCCGACAAGATGCTCAACATTACCCGCGATACCGGCGAGTTGCTGGCGGTTTTGGTGCAGACCCGCGGGGCGCAGGCGGTGCTCGAGATCGGCACCTCCAACGGTTACTCCACCCTCTGGCTGGCCGAGGCGGTGGCCCGGCTCGATGGTCATGTCACGACCATCGAACGGGATGAGAGCAAGCGGGCACTGGCGCAGGCCAATTTCGAACAAGCCGGTCTTGCCGGGCGGATCACCCAGCTGGCCGGGGAGGCGGGAGCGCTGTTGCCCACCCTGCCATCGGCGGGCTTCCCGCTCATCTTTCTTGATTCCGATCGCCGGCAATACCGGGTGTGGTGGCCGCAGTTGCAGCGTCTCTTGCCCCCGCGCGGCTTGCTGGTGGTCGATAATGCCATCTCTCATCGGGAGGAGCTGGCGGAATGGATGGCTGAAGTGGCGCAGGATCCCCGTTTTGTCACCTCGCTGGTGCCGGTGGGCAAGGGGGAGTGGCTGGTGGTGAGAGTGTGAGCAACCTGAACATGAAGAGGGAGGTGGCAGTGATGAAACCGGTGGCAGTGGTGGAAGCTTACTGGCAGGCAATGCAGAGCAATGATTTTGCCAGAGCGGCGCGATGGCTGGGGGATGAGTTTGTCTGTGACTGGCCGCAATCGGGGGAGCGGATCCTCGGGCGCTGCAACTTTGTCGAGATCAATCGCCGTTATCCGGCCGCCGGGCCGTGGAGTTTCACCATAGTCCGCCTGCTGGCACAAGGAGACGAGGTGGTGAGCGAAGTGCAGATCACCGATGGGGTCGTGCATGCCCGGGCCATCACCTTTCATCGGGTCGAGGGCGATCGCATTGTGCAGCAGACCGAATATTGGCCGGAACAGTATGAGGCCCCCGCCTGGCGCCGTCCCTGGGTGAGCAAGCTAACCCGCACGCCAGAACTCGTCTAAAAAGAGCGCCGCCGGTCACTCTGATGGCTGGCGGTGTTTGCCATGTTCAAGCCATCCCACCCTCGTTATCCATTATTTCGCTAAATATCACCATATTTCATGGTTTGGACATGGGATATGGCGCGATATGTTTTGCCTAAGCCAGCTCGATATTTGCAAGGCATACATCTGAGTTTTTAGATATTTGCATCATCCATGCAAGAGACGGTTTCATTAATATGGTTGTCGTTGGCGACTCATGGGAAATAAAAATATAACGAGGTAAATAATATGAACAAGTGGCACACTCTCTTTTTACTGGCATCCCTTCCGTTGACCTTGGTGACTTCTGCCGAGGCACAATCCTCCCTTGCGGCGATTCAGCATAGTGGCGTGATCAAGATTGGTACCGAAGGGGCTTATCCTCCGTTCACCTATCACGACAAGAGCGGCAAGCTGGTCGGCTTTGATGTGGAGATTGGCGAGCTGATTGCAAAAGGCCTTGGGGTGAAGCCGGAGTTTGTCGAAGGCAAGTGGGATGGTCTCATCGCCGGGGTGGATGCCAAGCGCTACGATCTGGTGCTCAACGAAGTGGCCATCACCCCGGAGCGGCTGAAAAAGTATGATTTTTCAGATCCCTACATCACCTCCAAAGCGGTGATCGTGGTGCACAGCGATAATCACAGCATCAACAGCTTTGCGGATCTGAAGGGTAAGAAATCATCCCAGTCCCTGACTAGCAACTTTGCTCAGCTGGCGAAATCCTCGGGCGCCGAGGTGGTCGCCACCGAGGGCTTCAACCAGTCACTACAGCTGGTGCTGACCGGGCGAGTGGATGCCACCATCAATGACAGCCTCTCGTTCCTCGACTTCAAGAAACAGAAACCGGATGCCAAATTGAGGGTGGCGGCGACCGAGGCGAAGGGGGATCAATCGGCAGTGTTGCTCGCCAAGGGACAGCCGGAATTGCTGGCCGCTATCAATCAGGCACTGCGCACTGCCAAACAGGATGGTAGCTACCAGAAAATATCTCTTAAGTATTTTGGTACTGATGTCTCGCAATAATATTGCCGGAAAATAATAACTAGCGAGGTAATTAACGTGCCAGCCTGGTTGCAGTTAATGATCGACTCTTTTTGGCCCCTGCTTAGAGCGGGGCTTATTTTTACCGTGCCACTGACCCTGATCACCTTTGTCTTGGGAATATTGCTCGGCTTGCTGGTGGCGCTGGCCAGATTATATGGCCCGACACCATTGGTGGCACTGGTTCGTTTTTATGTCTGGCTTATTCGTGGTACGCCGCTGCTGGTGCAGCTCTTTCTGATTTTCTATGGCTTGCCGAGTGCTGGCATTGTGCTGGATGCCTTCACCGCCGCGGTGATCGGGTTCACCCTCAACATCGGCGCCTACAGCTCTGAGATCATCCGTGCCACTCTGGCGGCGATCCCGAAAGGGCAGTGGGAGGCGGCCTATTCGATTGGCATGAACTGGCCCCAGGTGATGTGGCGGGTGATCCTGCCGCAGGCGGCGCGCATTGCGGTGCCACCGCTTTCCAACACCTTTATTTCGCTGGTGAAGGACACCTCGTTGGCGGCGGCAGTGACCGTGCCTGAGCTGTTTCAGGCGGCCCAGCGGCTCGCCTCTGTCACCTATGAGCCGCTGATCCTTTACATAGAGACGGCCATCATCTACCTGCTGTTTAGCTCGGTGCTCTCCACCTTGCAAGACCGGCTGGAGCGCAAGTTGACCCACAAAGAGACCCGGGAGGTCGCCCTATGATCCGGTTGCGTGGTATCGAGAAGCAGTTTGGCGGGCAGCGGGTGCTCAAGGGGATCGATCTTGCCATGGTGGCGGGCAGTGTGACCGCCCTGATTGGCCCCTCGGGCAGTGGCAAGAGCACCCTGTTGCGCTGTGTCAATGTGCTGGAGCGGCCGGATGCGGGGCACTTGGTGTTGGGGGGGAGCGAACTCGATTTTTCTCACCATCTGCCTCGCCAGAGCGTGCAGGCATTGCGCCAGCAGACCGGCATGGTATTCCAGAATTTCCAACTGTTCCCGCACATGACGGTGCTGGAAAACGTGATTGAGGGGCTGGTGACCGTGTTGAAGTGGCCAAGAGCGAAAGCGGAGGTGCGCGGCTTGCAACTGCTCGACAAGGTGGGGCTCAGGCACAAGGCCGAGGCGGTGCCTGCCACCCTCTCCGGTGGCCAGCAGCAGCGGGTTGCCATTGCGAGGGCGCTGGCGCCATCGCCCAAGGTACTGCTCTGTGATGAACCCACCTCGGCGCTGGATCCCGAGCTTGCCCAGGAGGTGGTGACGGTGCTGCGCCAGCTGGCCTGCGAGGGAACCACCATGCTAATCGCCACCCACGATCTGCGGCTGGCCGCCCAGATAGCGCAGCAGGTGATCTTTCTGGAGGCGGGTGAGGTGGTGGAAGCAGGCAGTGCACGCCAGATGTTCACCACTCCCAAGCGGGCGCGTACCTTCGAGTACATCTCCACCCTCACCGAGCGGTTGCCGGAGAGCTGGAGCATCTAGCCGCTCCCCGGACGAGGTGGGTGGAGTGATAGGTGACAAGCTGCCAGCGAGAACTCCGAGCCTTGAATCCCGAGCCTCAAAAGAAGAGCCCCGCATTTGCGGGGCTCTGTTTTGGGTTGACTGCGGAATTGCAGGTTAGACCGCCAGATAGTCCATGATCCCTTCGGCCGCCTTGCGCCCTTCGTAGATGGCGGTCACCACCAGATCGGAGCCGCGTACCGCGTCGCCACCGGCGAACACCTTGGGGTTGCTGGTCTGGAAGGCATATTCCGCCTGCTCGCGCGCCTTGATGCGATCCCGGTTGTCGAGCTCGATGCCGAACTCCGCCATCCAGGGCTGGGGGTTGGGCTGGAAGCCAAACGCCATCACCACCGCATCGGCGGCCAACACCTGCTCTGAGCCCTCGATGACCACCGGATTGCGGCGGCCATTGGCATCGGGTTCACCCAGCTCGGTGCTCACTACTTTGATGCCGACGGTGCGACCACTGGCATCCAGCTCGACCGCTACCGGTTGCAGGTTGAACATGAACTCAACCCCCTCCTCGCGGGCGTTTTTCACCTCCCGCTTGGAGCCCGGCATGTTCTCCTCGTCGCGGCGATAGGCGCAGATCACCTTGGCGGCCCCCTGACGGATAGCGGTACGCACGCAGTCCATGGCGGTATCGCCACCGCCCAGCACCACCACCTGCTTGCCGGCGAAGTCGATGTAGTCGGCTTGTGCCTTCTCGAACCCCAGCAAGCGGTTGGCGTTGGCGATGAGGTAGGGCAGGGCATCATAGACGCCCGGCGCCTCTTCGTTGGCAAAGCCGCCCTTCATGTACTTGTAGGTACCGACCCCGAGGAAGACCGCATCGAACTCGCCGAGCAGATCGGCGAAGGTGATGTCCTTGCCCACTTCGGTCTCGAGACGAAACTCCACGCCCATCCCCTGGAAGATCTCGCGGCGACGTTGCATCACCTCTTTTTCCAGCTTGAAGGAGGGGATACCGAAAGTGAGCAGGCCACCGATCTCCGGATACTTGTCAAACACCACCGGGGTGACGCCATTGCGTGCCAGCACATCGGCACAGGCGAGGCCTGCAGGGCCGGCACCGATGACGGCGACCCGCTTGCCGGTCTTGACCACGTTCGAGAGATCCGGCTTCCAGCCCATCTCGAACGCCTTGTCGGTGATGTATTTTTCGATGTTGCCGATGGTCACCGCGCCGAAGCGATCGTTGAGGGTGCAGGAGCCCTCACAGAGGCGATCCTGCGGGCAGACCCGACCGCACACTTCCGGCAGGCTGTTGGTCTGGTGGGAGAGCTCTACCGCCTCCAGAATGCGCCCCTCTTTGGCCAGCTTCAGCCAGTTGGGGATGTAGTTGTGGACCGGACACTTCCACTCGCAGTAGGGGTTGCCGCACTCGAGGCAGCGATCCGCCTGCATCTGTACCTGCGGCTGATTGAAGGACTCGTAGATCTCCACAAACTGGATTTTGCGGATCTTGAGCGGCTTCTTGGGCGGGTCGACCCGCTGGACATCGATAAACTGAAATACGTTCTGGCTCATAGGGTTCCCTCCTTATTGCGCCTGGATTCTGAGTTCTGCACTGGAACGGCTGGTGTGACCCAGCAGCGATTTCACGTCGCTGGACTTGGGTTTGATCAGCCTGAACTTGGGCACATAGGAGTCGAAGTTAGCCAGGATCTCCTCGGCGCGCGAGCTGCCGGTCTCATTGAGGTGCGCCGTGATGATGCCGCGCAGGTGCTCCTGATGGATGGCGAGATCCGCCACGTCCAGCAGTTCCACCAGCTCGGGGTTGGTGCGCTTGGCGAAGTTGCCGCACTCGTCGAGCACGTAGGCAAAGCCGCCGGTCATGCCCGCCGCAAAGTTGACGCCGGTCTGACCCAGTACGGTGACGATGCCGCCGGTCATGTATTCACAACCGTTGTCGCCAATCCCCTCGACCACCGCCAGTGCGCCGGAGTTGCGCACTGCGAAACGCTCGCCGGCAGTGCCCGCGGCGTAGAGTTTGCCGCCGGTGGCACCGTAGAGGCAGGTGTTGCCGATGATGGCCGCTTCATGGGATTTGAACGCCACGCCGACATGGGGCTTGATCACCAGCTTGCCGCCGGTCATCCCCTTGCCCACATAGTCGTTGGCATCGCCAGTGAGGATCATCTCAAGGCCACCCGCGTTCCAGACGCCGAAGCTCTGGCCTGCGGTGCCGTTGAAGTGCACTTTGACCGGATCGGCCGCCATCCCCTGGTTGCCGTGCCGCTTGACGATTTCGCCGGACAGACGCGCACCCACCGAGCGGTCGGTGTTGCGAATGTCGTAGCGGAACTCGCCACCGCTTGAGGTTTCCACCGCTTCCAGCAGATCCTCCACCATCTTGAGGTTGAGCGGCCCCTTGTCGAAGGTGGGGTTGTGCTGCTGGCTGAACAGGCTGGAGCCTGCCGGAGCAACCGGACGGGCCAGAATGCCGGAGAGATCCAGCTTGGCCTGACGGGCGGTGAGGCCGGGCAGGGCTTCCAGCAGATCGGTGCGGCCAATCAGGTCGGTCAGCTGGGTGACACCGAGCTGGGCCATCAGCTCGCGGGTCTCCTCGGCGATGAACTTGAAGTAGTTCATCACCATCTCCGGCAGGCCGGTGAAGTGCTCGCGACGCAGCTTCTCATCCTGAGTGGCAACGCCGGTGGCGCAGTTGTTCAGGTGGCAGATCCGCAGGTATTTGCAACCGAGCGCCACCATGGGACCGGTGCCAAAACCGAAGCTCTCGGCGCCGAGGATGGCCGCTTTGATGATGTCCAGACCGGTCTTGAGGCCGCCATCCACCTGCAGTCGCACCTTGTGGCGCAGGCCGTTGGCGACCAGCGCCTGCTGGGTTTCAGCCAGACCCAGCTCCCACGGGGAGCCGGCATATTTGACCGAGGTGAGGGGGCTGGCACCGGTACCGCCGTCATAACCGGAGATGGTGATGAAGTCGGCATAGGCCTTCGCCACGCCGCAGGCGATGGTGCCAACGCCGGGTTCGGAGACCAGTTTCACCGACACCAGACAGCTCGGGTTGATCTGCTTGATGTCGAAGATGAGCTGGGCCAGATCCTCGATGGAGTAGATGTCGTGGTGCGGCGGCGGTGAAATCAGGGTCACGCCGGGCACGGAATAACGCAGCTGGGCGATCTGGGCGGTGACCTTATCACCGGGCAGCTGGCCCCCTTCACCGGGCTTGGCGCCTTGAGCCACCTTGATCTGCACTACATCGGCGTTCATCAGGTAGTGGGGGGTGACACCGAATCGGCCGGAAGCCACCTGCTTGATGCGGGAGTTCTTCTCGGTACCGAAACGCTTGGGATCTTCGCCACCTTCGCCGGAGTTGCTCTGACCACCGAGGCGGTTCATGGCGACAGCCAGTGCCTCGTGGGCTTCAGGGCCGAGGGCGCCGATGGACATGGCGGCGGAGTCGAAGCGGGGGAACAGCTTGTCGGCTGGCTCAACCTGATCCAGCGCGACCGGATTGTCGACCTTCTTCAGCGCCAGCAGATCGCGCAGGGTGGCAACCGGGCGCTCGTTCACCAGACGGGCGTACTCCTTGTAATCGGCATAGTTGCCGGAGCGCACCGCGGTTTGCAGGGTCTGCACCACATCCGGGTTGTAGGTGTGGTACTCGCCGCCGTGGACGAACTTGAGCAGACCACCGTGGGGGAGGGGCTTGCGGGTCAGCCAGGCCTGACGGGCCAGATTGTGCTGATCCTGCTGGATATCGGCAAAATCGGCACCCTGAATACGGCTCGATACGCCGCGGAAGCAGGTATCGACCACCGACTTGGCCAGACCGACCGCTTCAAACAGCTGGGAGCAGCGGTAGCTGGCGACCGTGCTGATGCCCATCTTGGACATCACCTTGTAGAGCCCCTTGTTGATGCCGTTGCGATAGTTGACCATCGCCTGGCGCAGGGACATGGTGAGCACGCCCTCTTCAACCTGTTTGGCCAGGGTTTCGTAGGCGAGATAGGGGTAGATGGCGGTCGCGCCAAAGCCCAGCAGCACCGAGAAGTGGTGCGGGTCACGGCAGCTTGCAGTTTCCACCAGAATGTTGGCGTCGCAGCGCAGGTTGTTGTCCACCAGGGTACGCTGTACTGCACCCACCGCCATGGCGGCAGGGATCGGCAGGGTGTCGGCGCTGATGTCGCGATCCGACAGCACCAGTAGTACGGTGCCACTCTTGGCTGCGGCTTTGGCCTCATCGCAGATGCGCACGATGGCCGCTTCCAGCCCCTCTTCTGGCTTGAAGTTGAGGCTGATCACCTGATGACGGTAGTACTCACCTTCCAGTGCCAGCAGCTGGTGGAAGTCGGAGTAGAGCAGGATCGGCGACTGGAACAGCACCCGGTGGGCGTGGCCGAAGGTCTCGTTGAAGACGTTCTGCTCGCGACCGATACAGGTGGCCAGCGACATCACGTGGTTCTCCCGCAGCGGGTCGATGGGCGGGTTGGTCACCTGGGCAAACATCTGGCGGAAGTAGTCATAAAGGGTGCGCGGACCGGAGGAGAGCACCGCCATCGGGGTGTCATCCCCCATGGAGCCGACCGCTTCCTGACCGTTCTCACCCAGTACCCGGATGATCTGATCCAGCTCCTCGAAGGAGTAGCCAAACAGCTTCTGATAGGTTTTCAGCTGGTCGTCGGAGAACTCGCGGCTACCGGTCTGGCTATCGTCCATCTGCTCGAAGGGGACCAGTCGGCGGCAATGTTTATCCATCCATTGTTTGTAGGTGTGGCGGGTCTTGAGATCGTCATCGATCTCGAAGCTGGTCCACACCTTGCCGTTGCTGGTATCCACCACGAACAGCTCGCCCGGGCCGACCCGGCCCTTCTCCAGCACTTCGTCCGGGGTGTAGTCCCAGGTGCCGACCTCGGAGGCGAGGGTGATGAACTTGTCCTTGGTGATGACGTAGCGGGCCGGACGCAGACCGTTGCGATCAAGTGCGCAGGTGGCGTAGCGACCGTCGGTCATGACGATACCAGCGGGGCCATCCCACGGCTCCATGTGCATGGAGTTGAAGTCGTAGAAGGCGCGCAGGTCGTCATCCATGTTCGGGTGCTTTTGCCATGCAGGCGGGATCAACAGGCGCATGGCGCGGAACAGGTCCATACCACCGGCGAGGAAGAGATCCAGCATGTTGTCGAGGCTGGAGGAGTCAGAGCCGGTGGTGTTGACGAAGGGAGCCGCTTCCTGCAAATCGGGAATGAGCGGCGTCGCAAATTTGTAGCTGCGCGCTTTGGCCCACTGGCGGTTACCGGCGATGGTGTTGATCTCGCCGTTGTGGGCCAGATAGCGGAACGGCTGGGCCAGCGGCCAGCGCGGGCTGGTGTTGGTGGAGAAACGTTGGTGGAAGACGCAGATGGCCGCCTGCATACGGATGTCGGCGAGATCCAGATAGAAGCGCGGCAAGTCCACCGGCATGCACAGCCCTTTATAGACGGTGACCAGGTTGGAGAGGCTGACCACATAGAAGTAGTCGTCGTTGACGCGCTTTTCGATGCGGCGACGCACGATATAGAGACGGCGCTCGAGATCCTTGTCGACCCAGCCGGGCGGGGCGTTGACAAAGACCTGTTCAATGCTGGGCAGGGAGGCTTTGGCGATGGTACCCAGTACGTTGGTATCGACGGGCACCTTGCGCCAGCCGACCAGACTCAGGGTCTCTTTTTCCAGCTCTTCGTCGATGATGTCGCGGGTCTGCTGGGCCAATACGGGGTCAGGGTTGAGAAACAGCATGCCGACCGCATAGTTGCGGCCAAGGTGCCATCCCTTCTCCTCGGCGACAGCTCTGAAGAAGCTGTCCGGTTTTTGCAGCAGCAGACCGCAACCATCGCCGGTCTTGCCATCGGCGGAGATCCCGCCGCGGTGCTGCATGCGAGCCAATGCTGACATCGCGAGACGGACAAGCTTGTGGCTGGCTTCCCCTTCCATGTGGGCCAATAGGCCGAAGCCACAGTTATCCCTCTCCAGCTTTGGATCATATAGTGACATTGCATTTCTCCCTTGCTCGGCCTTGTATCGCACAGTCATCACCTGACTGCATAAATTGCGATTGGCTCTTGTGGTTCCGTCTGCCTGACGTGGCGAATCTCCAAACTAATGGGATTTTCTGGCGAGGTCAATCGCAGGTCAGGTTTGTCTTCATGGTTACATTCGCATAACAAAATGTCGGGTTAGGGGGATTTGCTCGCAGTTATGTAGTTTTTATTCTGTATAGTTTGATTTTGTTGGTTAAATATATCGTCATTGACGGGCTCAATGGTGTGCTCGGCGACGATGGGCGAATGTAGTAATTTTACCAACCCGATGTGGCTGACAGCGGAAGGGATCACATTTTCAATATCCCATGCTTGCAATTGTGTGCTGTCGGGTCTCTTTGAATTTTTCATTGTTCAACAGTGGGTTATCAGGTCTCATTTTCATATGGATGTTTACTGTTTGAATCGTCAAAGAACAGTAAAAATCCTTTTTTTGCGCTTTTTCTCTATATTTATTCAAAATTGGTCGGGTATTTATATGTTTTACTCTCTCCGCTAGCTTGATCCAGCTCAGCCCCTGTTTTGCGCAAGCTCGTACAATGGCGCTCCTTTAGCGGAGGTGTCATGCAGTTACACGAACTCGTCAATACATTCGGTCAGGATCTCAAGCAGCGTCATGGTCAGAAGATCCACAAACTCTCCATCCACGGGGCCTTCACCTGCCCGAACCGTGACGGCACCCTGGGCCGTGGTGGCTGCACCTTCTGCAACGTTTCCTCTTTTGCCGACGAGTCGGCTCAGCAACTCTCAGTGGTGCAACAACTGCTGGCTCGCCGGGACGAAGTCACCCGTGCCAAGCGCTATCTTGCCTATTTTCAGGCCTATACCAGCACCTATGCCGAGGTCGAATATCTGCAGCGGATGTATGAAGAGGCGCTGTCGGTGAGCGATATGGTGGGGCTCTGTGTGGGCACTCGCCCCGATTGCGTGCCGGATGCGGTGCTGGATCTGTTGGCGGGCTATCAGGCCCGGGGCTACGAGGTGTGGCTGGAGCTCGGGCTGCAAAGCGCCAACGACAAGACTCTGCAACGGATCAACCGCGGCCACGGTTATGCCGCCTATGAGGATGCGGTAAGACGTGCCCATCAGCGCGGCATCAAGGTATGTGCTCATCTGATCGTCGGCCTGCCGGGCGAGGTGTCGATGGACAGCCTCGATACCCTGCATCGTATCGTTGGGACCGGTGTTGAGGGGATCAAGCTGCATCCGCTTCATGTGGTAGAGGGCAGTACTCTTGGCAAAGCGTGGCAAGCGGGGCGGCTTGAGGTATTGACGCTGGAGCAGTATGTGGAAGCCGCTGTCGCCATGATCCAGCACACACCACCCGAGGTGGTGTATCACCGGATTTCGGCATCGGCGCGCCGCCCAACCCTGCTTGCTCCCGCCTGGTGCGAGAATCGCTGGACTGCGATGGCGGACATTGCACGAGCACTCTCCTTGAGTGGCCCTCAGGGTCATGCACTGGGAAGACCCTTCATACTTCCTGACCTATAATTGAGTTCGTAATTATTATTTTCACGTAAAACATAGGGTTATATAAAAAGTTCATACCATAAACTATAGTTTTGGTACCTGCAGGTTGATATAGTGATGCGCCACAATAAATGCCATTATCAATTAACACCTCCATTTACCTGAGGGAGGCGTCGGCATGATGCCCACAGGCTGGTTTTACCAATCATCATGCAAGGAAAATTGGTGGTGAGTGTCACGATGTATCCGGATAGGTTTATTCCCTGATCAGGCTCATCTGTGGGAGGGGGCTCGTTTTTAGAGTCGCTATAGCAGGAAAATATGAGTGATACCCCTCTCGTATCGACCTTATTAATGCAGTGACGGGATGCTATGCAAGCAGAAACAAGTCGTATCGATGAGTTATTGGAGTGTCTGGTCTTCTTGACCCGCTTTTATGGTGTGCCCAACAGCCAGGATGCCCTGACGACCGGGTTGCCACTGGTCTCCGGACGACTGACTACAGCACTCTTTTGTCGTGCTGCCGAGCGGGGCGGGCTATCTGCCCGTGAAGTGATCCAGCCGCTTGATCAGATCTCTCCCTTGCTGCTGCCCT
Organism: Aeromonas sp. 603079; assembly: GCF_049172135.1. NCBI lineage: Bacteria > Pseudomonadati > Pseudomonadota > Gammaproteobacteria > Aeromonadales > Aeromonadaceae > Aeromonas > Aeromonas sp. 603079. Next base: position 8,831 of record NZ_JAAKPX010000011.1, on the reverse strand, counting down.
GCGTATTGCAGATGCGTAACGGTGGCGCCTGTATTTTGCTGGAGTGGAACGAAGATCGCAGCCAGGGGAAAGTGATTTTCCCGCAGGCAGGTGATGCCGCCCAATGGCTGACTGCTGCCCAGCTGGGTGATGAGTATTTGGGGCGTCTCTTTTACGTTAAGAAGCAGTTCAAATTTGACGAGCGCTCTCCCAAGGTGCTGGAGACCCGTGATGGCCACTGGTTCTGGAGCACTTTGTTTGAATCTCGCGGAATCTATCGCGATGTGCTGATCGCCTCCATTCTGATCAACCTGTTTGCCATCGCTAGCCCCCTCTTTACCATGAACGTCTATGACAAGATTGTGCCCAATCTGGCATTTGATTCGCTCTGGGTGCTGGCGGTCGGGGCCATGGTGGTCTTTACCTTCGATTTTGTGATGCGGCAGTTGCGCAGTTACTTTATCGATATCGCTGGCAAAAAGTCTGATGTGCTGTTGTCCGCCAAGATTTTCGCCAAGGTGATGGGCATGCGGATGGAGTCTCGTCCCGCTTCCACCGGCGCTTTCGCCAAACATCTGCAGGAATTTGAATCGGTGCGGGAGTTTTTCACTTCCGCGACGGTTTCTACTCTTATCGATCTGCCTTTTGCCGTCTTCTTCCTTTTTATTATCTGGATGTTTGCCGGTGTGATGGTGGTGGTCCCCATCGTCGCCATGCTGATCCTGATCGCCTACAGCTTCTATATTCAAGAGCCGCTCAAAAAGTCCATCGAAGAGGGTTCCCGGCTGGCCTCTCAGAAAAATGCCAACCTGATCGAAAGTATTTCCGGGCTGGAAACGGTCAAAATCTTTGGCGCCGAGAGTCTGTTCCAGCACCGTTGGGAGCAGGCTGTTTCCCATATTTCCACCTGGGGTGTACAAACACGGCGAATTACCAACTCCATGTCGTCACTGGCCAGTTATATCCAGCAGGTGGTGACGGTCGGTCTGGTGATTGTCGGTGTTTACCAGATCTCCGAAGGCTTAGTCACCATGGGGGGGATGATTGCTGCCGTGATGCTCTCCAGCCGTGCCATTGCGCCCATGGTGCAACTCTCAGTGTTGTCGACCCGTTATAACCAGGCCAAGTCTGCACTGGATATTCTGGAAAAAATCATGCAAACCCCGGGTGAGCAGGAGGAAGGCAAGCAATATATCCATCATCCGGTGATTGCCGGTCGAATTGAATTCGAAAATGTTTCGTTCAAATATCCAGGAATGGAAACCAGCACCCTGCACCATATCAATTTGCGTATTCAGCCGGGTGAAAAGGTGGCAATTATCGGCCGGATTGGGGCGGGTAAAACGACCCTCGAGAAGTTGTTGATGGGGCTGTATCGGCCGACTGACGGTTCGGTCCGGATCGATGGTTTCGAAATAGACCAGTTGCCTCCCTCGGTGATTCGTCGCAATATCGGTTGTGTTCCCCAAGATGTCATTCTCTTTTTTGGTTCGGTGCGAGACAACATCATGCTGGGTAATCCGCTGGTGGATGACGTGAGAGTCTTGCGTGCTGCCAAGCGGGCGGGCGTCACCAATTTTACCAACCGTGATCCCAACGGATTGGATCGGCAGATAGGTGAGGGTGGCCGTCAGCTTTCCGGTGGCCAGCGTCAGTCGATCCTGCTGGCACGCGCCCTGCTCAATGATCCCCCCATTCTGGTGATGGATGAGCCTACCTCCAACATGGACAACCAGTCCGAGATGCAGGTCAAACAGGAGCTCGCCAGACTGGGCCCGGAAACCACCTTGATCCTCATCACCCACAAGACCTCGATGCTGGATGTGGCCTCGCGAGTTATCGTCATCGAGCAGGGACAGATTGTGGCAGATGGTCCCAAAGAGGTGGTGTTGCAGCAGTTGAAGGAAGGCAAGGTGCGCGTGCAGGAGGTGTCCCATGGTTAAGGGGCTCATGAACTGGTTAAAACGCAGCAAAAATGCGCCTTCCGGTGATGTATTGCCGGCACCCGAGCATCTGGAGTTTGTCGATGACGGCGCGGCAGCTGTGTTGCTTACTACCCCAACCGGTGCCCGCATCCTGTTATGGTGCTGTTTCCTCTTTTTCATGAGTGCCATCGTCTGGGCTGCCTGGGCCGAGCTGGATGAAGTCACCGTGGGTCAGGGCAAGGTGATCCCATCCCGCCAACTACAGGTGATCCAGAATCTGGAAGGGGGGATAGTCAAAGAGATCTTCGTCAAAGAGGGGGATATCGTCGAGAAGGGACAGCCGCTGCTGCGCATCGATGACACCCGTTTCCGCTCCGATTTTCGAGAGCGTGAGCAGGAGCTGGTCACTCTGAAAGGAGATATTGCACGGTTACGGGCCGAAATGGCCAGTGTTGAGGTTAAAAATGATCCCGCACTGGGGTGGCGTGAACAGGTAGTGGTGGGAGAAGCGCCAATTCAGTTCCCGGATGGCTATGAAACCGTCTTTCCCGAATATGCCAACCGTGAACGCTCGGTACAACGGGATCGCCTTAATAACCTGAAGAACCAGCTCTATATTCTTGGTCAACAGATCGAGCAGAAAGAGCAGGAACTGATTGAACTGAATGCCAAGATCCGCACAGTAAATCGCAGTGTGGATCTGGCCAGACAAGAGCTCAATATTAGCCGTCCACTGGCAAAAGAGGGTATAGTGCCTCAAGTGGAGCTAATTAAGCTGGAGCGGCAGGTCAACGAGATGCAGGGGGAGCTGGAGAGCAACCGTCTGCTGATACCAAAACTCAATTCGGTGTTGCGTGAGACTATTTCCAAGCGCAATGACATAGCGCTGAAATTCCGTGCTGACTCCCAGACGGAACTGAATGAGAAGCAGGGGCGACTTGGCCAGTTGTCAGAAGGGCAGGTTGGCTTGCGAGATAGGGTTGATCGGACCAGCGTGATTGCTCCGCTCAAGGGCACCATCAAGAAACTCAAGATCAACACCCTGGGCGGCGTGGTGCAGCCCGGCATGGATTTGATGGAGATAGTGCCGCTGGAGGACACCTTGTTGGTTGAAGCCAAGGTGTCGCCGAAAGATATCGCCTTCCTGCGACCGGGGCTGGATGCCATCGTCAAGATCACTGCCTACGACTTTACAATCTATGGAGGATTGCATGGCAAGGTTGAACAGATAAGTGCGGACTCGATCCAGGATGAGGAGGGGAACTCCTTTTATCTGGTTCGGGTGCGTACCGAGAAGAGTTACTTGGGCGATGAGCTTAACGCACTTCCCATCATCCCCGGTATGTTAGCCAGTGCTGATATCATTACTGGTAAAAAAAGTGTCCTAGACTATTTACTTAAGCCGATTTTACGGGCTAAGCAGTCGGCACTGAGAGAACGATAAGCCAACAATCTAAAAACAAAACATGACTGGAGATAACATGAAAAAAACGATTGTTGCCATGCTGGTCAGTGGCATCACCCTGATCCCTAGTTTGGGTCAGGCCCAGACTCTGGAAGAGTCGGTGGCACAGACACTCGCTACGCATCCCAAGATCAAGGAAGCGTTTGATCTCTACCAGGCACGCCTCTATCAGCATGATGGCGCCAAGGGTGGCTATTATCCAACGATCGATCTGCGTGGCGGCGTAGGCTATGAAAAGACTGACAGCCCTTCTACCCGGGCTGCTGGTTCAAACAGCAATATTGATGACTCCATGACTCGCAAAGAGGCTGGGCTCAGTTTGCGGCAGATGTTGTTTGATGGCTTTGATGTCAGCAACAACGTCTCCCGAACTGAAGCTGAAGCCAACGCCCAGCGTCTGGCGATGATCTCCGAAGCAGAGAATACCGCGCTGCGAGTGGCTGAGGTCTACCTCAATATGCTGCGCCAGCAGGAGATCCTGGAACTCTCCAAACAGAACCTGGAAACCCACGAACAGATCCGTAGCGACATTCAGAAACGGACTGATTCAGGGCTTGGTTCTACTGCTGATCAGACCCAGATTGATGGTCGTGTTGCCAGGGCCTACGCCAACCAAGCCGCCGCTGAAAACAACTACCGTGATGCGGAAAGCGAGTTTATTCGGGTGGTTAACGAGGTACCAAAAGATCTCGTTCAACCGGTACCTAATGCCGAGTTGGTCCCGGCTAGTCTCGATACTGCCCTGAAAACGGCGACAGAAGTTCACCCGACCCTGCTCTCATCCCTGCAAGATATTGAAGCGGCCAAGTATCAGCATGAAGGTGCTAAATCCGGTTTCTACCCTAACGTCACTTTTGAAGTGGACCAAAACTGGAATGAGGATATTGATGCCGTTAAAGGTCGCAATGACGATCTGACAGCTATGGTGCGGATGCGTTACAACCTGTTCCGAGGTGGTTCTGACGTAGCCGAGAGCAATGCAACTTCGGCACTGTACTCTCAGGCGAAAGACATTCATCTGAATGCATTTCGTCAGGTAGAAGAGGGAACCCGTTTGGCATGGAATGCGAAAGAGTCGCTGGCCAAACAGAAAACCTTCCTTAAAGAGCATGTGGATGCAAGCTACGATACCGTTCAGGCATACAAGAAGCAGTTTGGCTTGGGTCAGCGAACCTTGCTGGACGTATTGAACACCGAAAACGAATTGTTCGAAGCGCGTCGCAGTTATATCACTGCTGAGTATGATGCATTGCTGGCGGACTATCGCATCCTCAATGCGACTGGAAGTCTGCTCAACGCATTTAGCGTCAAGCAACCCGCTGAATGGCAGCCCAGGCAATAACCGTTTGCCAATGATCCCGCCGGGATAATGATGAACGCCAACATGGTGACTGCAGCTGGCAGTCACCATGTTTGGCTAAAGCAGGTGGTTGCGCGGTTTTTGAGGAGTGCAGAAGCAATCATGCAGCAGGCATATGACGTGACACTCCAGCGTGGTACCGGAGGCAGATGGTATGATCTCCTCAATAAATGGAGATACCGATCTCTACGTACTCTGCGCCACTCCTTATGGATCCTGCTGTTACCCTTCTCACTTTTGCTCTGTGCCAGCCAGCCTCTGCCACAGGAAGACCTCAACTTGATCAAGCGGGCGGAGCAGACCTATGGCGCCAGAGCTGGCAAGCGTGTAACCAGTTGGCGCATGCTGGTGATGGAAACGAAGGGAAAGGCACTGAGCGAGACGAAAAAGCTCGAAAGAGTGAACAACTTTTTTAATCAAATGCGCTTTGTTGATGACATCAAGTTGTGGCGCAAGAAAGATTACTGGGCAACCCCGCTCGAGTTTCTGGGAGCTGCCGGAGGAGATTGCGAAGATTTCAGTATTGCCAAATATTCCACACTACTGGAATTGGGGATCCCGGATGAAAAAATGCGGATGGTTTATGTCAAGGCCCTTGATTACAACCAGTTCCACATGGTGGTGGCATATTATGAGACACCCTCTTCGGTTCCGGTTATTTTGGATAATTTGATAGGCTCTATTCGACCCGCTACCCAACGGCGAGATTTGGTACCTATCTATAGTTTTAACGGTAGTCACTTGTGGTTGATGAAGGCGCGAGGCCAAGGGGAGCTGGCTGGCCAATCATCTCGCTTGGGATTATGGAATGATTTACGCAATCGCATGACATCGGGGCGATTGGCTAGGCCTGTGGTGAATTTGGATGATTAACCTATGACGCTTTATAGACAGTTATTGGCCACCATGTTGCTGTTGTTTGGACTATTGTTTGCAGCTACTTATTGGGTGCAATTCAATTCGACACGAACTTATCTGGCACAACAGCAGGAAACAACGGTAATCAACACCGCTACGTCACTGGGACTGGCATTAACCCCTTATCTTGAAAATGGCGACAAGGTGGGAGCTGAGTCGGTGATTAAGGCCATATTTGATGGTGGTTATTACCGTATGGTTCGTCTTGACCTGCTTGCGTCGAAAGATGTGATTGAAGAAGAAAACAGCAGCCGTATTCAAGGTGTACCTGACTGGTTTATTGAACTTGGCTTGTTTCCGGAAGTATCCAATGAGTCAATTCTGACGTCTGGCTGGCTGCAACTTGGCAAGCTCAAGGTGGTGGGCCACCCAGGACAAGCCTATCACGAACTGTGGGCAGGGATGAGCGAACTGGCGACCTGGTTTGTGATTGGATTTTTGGTAACCACGATCTTGCTTATGCGTGCACTTAATTTCCTGTTAAAACCGCTCAAGCAGATTTGTGAGCAGGCCGTCGAGATTGAATTGCATCATTTTGGGCATACCATTCCAGAGCCCAAGACCTATGAATTGAAGCAGGTTGTACAAGCGATCAACATCTTATCCGGAAAGTTGGCGGTGCAATTCAAAGAGCAGGCCGACGAGGCGGAGAAACTGCGTGAACGAGTTTATGTGGATGCCGTTTCTGGCTTGGGTAATCGAGCCTATTTTGTTGGTCAGGTTAATGCCTGGATTGCAGAATCTGGCCAAGGGGGCATCATGTTGGTTGCGGTAGATATGCTCGATGATATCTACCGTGATGAAGGTTTTGCTGCCCGTGATAATATGGTCAAATCTATAGCACAAATCTTACGCGAACAGCTTAAGGGATGGGATGGTGCAGCTGTGGCGCGGATATCAGCGACCGAATATGCTCTGCTCTGCCCGACAGATGATTTGGGTCAGCTTAAGGAGTTGGCAGAAATTATCAATTCTCGTATTGCTGATCTGGTCGTGAACCCAATGGCGGAGGGTAATCCTCTCTCCGTCATTGGTATTGCAGGCCGTGATGGTAATGATGATCTCTCAGTCCTGTTGACTAAAGCGGATAATGCACTCGGCAAGGCGCGTAATGAACGCCGTGGTGCTGTTGTCATGGAAGGGGGAGCCGAGCAGGGGTTGATGGGGCGCTTGGCATGGCGTGATTTGGTTCAGGATGCTATTTCGCATCACCTCTGGCGATTCAAGGCTCAGCCAGCTTGCCGATTTGATAACGGGGCCAGGTTGCATGCCGAGTTGTTTGCATCTATCTCTCGCGATGGCACGGACTATTTTGCCGGTCAGTTTTTGCCTGCCATCGAACAGTTCAAATTGGGGGGCGATTTTGATCAGGCAATACTTGATGCATGTGTTCCCTTACTGCACAAACAAGCGGATCTAGTGCTGGCAATTAATATAACGGCAGGTTCGCTTTGTTCGGATGAGTTTTTGACCTGGCTGACGCACTATCTGGTCGAACATGGCGAATTGAAAGAACGGCTGTTATTCGAGATACCCGAGGCAGCCATTATGAAGCACAAAGATCATGTGGCCGCTTTGGTAGGCGCATTGCAGGTCCATGGTTTCCAGTGGGGGGTTGACCACTACGGCCGTCACTTCCAGTCACTGGGCTATCTGGAGGAGTTAGCGCCTGCCTATGTCAAGGTGGATCACGGTTATACCAGTCAGGTCATGGAGCCGGGTGCTGACACCTCATTCTTGGCTGCAGTGTGCCGAGCTGCGCACAATGCCGGTGTGACCACCATTGCAACCCGCGTCGAAGATCAACATCAAGTGGAACTGCTTTCCAAGTTGCATATCGATGGTTATCAGGGATTTGTGCATCCTGCTTTCCCCTTGTCTTGATTGATATGTGCACTGTAGAAATGGCCCCGAATGGGGTCATTTTTTATATCAATACAATATATTTTTTGATTTTTTTATTATCAAATTAATATGGGTGCTATTTGGTTCCATTTGTATCGTTATGATTTTGATGAAGAAAAAATAACCTTTCGATTTTATTCTCTATATCGGTTTGAGGGCAGTCAAACCTATAGATTATTGCAACGGAAAAGCACGTTATCTCCCTCTACGGTGTAGACATCAAGATCTGTCACGTTGGAGCAATGGATATGCGCACCCAAATCATCGACAAGTCCGTGGTTGTCTCAGCTATCGAAGGGAATGTGGAGATTGTGCTGGCTGATGGCAGCAGTCGCCCCCTGCAAAAGGGGGAAATACTCCAGCCCGGTGCCAAATTGACCATAGCGGAGGATGCCAAGCTTGTTCTTTCCCCCTATGACGATACACCAGCGCAGAATGTACCCACCGGTTCCGAATTAGCAGAACCGGGACAACCGCAAGGTGGTGCCAGCACGGAGGGCGCTCCTTCTGACATTGCTGCATTGCAAGAGTCAATTTTGCAAGGCGTTGACCCGACGCAAAACTTTGAGGCTTCAGCAGCAGGTGGTGCACCTGCTGCCGGTGGTGGCGGTGGTATTGGCGGGGTAGCAGGAGCAAGCGGCAATGGTGGCTTTGTCACCATTGATAGAACCGGTGATGCGACCATTGCCGAGGCCGGTTTTGATACCAATTATCAGGCTGAACCCATTATCAACACTGAGCAAGCGGCTGAACCACTGTTAGAACCGGAGCCACTAACTAATCTCTTGTTGGATGAGAGTGAAGTATCTTCGATGGATGAAGATAACCCTGTCAGTGGTGATCTTTTGGTCAACAGCTCCAACCCGGATGGTCCCTTGGCTCAATCCATCATCAGCTATAGCTGGGGTAGTAATATTGATGTTCCCGCAGGTGTTACATCGACCCTTACTGGCATTGGTACGCTGATCATCAACAGTGATGGCTCTTTCACCTTTACCCCCGCTCCTGACTATTCTGGTGCAGTTCCTACAGTGAGTTATCTGGTCACCGATAGTTCTGATGTTGTTACTTCGACCTTGACACTGATAGTGACGCCACAAGGTGACCTCGACTTCAACGTCGAGGCGCTGAATGCGGGTGCGACCGAAACGGATGGCACGGTACAGGTGCTGCTGACCAACACGGTGAGTATCAGCGATGGTGACGGGTCAGAGACCTGGACCAGCCTGGTGTATACCTTCAACAATTTGCCTGCGAATACCACTGCAGTGGGTGGCAC